>SXZT01000112.1 GCA_005787785.1 Actinomycetota bacterium
CGGGGGATGCCCGGCTTCTTGCAGACCCACTTCTTCTGTGCGGCGACGGGGAACCACTGCTTGGGTGACTTCTTTGCCATCGTCGACTGGCCGCACACCATCTTCTTGCCACCGACGTTCTTCACCTGGCCGGCTTTCGTACACGCCATTGCCTTGGCGGTGGACGAGACGTTGCGGTCGCGGGAGTCGGAGTCGCTGCTGCGGCAGGCAACGCCGAGGGTGCCGATCACGAGCGTCAGGACCAGTCCGCGAACGGTTGCTCGGGTGGCAGTTCGATTGAACATGACTTCAGCCTAAGTGAAACGAACCGGATTGTCTCCACGCCCTCACGAGATGTCGAGTCCCGCTGCCTCGGCTTCGGCGGCGAGCTCCAGCCAGCGCGCTTCGGCTTCGGACAACGCCTGGGTTGCCCGACCGAGTTCCTCGCTGAGTTGCGCGAGGCGCAGGTGGTCGCTGCCCGCGGTGGCGAGTTCGCCGTTCAGCCGCTCTTGCTCGGCGGTCGCCTTGTTCATGGCACGTTCGGCCTCGCCGATCTGGCGTTTCAACGTGCTCGGGCTCACCTTTGGCTTTGATGTCGGCTTTGTTGATGTCAATGCCGATGCCGATGCCGACGTCGATGTCGCCGGTGCAGCGCGTTTGTCGACGGTCTTGGTGTTTCGTTCGTGCAACCAGCCGGCGACACCACCGCGAACCTGGCGTACCGAACCGTCGCCCGCGAGCGCAAGAACCTGGTCGACCGTGACATCGAGGAACGTGCGGTCGTGGCTGACGACGATGACGATCCCGGGCCAGGTCTCGAGGTGGTCCTCGAGCGCTCGGAGTGTGTCGAGGTCGAGGTCGTTGGTGGGTTCGTCGAGAAGAAGGACGTTCGGTTGCTCGACGAGGGTGAGGAGTAGTTGCAGGCGCCGACGTTCGCCACCCGACAACGTGCCGATGGGTGCAAACTGTGCATCGCCGTCGAACCAGAAACTGCGCATCAAGTTGAGGTCCTCGACGGAAGGGTCGCCCTTGTCGCCGATGACGGCATCGCGCACGCGCTGGTTCGCATCGAGGTCGCGGCCGAGTTGGTCGTAATAGCCGATCTTCACGGTTGACCCACGTATGACGGTTCCCGTCGCCGGTTGTATGCGGCCAGCGACGAGGTCGAGCAACGTGCTCTTCCCTGCACCATTCGCGCCGACGATGCCGATGCGATCGCCCGGTTCGAACACGAAATCGAACTCGGCGATTGTCGGTGCCGAGGCGCCGGGCCACGTGAAGGTGACGTTGTCGAACTCGACACCTTTCGATCCGAGTCGAGTCGTGCCGAGGTCGAGACCGAGGTCGCCCTGCCGCGCCGGTGCGTCGGCGCGCTGTGAAATCAGTGCCTTCGCGGCGTCGACACGCGACTTCGGTTTGGTCGATCGAGCGGGGGCGCCGCGTCGCAACCAGGCAAGCTCGCGCCGGGCGGCGTTGCGACGAATCTGTTCGGCAGTCGCAGCATTCTCTTCACGTTCGATGCGCGCGGCGAGGTATGCCGCGTAGCCCGAGCCGGCGTTCACACCGCGTGGCTCGTGGAGATAGGCGCGGCCGCGGTCGATTTCGAGAACCTTTGTCGTCACGCGGTCGAGAACGTGACGGTCGTGAGTGACGAGCAGCAGACCACCCGTGAATGCGGCGAGAGTGTCTTCGAGATAGGTGATCGCGTCGAGGTCGAGATGGTTGGTGGGTTCGTCGAGAACCAGGGCGTCCCACTCGCGACACAACAACGAAGCGAGGGCAACACGTTTCGTTTGACCCCCCGACAACCGGTCGGTGCGGGCGTCGAGCATGTCGCCCATGCCGAGCCGCGAGAGTGCAGCCTCGGCCCGCCAGGGTTCGACGTCGACGCTGGCGGCGTCACGCACGGTGCCAGCCGGCAGGACGGGGTGTTGCGACAGAACGCCAATGCGTGCGTTGCGACCGGTGCGTACCTCGCCGGCATCGGATTGCAGTTCGCCGGTGAGAATGCGCAGAAGCGTGCTTTTCCCGCAGCCATTGAGCCCGACGACGCCGATTCGGTCGCCCGTCGACACGGTGATCGAGAGGTCGCGGAAGAGGGGGCGGTTGGGTCGCGATGCCGCAAGGCCCTGTGCGTCGATCACGATCACGGCTTGGAGGATACGAGGACACCCATTGCATACGCTCGAGGAGTGGGCTTCTTTGCAAAACGACGTGAGCGCAAGATTTTCGAACAGCAGCAGGTGGCCGAACACGAGGCCGCGGCGTCGACGGCGAAGCGCCGGGAACAGCTCGACCTGCTCGACACCATGATCGACGCGGTCGAACGCTCCGCGCGCGGTGACCTCGACGGCTTGTTCGAGGGCGACGACGGTTCGCTCGTCTTGAAGGCCGGAGAATTCGCGATCGCGCGCATACAGAACTCGGGTCTTCTCGAAACCACACGTGCGCCGGCCACTTATCAAGGTGGCTATGGCGGCGTGTCATTCCCGTTGTTCGGTGGCATTCGACTCAACACAGGCGGTGTTCGCGGCAGGCGTGTACCCGGCGAAGAGTCGTTGTCGTACATCGAGGAAGGTGACACGGTCATCACCAACCGACGAGCGGTGTTCCTCGGTGCAAAGAACACGGTCGAGTGGCCGTTCGCAAAGGTCATCGCCTGTGAACACAACGAGGCCGGCTACAGCACGTTCGGTGTGTCCGGTCGCAAGAAGAACTCGGGTTTCGCCTACGGGTCCGATGTGGCCGACCAGGTGCAGTTCCGCATCGAGTGGGGCATCGCCCTTTGCAACGAAACGACCGACCAGTTGCTGGTGCAGCTGCGCGCCGAACGCGCGCACCTGACGGGCGGTTAGTCGTTCGTCGTCAGCGGTTTGGCGAGACGCACGCTCGCCAACTTCGCGGGTTCGGCGAGACCCTTCATCGCGACGTCGAAATCGGGCAGAGCGAACACGCCACCTTCGTCGGTGATCATGATGTAGCGGTCGAACTGTGCGAGAAACGTGCGGTCGTGGCTGACCGCGATGACGGTTCCCTCGAAGCCGTCGAGCGCGCGCTCCAGCGCTTCGGACGAATCGATGTCGAGGTTGTCGGTGGGTTCGTCGAGTAGCAGCACGTTGTGGCCGTCGAGCTCCAACGCGAGGATCTCGAGGCGGGCCTTTTGTCCACCCGACAACGTCTGGAACTCCTGGCGTGCCTGGTTGCGCAGGCCGTAGCGCGCGAGCGCACGCATCGACTTTTCCTCGTCGATCAATTTGTCACGCACGATCTCGATGCAGGTGCGACCGGTGAACTCGGGTCGGTCGTTGATCTGGGTGAACATGCCGACCGACGTGCGCGGCCCGAACGTGATGGTGCCCGAGAGTGATTCTGTTTCCCCGTACAGGGCATTGAGAAGGTGCGTCTTGCCCGTGCCGTTCGGGCCGATCAGACCAACTCGCTCTCCGAAGTGAACTTCCTCCGAGAAAGGAGCAAAGAGATCACCGACGGCGACGTCTTCGAATTTCACCACGCGGCGCGCCGAGTCACCGCCGCGGAAACGGACGTGGATCTGTTGGTCGGGGACGGGCGGCGGGGGAGGACCCGCAGCCACGAATTTCTCCCAACGCGTCTCGGCGGCGTTCGCCTTGGTTGCGTTCTTGAAGTTCTGCGCGGCACGCGTCTTCATGATCTTCATGTGGTGGAACAGCCGACGCTCTTCGTTCTCCCACCGCTTCAGGTCGTCACCCAACTGCTCTTGACGTTTTGCGCGGGCTTCGGGAAACGTCGCGTACGAGCCGCCGTGCACCCAACAGCCGGCGCCCTCGACAACGATGATTTTCGTTGCCACGCGTTCGAGAAGCGCACGGTCGTGGCTCACCATGAGGATCGTCGACTTGCACGCGCGAATCTGGTCTTCCAACCACGCTCGTGTGGGGATGTCGAGGTAGTTGTCGGGCTCGTCGAGCAACAACACGTCGGCACCCGAGGTGAGAAGAAGGTCGAGGACGAGGCGCTTGCGTTCGCCACCCGACAGTTCGGACACCTTGCGTCGCGTGAAATCGTCGACGGGTGTCTTCAGACTGCGCTGTGCGGCGGCGGCCCACTGGGCCTCGAGCTCGTAGCCACCGAGGTCACCCCACACACCCAGCGCCTCGGCGTATCCCATTCCATCATCGGTGCCGTCGGCAAGAGCCACTTCGGCAGCGATCAGCGCGCGACCTGCGTCGCGCACAACCTTCGGCGCCACCTCGACGAGCATGTCGCGCAACGAATCCTCGGGCCGCGACATGCCGACGTCCTGTGTCATCGACAACATGTTCCCGCCGACGGTGAATTCGCCCTCGTCTGCCTCGTACACACCCGACAGGATCTTGAGAATCGTGCTCTTGCCGGCCCCGTTGGCACCGACGATCGCCGCGTGTTCTCCCGCTGAGACACCGAAGTTGACGTCGAAGAAGATCTGGTCGACGCCGGGAGGTGCGTATGCGAGATCGGACACGACGATGCTGCTCATCGCCATCAGTGTGGCGACTCGGGGAACGCTCTCCACCGGTGATTGTTACCCTCGCCGGTATGGCAACCGTTGACCTGACCGAGACCGACTTCGAATCAACCGTGACGGCCGACGGCATTACGCTCGTCGACTTCTGGGCCGAATGGTGCGGGCCCTGCAAGATGTTTGCGCCGGTGTTCGAAAAGGCGTCGCTCGCGCACACCGACATCACGTTCGCGAAGGTCGACACCGAAGCTCAGCAGGGCATTGCGGGTGCGCTGCAGATTCAGTCGATTCCCACGATCATGGCGTTCCGTGACGGGGTGTTGGTGTTCCGCCAGGCCGGTGCGTTGCCTGAGCACATGCTCGAGCAGTTGATCGGTGCGGTACGCGACCTCGACATGGACGAAGTCCGACGCGAAGTCGCCGAACAGGAAAACTGACGCGGTCAGCGCCGCAGACGCAGGCGTGACGCCAACACGGTCAACGTCGCCACGACGACGAGGACGAGGATGATCCACAATGTGGTGTCCTCGTCATCATCCGTTTCTCCCGGCGCAGACGAGGTGATTGTCGTCGAGGGCTCGGCAGTGGTTGTCGACGTCGTCGATGTGCTCGGAGCGGTCACGCGCAGCGTTTGTTTCACCGCAACCTTTGCTCCGACGACGCGGAGTTCGAGGCCGTCGTCACCGGGGCCGACCGGAATCCATGTCACCCCGCTGTCGCGAAGCGCAACCCAGTCGCCGAGATTCAGCCGTGCGATCACGACACCACCCTCGGCGTCGTTCACAGAGAGGAACGCAGTGACGCTTTCGGGCTCGATGGCAACCTCGGTGGCGCGTGGGTCGACGACGACCGACGATCCGTCGTCGAGGGCAACGACGTGAAGCAGTGCCGCTGGATCGGTGGTCGTCGGTGCGGGTTGGGTCGTCGTGGTGTCGCCAGTTGGTGAGACTCGGTATGTGACGACGCCGTGGCGCTTGTCGAGCGTGCCGCAATAGGCGAGGTATTCGATGGCGCCCGGTCCCGCACGTGTCGGAACCACCGCTGCGTTCGGGGCGCCTTCCGCATCGACGATCACATCGGTGATGACCCAGCGACCCGATGAATCCTGCGAATTGACGAGGAACGTCGTGTTTGCGCTCAGCCCGTCGCACGGTGCGCCGACATCGGCGACTGTGAATTCGCGGTCGACCTTCGGTGTGCCCGTGATGGTGAGGTCGACTTCGACGACACCGCCGGCGGCGAGACCCTTTGCGGTTCCGCCGACGATGGTCGTCGACGTTGCAGGTGACGACGACTCGATGGCCTTCGACTCTCCGCACACGATGAATTCGCGCGAGGCTGCGTACGACCGGTAAGCGGTTTCGACTTCGATGAGTCCCTTGAACGCGGATGCGTTGCGCAGGTCGCGCGCCGCGCCGCGCACCTTGCCGAGGTAGGTCTTGACGCGAATGAACTGATCGCGTGCCGCCAACGCCTCGGCTTTCGATGGGTGGCATTCGGCCGGAACGTCGCGCCATGCCTGCAACGCGCGCTCGGCCGTGACGACCAAGTCGTCGCCGCGCACGACATCGGCGATCTGCGCGAGTGGGATCGTCCCGGATGGCGGCAGCATCGACGGCAACGTGGTGGTCGGAGCGACAGTGGTCGTCGGTCCCGCGCTCGTGGTCGTCGGGTTGGCTCCGCCCGGCGAGCCGCATGCGGCAAGCGTGACGATCGCGAGTGTCGCCAACGGCCGTGTCGGCCTCCACATGCGAGCCACCATCACCGCTGACAGTAATGCGAGGCCAGTCTGAAGGGCGGTTCAACGGCCGACCGAATGTCAGTGCCGCCGTGCTGTACGGTGAATGGCAGTTCAATTTGGGAGGCACAGTGCAGTTCACTCGGCGCAACAATCGTTTCATTGCGGCGATCGCCGCCGGCTTTCTCTTGGTCGCTGCGGCCTGCGGTGGGTCCGAGTCGTCCGATGGCGAACGCGATCGCAACATCTCGGGTGGCGCCGTTGCCTCCCAGTCGGCGCACCCGGCGCCGTATCAAGTCGTGGTCTACCGAATGACTCCGGATAAGGAATGGCTTCCCAAGCCGTGGGCCACTTGGCGCGAGCAATGGTCCTTCTCCTGTAGTGGAGTCATCTTGAGCTCACGCTGGATCGCCACGACCGCAAACTGCGTTTCGACCTACGGAGCGCCCTGGGACAAGGAAAGGTTCCGCATCGGCGTCGGCATGGTCGGCCCATGGGAGCCGAACACGTACGAGAACGAACCCAAGCACATGTTCGGTATCGAAAAGGCGCTGACCGGTGGTTCGTGGGAGAACTGGGCCTTGTTGAAAACCGACAAGGCAATCGACTTCTCCCAGTTCACGACGGTTCGCCCGATCGACTTGCCCTTCGGCCTCGATGATTCATGGCCGGCCAAGGGCACGACCGGCCAGATTTCGGGATACGGAGCGCGTAGCGCCGGCATCAACAGCGTCGGCACGCTGCGCACCGCACTCGTCGAGGTGTTGTCCGATGTCGGCGACAGTTCCTGCGGCACTTGGGACTCGTATGTGGGCGAATCACGCATTTGTCTCGGTAAGGCGGCCGGCCCGCAGGGTGGGCTTGCGTGCAACTTCGACTGGGGCGGACCCGTTGTCGTGAACGTCGAAAACCGTCCCGTGCTCGCAGGCATCATCTCGGAGGTCGACCGACTGGGTAACTGTTCCAACGAAGGCGCCACATTGGCGATTCGCGCACGTTCCCTCGCACGTTGGGCCGCCGGTGGTGCGATCAACGACTTCGTGGCGATGCCCGACGATCAGTCGGTGACACTGACGTGGAGCAAGCCGTACGCCGCGTGGTTCCCCTACGCCGAGGACCCGGAATGGGATCCGGTGCCGTACGACTATGTCGTCGAGATGAGTGAGGACGGAGGAACCACATGGTTCACCCTCAGTGACGGCGAGAGCACCAATACAACGGTCGAACTGAGTGGGTTGGAGAACGGCAAGGAGTACGCGTTCCGCGTTGCCGGTCTGAACGAGATCGTCGCCGAGCGCGCCGACTACCGCTTTTACTCACCGGTGGCGAAGGTGACCGTGGGTCCGAGGGAGCAGCCGGTGGCGGTGCCCGACATGCCGCTGCCCGAACCCGAGACGCCGCCCGCCGCGGCACCGACTCTCGCGGGCCAAGATCCACAGGGTGCGAAGGACATCGCCCCCAATCCGGCTGAGGCCACGATGCCCGCGCCGACGACGGTTGCTGCGGGAGGTGCGACCGCAACTACCGCTCCGGCCGCGCCGACGACTGCTGCTTCCGCTTCGGGAGGATCGTCGACCGTGTCGGTCGCGTCGACCGAACTCTCCACCTTCAACCCGATCGGGGCAACCGACGTGGCGAAGTTGGCCAAGGCCGATGTGCCCGCGGGTGCTCGCGTCTCGGTGACGGTCGACAAGGCATCGAAGAAAGTCTGCGTCGTCAAGGGTGCGACTGTCGTCGCGCTCTCGGCCGGCAAGTGCAAGGTGAAAGTTGCAGTTGCGAGCGGAAAGGGCAAGCCCAAGTCGAAGACCACCACCATCACGGTGAAGAAGTGAGCGAACCACGACCATCTTCCGGTGTACTGCGCTCGGCACTGACACTCGGTGTCGTGGTTGCTCTCTCTGTCGTAGGTGTGGTGCTCGTGCGTTCGAACTCGTCTGAGTCCGATCGTGATCGCAACGTCGCTGGTGGCAGCGATGTTGCCATCTCGGGTGCGCCGTACCAGGTTGCGCTGTTGTCGTACAAGGTAGGGCCGGTTGACGGGAATGGTTTTGCGTGCGGTGGCGCGATCATCGCCGCGAAATGGGTTTTGACCGCCGATCACTGCATTTGGCGCGACTCCGCCGGCCGTGTCTATCCGAACTTCGTTGTCGTCGGTACGGGCGACTCGCGCTACTGGACCACGATCAATTCGTCGACAGCGCGCACCGCGACGCGGATTCTTCCCGCGCGCGGCGTGGCCGGAGCGTGGCCGAACGCGGACCTCTTGTTGATCGAAGTGAATCGACCGTTCGAATTCTCCGCGGCGGTTCGTCCCGCCGCACTGCCAATCGGACTCGACAATGCGACGTGGCCGGCCGAAGGTTCGACGGGTCTCATCACGGGTTGGGGGGCCACGCTCGACAACGCGGCTCGCACGACGTTGCGCGGTGTCACGATGAAAGTGAACGCAGGCATTCGCTCCGAATATTGCATCGATGACTCGAGCCCTCCCCGCGCTTTTTACTGGCCCTCGGCCTTCATCTCGGCGCAGCATCTCTGTCTCTTGCGTCCGACAAGTGACGTCATGGCGTCGGCGTGCAGTGGCGACAGTGGTGGCCCGTTCGCGATGACCGTCGGCGACCGGACCGTGTTGGCCGGCATCGCTTCGAAAGCCGTTCGCGACCCGAACCAGTCGGTCGTTCCCGGTTCCCCCGTGTGCACCGGATCAACGCCAAACCTCTACGAACGCGTTGCGTCGGCGCTCGACTGGATCATCCCCGGACCGGTCGTCGGTTTGTCGGCCGAGACGTCGGGAGGGGTGGCCACCATCAGTTGGGAACCATCTGCAAAGGCACCGGCTGCGGCAACCGACGACTACGTCATTGAATACCGGACGACCGGTGTCGGTGAATGGTCGATCGTGAACGACGGAACCTCGACGGCGACCACGGCAACGATCGCGAACCTTGCGAACGGTACGAACCTCGAAGTGCGCGTGGCCGGCGTGAACGCCGTCAACGCGCTCGACTCGACAATGCGGCAATTCTCGACTGTGAGCTTCGTCGTCGGAGCAGCCGCAACGACGACCACCACCTCGACGACGACTTCGACGACGACCACGACGCTTGCGCCGTACACGACGACGATCGCGCCATCGACGACAGCACGCCAGATGCAGATCGGGCCCCGTCCCACAACGACGACGACAACCACCGCTGTTGCGCCGCCCGCGCCACCCACCGCCGCACCTGCGACGACCGTGGCTCCGGCTCCGCAAACGACTCAGCCCGCCACCAAGCCGGCTGCGGTCGAGGTTGTGAAAGTCAATGTTGAGGACCCCGGGTTCTCCCAGCCGAAGGTCACCGTCCCCGCCGGGACTCCTTTGCCGTCCGCCACGCAGGCGACGACCCCACCCGTGGCGGCAAAGCCGTCGCCCGCGGTCGGTGTCAGCCTGACAGCGCTGCAGATCGCGGAGATCACGGGGAATACCGTGCCAAAGGGATCGTCGGCGACCGTCAGCGTCGCGAAGGGATCGGCAAAGGTATGCCGGGCCTCCGGAGCGGGAGTCGCCTTCCTCGCCAAGGGGACGTGCAAGGCGACGCTGCGTGTTGGCGCCAAACCCGGGTCGGCGAAGAAGAAGAACGTCACACTGACCGTTCCCTGAGCGGATTTTCTTACCTTTCTTCTCTAGATTTGGCGGGGTGAGAACCGCTCGGAGACGCCTGTCCGCCGCCGTCGCGGCCGGCCTTCTGGGCTCCTTGGTTCCCGTCGCCACACCGCTTGCCTCGACCACCTCCGCGGCCGCAGTCGCCGGTGAGTACGTCGTTACCTTCGACCCCGACGTCGACGCCGTGGCGAAGGCGCGGAAAGAACGGGCGCTCGGCAACGAGGTCTCCGACGTCTTCTCAGAAGCGGTCGAGGGGTTCGTCGCCACGCTCGACGCCAACGACGTTCGCCGTCTGCGCAGCGATGCCGACGTGCTGGCGGTCGAACCCAACTCCACGATTCGTGTCGCTGCCACGCCGGGCCGCTACATCGTTCAGCTTCGTTCGGGCGCCAGCGCCTTTGGCACGGCGTCCGCGGTCGGCGCGACCAACGTGAGGGCGTATTCGAACGCGATCACCGGTTTCGTCGCCGATCTCACCGCCGAGGCATACGACGCATTGTCCGCCGACCCGAACGTCATCTCGATCGAGCCCGACGTGATGGTGCAGACGAGCGACACACAGCTCTCGCCGGTGTCATGGGGCCTCGACCGCATCGACCAGCGTGCTTTGCCACTCGACAACTCGTACACGTACCCGAATCGTGCGCAGGGTGTGCGTGCCTACGTCATCGACACCGGTGTGCGCGCAAGCCACGTGCAGTTCGGCGGTCGAGTCGCCGCCGGTTACGACGGCGTACTCGACGGCAACGGCACGAACGACTGCAACGGCCACGGAACCCACGTCGCCGGCACGATTGCTGGCGTCACGGCAGGCGTCGCGAAGGCGGCAACCGTCGTGCCGGTGCGTGTCCTTGGTTGCAACGGCAGCGGATGGATGTCGGTCGTCATCGCAGGAATCGACTGGGTGATCGCCGACCACGAGGTGGGTCAGCCCGCGGTCGCCAACCTCAGCCTTGGCGGCGCGAAGTCGCGCATCATGAACTCGGCGGTTGCGCGCGGCGTCGCCGACGGCGTCACGTTCGTCGTCGCGGCCGGCAACTCGAATGCCGATGCGTGCAATGCGTCCCCGGCCAGCGAGGCGATGGCGCTCACTGTTGGGGCATCGGGCTCCTCCGATCTGCGCGCATCGTTCTCGAACTGGGGGTCGTGTCTCGACGTATTCGCGCCGGGTGTCGGTATCGCCTCGGCATCGCACACCGGCGACACGATCATGCGCACGCTGAGCGGCACATCGATGGCGGCGCCACACGTCGCCGGTGCTGCCGCCCTGATTCTCGGCGGCGAGCCTTCCCTCAGTCCCGCACAAGTCGCGGCACGCGTTCTGACCGGTGCAACCACGAACGCCCTCGGTTCGGTTGGTCTCGGATCGCCGAACAGGTTGCTCTTCACCGGCTCGGCCGATGCCCCGTCGCCGACCACGACTGTCGCACCCACCACAACGGCGCCGACGACGACCGCACCGACGACAACTGCACCGACGACAACTGCACCGACGACAACTGCACCGACAACAACTGCACCGACAACAACTGCACCGACAACGACCACGCTGCCGGCAACCACGACGACGGTGCCCCGCCCCGCGAACGACAACTTCGCCGGTGCCGCGACGCTCACGGGCCCTTCGGGTCTCGTCGAGGGATCAAATGTCCACGCGACCCGTGAGTTGAACGAACCCAACCATGGTGCTTCGAGTGGTGCCGCGTCGCTTTGGTACAGCTGGACGGCGCCATCTGACGGAGCATTGGTGGTATCGACGGGATCAACCGGCGGCGCTGCCTACACCAGCACCTTCGACACGCTGCTCGGCGTCTACATCGGCCCAGCAATCGGCAGGCTTGCCGTGCAGGCAGTGAACGACGACTTCGCTCTGGCGAGTGGCCAGCTGTGGAGTCGGGTGTCGATCGAAGTGACGGCGGGGAACACCTACAACATCGCAGTCGACGGATGGGGTGGCGCGCGGGGACAGGTGAAACTGTCGTGGGCTTTCACCGCCATCGACTACTCGGTGAAGCCGAGTGAACCACGCTCGGTCACGGTCAGTGCGCTCGATGGTTCTGGTTACGTGAGTTGGTTGGCACCGACGATCGTCGGCAGGGGAGCGCTCTCGTACACGGCGACGGCGTCGCCAGGCGGTGCGACCTGCAGCACGGTGGGTCTGCGTTGTTTGATCGGCGCGCTCGTCAACGGCACCACGTACACGGTCACGGTTGTCGCGCGGAACATCGCGGGCGAGGGCCCGGCGTCCAATCCGCCCGTTGCATTCACGCCGAACACCGCCGCCAACCGACCCGTGCAAACGCGTGCGTGGGGACTCGACCGTGTCGACCAACGCGCACTTCCGCTCGACGGTACGATCACGCGCAGTTCGAGCGGTCGCGCGGTGTCGCTGTACGTGATCGACACCGGCGTGCTCGCCAGTCACACTGACTTCGGTCTTCGCGTCGCGCAGGGTCGCAACACGATCGAGAACGCGGCGAACCCGAACGACACGACCGACTGCAACGGCCACGGAACGCACGTCGCCGGTACCGCTGCGGGTCAAACCTTCGGCGTCGCACCCGATGCGACGATCGTTCCCGTGAAAGTGCTCGACTGTTACGGCTCGGGCACTCTCGCCGGCGTCGTCGCAGGTATCGACTGGATGGTTGGTCATCACCAGGCGGGTGTGGCGGCCGTGGCGAACATGAGCCTCGGTGGTTCGACATCGGTGGCACTCAACGAAGCCGTCGCCCGAGCGGTGGCCGATGGCATCACCGTCATCGTTGCCGCGGGCAACTCGGCGCGTGACGCATGCACCGCTTCGCCCGCAAGCGAACCACTGGCCGTGACGGTCGGTGCGACCGACCGATACGACTCGCGCGCGTCGTATTCGAACTACGGGTCCTGTGTCGACATTTTCGCGCCGGGTAGCAGCATCCTTTCGGCGGGCATCGATGATGCAAACGACGAGGCAACGCTGTCGGGCACTTCGATGGCATCGCCCCATGTCGCAGGCGCAGCGGCACTGTTGCTCGAGTCTGCGCCGACCCTCGCACCGGCCGACGTTGCACGTCTGTTGACGGCGGCCGCCACGCGCAACATCGTCGACGGTGTCGGTGCGGGCTCGCCGAATCTTCTCCTCTACATCGGTCCGGGTGGCCAGGCCGGCGCAACGACTCCGTCGAGCGAGGCGCCAACGACGACGTCAACTACCTCGACGACGTTGCCGGCGGCGCAGTCGCCCGAGACAACGATCCCGGGGACAACTGCGCCTGCTCCGACTGAGACAGCGTCTCCGTCGACTGCAGCGCCGACAACGGTGGCACCCACAACCACGATCGCGACCGAACAGGTGCAGTTCCGCGCCAGTGACATTGGTGCGCTCGAAACCGCCCAGCCGCGGGCGACGGTCGTGCGAACGAGCAGTGACCGTGTTCTTCTGCGGATCTCGAATGCCCACGGATCCGTCGACGTTCTCGTCAATGGAAAATTTGTTCTGAGGACGAAGAAGCGTGTGCTGCTCTTGAAGTCCAGGGGCATCGGTGCCAAGCGCGTGACCGTGCGCGCGTCGGCGACCAAGTAACACGCCTAGCATCGCTTCGTGAGCATTTTTCGCAAGCCGACAGCCGGCACGCTTCTCGCAACGCTGTTCGCGTGGGGTGCCATCACCGTCGCAGCACCACAGGCATCGGCTTCACAGACAAGTGGCATTTTCTTGGTGGTCGTCAACGGCGACCGCGCTGTTGACGTGGTCGCGGAACATCTCGAAGACGCCGGACACGATGTCCAGCGTGAATTGACGGGTGACGTCGATGTCGTCGTCGCCCATCTCGATGCTGATGCCCTGTTAGACATTCGAAACCGTCCCGGGGTGAGGTGGGTCGAGGCTGACTTGATCGTGAAACCTGCCACCGAGCAGACGATCTCGGGTACGCACACGGTCGACAACTGGGGACTCGATCGCGTCGATCAGACATCGCCCACGTTGGACACGAAGTTTCGTTATGCAGCCGACGGAACGGGGGTCGACATCTACGTGCTCGACACGGGGGTTCGTCGGTCACACAACGAATTCACCGGTCGTGTCGCGACCGGTTACTTCGTTCCAACAGTCACGATGAGCGAGACCGGACCCGTCCATACGTTGACGTCGACCGATGACGACTGTGGTCACGGTACGCACGTCGCAGGCATTGCCGCAGGAACGACCTACGGCGTCGCGAAGAAGGCGACGATCGTGCCGGTGAAGATCTTTCCGGGGGGTTCCGAGGCGATCTGCAACAGCGGAACCACGGTCTCGGCGTTCATCGACGGCATGCAATGGGTTGTTGCCAACCACGCTGCCGGCAAGCCCGCGGTCGTGAACCTCAGTCTCGGTACCGAGCGCCCGTCGCTGAGCCTCGACGCCCAGGTGCGTGCCGTGGTTGCCGACGGAATCGCCGTTGTGTCGGCGGCCGGTAACGATGGCAACGACGCGACGAAGGGGTACGTCGACGCGTCGAATGACGCGACGTCACCGAGTCCGGCGTGCTCCTCGAGGCGCAACTCGCGCACCGAAGGAATTCTCACGGTTGCCGCCACGGGCGGGATCAGCGCGAACACTTTCACACGTGAAGACGACGAGGCGCCGTATTCGAACTACGGCCCGTGTGTCGACATGTTTGCCCCCGGGACCAACATCAGATCGGCATGGCCGGTGACCGGCCTCAGCGCCGTTGACACCGACGACCCCGACCTGTTCCCCGGCAAGTACGCGGACACAGGCAGCTACAACAAGAGCGGCACGTCGATGGCCGCGCCGTTCGTCACGGGTGCGGCTGCGATGATCCTGCAGGAAACACCCCAGGCAACCCCCGCTGAAGTCACATCTCGGATCCTCGCGAATGCAACGAGGAATGCGGTGTCGATCATCCAGCGCGGTGCCACGGCGTCACCGAATCTCCTCCTCTATACCTGCGCTTCGAATTGTGTTCCCAGTGCGCCACGCAACGTTGCCGTGACGCGTGCTTCGCGCACCGAGATCGACGTGACGTGGGAGGCGCCTGAATCCAACGGCGGTCTTGCGGTCAGCGGCTACACGACGACGGCCTCGGTGACGGGTGGGGCATCGGTGACGTGCGCCTCGACGGCACTGTCGTGTCGGTTGACGGGTCTGACCGCCGGTGCAACGTATTCCATCACGGTCGCGGCGACGAACGCCGCGGGGTCGGGTGCCTCGTCGACGCCGAAGACGCTCGCGGCCGGTGTTGCGCCGTCGGCGCCGGGAACGCCGACGATGGTCGCGGGCAACGGCGAGATACAAGTGTCGTGGACCGCGCCGGTCGACAACGGCGGTCTTGCAATCTCGAAGTACGCGGTGACGTCGAGTCCCGAGTCGAAGACGTGTTCGCCGAATGCCGGGGAACTGACGTGTGTCGTCACGGGTTTGACCATCGGCACGAAGTACACGTTCACGGTTCTGGCAACGAACGATGCCGGTGCAACTCCGTCGGCGGCGTCCGCGTCGATCGCACCGAAGTTGCCGTGGGAGTACGTGCCGGTCTTTGCCTCGGTTGTGCCCGGCAACATGAAGGTTGATCTGCGGTGGACCGAGGCACGTGTGTTGGGTGGCGCCCCGGCTGGTTACTTCACTGGTTATTTGGTGAAGGATGCAACCGGCTCGGTCGTGTGCACCACGACGGCTCTCAAGTGCACGGTGTCGAAGTTGAAGAACGCAACGAAAGTCTCGTACACCGTCGAGGCGACCACCGTTGCCGACTCGTCGGAAGTTGCCACGTCGTCGACGGTGCTCGTCGGCGGTGTGCGCCAGGTTGCGAACGCGATGCGTCGTGGATCGAGTGCGTTGCTCGCCAAGGTCGCGACGACGGACTCAAAGGGCAAGGTCACGTGGCGTGCGCTCTCGGGCGGTTGCCGGGTCGTGGGTCGCACGGTGATTGCGCCGGCGACGGGGAAGTCGTGCAAACTGCGGATTTCCGTGGCGAGAGCGGGGCCATTCCCCGCTCAAACGCTGTCGGTGTCCGTTCAGATCCTCTGATTCCCGCGCCCGCAGGTCGTTGTAGTATGCAAGCACTAGTTGCGGGGTTATGTAACGTCCCGTAACCTTTCTCTCACTATCAATCAAGACGAGTGTCCCGAGGGGACGCTCGATGAAGGGGAGACACACATGAAGAAGACCCGTCTGGTGCGCGCTGCCGCACTTGCGGTCAGCCTCGCGTTCGTCGCCGCCGCCTGTGGCGACGACAGCGACTCGGGTGCGACCGAAGACACCACCGCTGCTGCGGAGGAGACCACCACTGGTGACACCACCGCCCCCGCTGAGGGTGGCGAGGCCGCCGGTGGCGCGACCTGCGCAGAGGGCACCTCGATTGCGTTCTTCGGTGCGCTTTCGGGTGACGCTGGCAACCTTGGCCAGAACATCAAGAAGGGCGCCGATCTCGCAATTGCGCAGTTCAATGCTGCCAACGCGGGCTGCCAGGTGAGCCTGAAGGAATTCGACTCGCAGGGTTCGCCTGACCAGGCACCCGCCCTCGCCACCGAGGCGATCGCTGACGCAGCCATCCTTGGCATCGTCGGCCCCGCATTCTCGGGTGAGTCGAAGGCCGTCAACCCGTTGTTCGACGAGGCTGGTCTTTCGATCATCACTCCGTCGGCCACCAACGCGGAACTGAACGACAACGGTTGGAAGATCTTCCACCGCGCGCTCGCCGGTGACGACAAGCAGGGCCCCGGCATCGTGGCCTACATCCAGAACAAGCTCGCTGCTGAGACCGTTGGTGTCATCGATGACGCTTCGGAGTACGGCAAGGGCCTCGCTGACATCGTCCGCGACGGTCTGGGTGACAAGGTTGTCGCCTCCGACTCGGTCGATCCGGCTGCTGCCGACTTCTCGGCTGCTGTGTCGGTGATGAAGGACGCTGCTCCGGCCGCGATCTTCTACGGTGGTTACTACGCAGAGGCAGGCAAGCTTGCCAAGCAGCTCCGTGACGCAGGCGTCGAGGCGACTCTCGTGTTCGGTGACGGCGTCAAGGACATCGGTTACATCGAGGCCGCAGGCCCCGCAGCCGAGGGTTCGATCATCACCTGCACCTGTGCAGATGGTGCCTCGAATGCCGACTTCGCCGCCGCTTACGGTGAGCAGTTCCCCGGCGAGACGCCGCAGACCTACGCCGCCGAGGCGTACGACGCTGCAAACGCGTTCCTCGCAGCCATTGCTTCGGGTGCAGCCGACCGCGCCGCGGTCCTCGAGTTCCTGAAGAGCTACGACGCCGCTGGCGTGACCAAGCAGATCAAGTGGGACGAGACCGGTGAAGTCGCTGGCAACGCCGTCTACTCCTACAAGGTCGAGGGTGGCGCAATCGTCGTCGAGGGTCTGATCGAGTAAAACCGATCACGCCACTTTCCTGGCGTAACGAATCCTGAAACGGTCGGGGACTTCGGTCCCCGACCGTTTTACGTCTACGGTCTGATTAGATAAAGAAGGGGTCTGGAAGGCACTGATGAGTGATTGGTTGATTTATCGGACGTTCTTGGACCTCACCGTCACGGGACTGGCTCTCGGGGCGATTTACGCGCTCGTGGCGCTCGGATACACCCTGGTGTACGGCGTTCTCCGCCTGATCAACTTCGCTCACTCCGAGATCTTCATGGTCGGAACGTTCGCCACCCTCATCACGGCGACAAACTTCATCGGGATTCCACTGCTCGAAGAGGGGAACTACCCCTACCGCACGGGCTTCACACTCGTTGCGATTCTCCTCGCGTGCATCGTGGGCGGCATGGTGGTGTCCGGCGCCGGCGCCGTGCTTTTGGAGCGTGTCGCCTACCGCCCGTTGCGCGGGTCGGGAGAACATGTCGGTGCGGTCGTTCTCGCCTTCACCACCGCCTTCACCGTCAGCCTCGTCTTCAGCGAGACGACGCGTACCAATGTGATCATCGGACTCATCGGTACGGCCCCAATCGCGGTTCTCTACCTGCGGATTTTCCGCCGAGGCCGTCAGGCGCCGCGCCTCGCGTTTCTCATCTCGGCAATCGGTGCGTCCACGGCGATCGCCGAGGCCGTCGCAATCTGGAGCCCGCGTGACCGCGAGCAGTACCAGACTGCGCGAGTTCTGGAAAAGAAGGTTCTCTTCGAGTTTCTCGGTACCGACGTACGAATCGACTACGTGCTCGTCGTCATCGGGGCGTTGTTGATGATGACTGCGCTCGTCTTGTTCGTGAACCGCACACGCCTTGGTCGCGGCGTGCGCGCCGTCGCACAGGACGTGGAAACAGCCAAGATTCTCGGCGTGAACGTCGACTTCGTCATCCTGATCACCTTTCTGCTCGGCGGCGTCATGGCTGGTGCCGCTGCGATGATGTTCACCCTCGTCTACGACCAGACGCGTTTCAACATCGGTTTTCTCCTCGGCGTCAAGTCGTTCACGGCGGCGGTCCTGGGTGGCATCGGCAACCTGCGCGGTGCCCTTCTTGGTGGGTTCGTCCTTGGTTTGGGCGAGAACTACGGAGCGGCGATTTTTGGCGGCGAGTGGAAGGACGTGATCGCCTTCATTCTCCTCCTCGTGGTGCTCATGTTCCGGCCCACCGGCATCCTCGGTGAATCCCTTGCAAAGGCACGTGTATGAGCCTGTCGGGAACCTTCAAGGACCTCACATCAAAGCCGGCCCGGGCCATCTCGGGGGTCGGTGAGCGCATCGGAGAGATGCCGACGGTGTCACGTTGGTCGCTCATCGCGCTCTTCATCGTCTCGATGTATCTCATGCCGTGGTGGCCTGAGGTTCCGGTGCTCGGCTGGTTGGTTGACACGCCGGGAACCAGTTTCGAAGGCGTCATCACCGACAAGGTGGTCATTTATGTGCTCGTCGCCCTCGGCCTGAACGTCGTCGTCGGCCTTGCCGGGCTCCTCGACCTTGGGTACGTGGGCTTCTATGCGGTCGGTGCGTACACGGTGGGTGTTCTTTCCAGCCAGCACGCCAATCTGCCCTGGTTGGTGTGCGTGCCGATCGCCGTTCTCGTATCGATGGCGGCAGGCGTCATCCTTGGCACGCCGACGCTGCGTCTGCGTGGCGACTATCTGGCAATCGTCACACTCGGCTTTGGTGAGATCATCCGTATCTCGGCCAACAACGCCGAATGGTTGGGTGGCAGTCGCGGTATCAGCAAAATCGCCAAGCCACCGAACATCGGTCCGTTGAAGTTCGGCATCCTCGATGCCAAGCCGTACTTCTTCCTCGGCCTCACGTTCATCATCGTTGTCGTTTTCCTGCTGCGTCGGCTCGAGAACAGTCGTGTGGGTCGCGCATGGAATGCCGTGCGTGAAGACGAGGACGCGGCCGAACTGATGGGCGTCAACACGTTCAAGTTCAAACTGTGGGCCTTTGCAATCGGTGCGGCCATCGGCGGCCTCGCCGGCACGCTGTACGCCGGCAAGGTGCGTTTCATCAACCCCAGCAACTTCCCGTTGCAGTTGTCGATTCTGTTCCTGGCCGCCGTCGTATTGGGCGGTACCGGCAACATGTGGGGTGCGATCCTCGGTGGTGCGGTTGTCGCCTGGATGCCCGAGCGCTTCCGAGGATTTGCCGACAAGCGTGTGTTCGTTTTCGGTGTTGCGCTCGTCCTCGTGATGGTGTTCCGACCGCAGGGTCTCATCCCGCGCAAGATCCGCAAGGAGCGCTGGTTGGTCAACTGGAAACCACCTGAATCAACACCGCAATCAGGTGAAGCGGAGGTGGGCCGTGGCTGACACCGTCCTCTCGGTCGACAACGTGACGATGCAGTTCGGTGGCGTGACCGCGCTCAGCGACGTCACGTTCGGCATCATGCGGGGTGAGATTCTCGGTCTCATCGGCCCGAACGGGGCAGGAAAGACGACCTGTTTCAACGTGATCACCGGTGTCTACACGGCCACAAGCGGGGCCGTCACCTTCGACGAACAGCCGCTCGCCGGTCTCAAGCGTTTTCAGATCACCAAGCGCGGTATCGCGCGTACGTTCCAGAACATTCGACTCTTCCCCGACATGACAGCGATCGAGAACGTGATGGTCGGTGTCGATGTGAACCACAAGACCAGCGTGGGTGGAGCACTCATCGGCTCGCGTCGCCACCATCGCGAAGAGCGTGAGGGCCGCGACAAAGCAATGGAATTGCTCACCTTCATGGGGATTGCCGACCGTGCCGGCGACGCCGCGCGAAACCTGCCCTATGGCTACCAGCGGCGACTCGAGATTGCCCGTGCCCTTGCGACGAAGCCGAAACTGCTGTGTCTCGACGAGCCTGCCGCAGGTTTCACGCCGGCCGAAAAACAAGAGTTGATGGACCTCATCCGCAGGATCCGGGCACAGGGTTACACCGTGCTCTTGATCGAGCACGACATGAGCCTGGTCATGGGAGTCACCGACCGCATCGTCGTCCTCGACTTTGGCAAGATCATCGCCACCGGTTCACCCGCCGAGGTGCAGAACAATCCCGACGTCATTGCCGCCTATCTGGGAGTACCCGACGATGCTGCTTGAGGTAACCGATCTCCGCGTCGCCTACGGCAAGATCGAGGCTTTGAAGGGTGTGTCGTTCAACGTCAACGAGGGTGAGGTTGTCACGCTCGTCGGTGCCAACGGCGCGGGCAAGACGACAACCATGCGCACGGTCTCGGGTCTGCGCACCGTCATCGGTGGGTCGATCAAGTTCGAGGGCCGGGACATCACCAATATGCCCTCGCACCAGCGCGTGAAACTGGGCATCTGCCAGTCACCCGAGGGCCGCGGCATCTTCCCGGGCATGACCGTGCGCGAGAACCTCGACATGGGCACCTACACCCGCGCCGACCACAAGTCGGCCGCAAAGGACGAGGACATGGAACGCGTCATGCACCTGTTCCCGCGTCTTCGCGAACGCATTTCGCAACTTGGGGGAACCTTGTCGGGTGGCGAACAACAGATGCTGGCCATCGGACGCGCGCTCATGAGCCGTCCGCGTCTGTTGTTGCTCGACGAACCGTCCATGGGGCTTGCCCCGAAGCTGATCGCCCAGATTTTTTCGATCATCACCGAGATCAATCAGCAGGGGACAACAGTCCTCTTGGTCGAACAAAATGCCGCCCAGGCGCTGCGCCGCGCCCACCGCGCCTACGTCTTGGAAACCGGCAACGTTGTGAAGATGGGAAAGGGCATCGAACTGCTCGACGACCCCGCCGTGCGGGCTGCCTATCTGGGTGGTCACTAGGCTGATTGCATGACCAGTCTTGAAACGCGTCCATCGGACGCATTCACGAACGACCGCAAGCACGTCTTTCATTCGTGGTCGGCGCAAAGCCTCATCAACCCGATCGTCGTGGCCGGGGGTGAAGGTGCCTGGTTCTGGGACGACGCCGGCCGTCGCTACCTCGACTTCTCCAGCCAGCTGGTCAACGTCAACATTGGCCATCAGCACCCGAAGCTCGTCGCGGCGATCAAGGAACAGGCCGATCGGCTGTGCACCATCGCACCGATCCATGCCAACGATGCGCGCAGCGAAGCCGCCAGGCTGATCGCCGAGGTGGCCCCCGGTGACCTCAACATGGTGTTCTTCACGAACGGTGGAGCGGAAGCAACCGAAAATGCGATGCGTATGGCGCGTCTGCACACGGGTCGTCTCAAGATTCTCACCACGTATCGCAGTTACCACGGAGCAACCGCCGCCGCCATCCAGGCAACGGGCGACCCGCGTCGTTGGCCGAGCGAGCCCGCGATGCCCGGCATCGTCAAGTTCTGGGGTCCGTATCCCTACCGCTCGCAGTTCCATTCGCAGAATGAAGCCGAAGAATCGCAGCGCGCGTTGCAGCACCTGGAAGACGTGATCATGGTCGAAGGTGCGAACAACATCGCGGCGATCATGATCGAGTCGGTTGTCGGCACGAACGGCATCCTCGTCCCGCCGCCTGGCTATCTCGCCGGCGTGCGCGCAATCTGCGATCGCACCGGAATCGTGATGATCTGCGATGAAGTGATGGCTGGCTTTGGTCGTTGTGGTGAGTGGTTCGCCGTCGATCACTGGAACGTCGCTCCCGACCTGATCTGCTTTGCCAAGGGAGTGAACTCCGGTTACGTGCCCCTCGGTGGTGTCATTATTTCCGACCGAATCGCCGACACGTTCCGTGAGCGGCAGTTTCCGGGTGGCCTCACCTACAGCGGTCACCCGCTTGCCTGCGCATCAGCCGTTGCGTCGATCAACATCTTCAAGGAAGAAAAGATCGTCGAACACGCCCGTCATCTCGGCAACGACATCGTGGGTCCGGTGTTACAGAATTTGAAGGACAAGCACCCGTCGGTCGGTGATGTGCGCGGTCTCGGCGTCTTCTGGGCCATCGAACTGGTGCGTGACCGCGCCACCCGTGAACCGCTCGTGCCGTTCAACGCCGCGGGAGCCGACGCCAAGCCGATGATCGACGTCATCACCGCCTGCAAGGCACAGAACCTGTGGCCGTTCACGCATTTCAACCGCATGCACGTGGTGCCACCGCTCGTCATCACCGACCAGGAGATGCGCGACGGTCTTGCGATCATTGACGAGGCGCTGAACGTTGCCGACTCGTACTACGCCGGCAAGTAAACGCGGACACTTACGAACAAAAGAACACGGACGAACAAAAGAACACGGACAAACAAAAGAACACGGACAAACAAAAAAGCCCGGGTCTTGCGACCCGGGCTTTTTCGTTACTGCGTGATCGGGCTGATCAATTGCCGCCCTCGTTGAGGGTGACTTCGACCGGCGCGAAACCTTCGCCCTTCGTGTCGACGCCATCGGCCTCGAGTAGCGCAAGCGCCTCGGTGACGATGTCATTGGTGTACGCCTCGGCTGCAGGGGCGGCCGTCAGGACGGTCTTGCCCTCGAGGTTCTTCGTCTCCTGGGCGAGGGCCGCGGTGCGGTCCCACGCTGCCGAGTCGATCGAACCAACTCCACCGGTGGCGGGCCAGATGAGCTTGTTGACTTCGTTCATCTACCACAGCTGATGGCTTGCACCGAGCTTCGAACCCTTGGCGACGACGATGTCGCGGCAGGATTCGGCGTTGTCGCGGCAGTACGCCCAGCCCTTCAGCGAAGCGGCAACGAACTTGACGGCGGTGGCCTTGTAGGCCTCGTCGCTCGCCAACTTCTCACCACTCGCCCAGATGGCGTCCTGCAACATGCCCACACCCTCGGCCTCGTACGAGACGACGTTGAGGTCTTCAGGCTTGTAGAGCTCGCCGGTGTCGGGGTTCTTCGCCTCGAGAACCTGTGCGTACTCGTTGTAGGTCATCGCTTCAGCAGCGTCGATGTCGCCGGCGAGAAGCGCGGCCATGTCGAACTGCTGCTGAACGAGCTCGACGTCCTTGGCGGGGTCGAGACCGGCCTTGGTCAAAGCGGCGAAGATTTCGAACTCGTTGCCGAAGCCCCAGTTGCCGATCTTCTTGCCCTTGAAGTCCGCTGCGGATGTGATGCCCTTGTCCTTGAACGACACCTGCAGGGTGCCCGAGCGCTGGAACACCTGTGCGATGTTCACGATGTTCGCACCTGCCTCGCGGCTGGCGAGAGCCTTCGGAACCCACGACAGAGCGAAGTCGACGGCACCGTCGGCCAGCTGCTGCTGGGGAACGATGTCGACACCACCCTCGACGATTTCGACGTCGAGACACTGGTCGCTGTAGTAGCCCTGGTCCTGCGCGGCGAAGTAGCCGGCGAACTGTGCCTGGATGAACCACTGCAACTGCAGCTTCACCTTGGTCGGCTCGGTGCATTCCGCGGCCGCAGCCGTGGTGTCCGCGGTTGCGGTGGTGTCACCGGTTGCCGTGGTCTCCTCGGTTGCAGCCGTGGTGTCGGCGGTGGAGTCGCCCGAGTCGCTGTCGTCGCCGCAAGCAGCGGCCACGAGCGACAGGGCCACGGCACCAACCGCGAGCCTCTTCACTAGACGGTTCTTCATGTGTTTTGTATTCCTCCCCGCGGGGGTGTCCCGCTGTTTGTGTTGGTCGGGGCGTTCATTGCGAACGTCCCGAAGTGCGCTTCGCGCCGCCGGGTGTAGCGGCGCTCTCCACGATGATGGAGATCAGGTAGAACGCAAGGCCCAGGAGGCATGCGCCGAGGACGTAGGCCCAGGCCGCGGCGTTCTTCGAATTTGCGATGTTGCTGGTGATGCGGCTGCCGAGGCCGTTCTGTGCACCACCGAAGTACTCGGAGACGAACGCGGTGATGACGGCTGCCGGAGCCGAGATCTTGAGGGCCGTGAAGAGATAGGGAACGGCGTTGGGCACCCGTACCTTGCGCAGGATCGCCGACTCGGGCGCGGCGTACGACCGCATGAGTTCGATCTGCGTGGGACTGACCTGGGTGAGACCCTTGGCGACGTTCACGAGCACGATGAAGTAGACGACGAGCGTCACCATCAAACGCCGGGGAATCTCGCTCGTGATGCTGTACATGTTGTTCAGCACCGCGACGAGGACGAAGATCGGGATCGCGTTCAGGGCGATGGCGAGTGGCGTCACGATGTCGCCCAGAATCTTGTAACGGCTGAGGAGGAAGCTCATCGCCACGCCGAGAACCGTGCCCGCGAGCAGGCCGACGAAGGCATTGGTGCCCGACACGCGTGTGGCCTCCCAGATGAGGCTCTTGTTGTTGGCGAACTGGTCCCAGATCTTTGACGGGGCCGAGAGGA
>SXZT01000015.1 GCA_005787785.1 Actinomycetota bacterium
GATGACGGTGTCATGCCCCAGACCATCGAGGCAATCAGTCACGCTCGTGCCGCGGATGTGCCGATCGTTGTTGCCGTCAACAAGATCGACAAGGAAAACGCCGACCCCCAGCGTGTACTCACGCAGTTGGCCGAGTACGAACTCGTGCCCGAAGCATGGGGTGGCGACACGATCATTGTTGAAATGTCCGCCCAGCAGAACCTCGGAGTCGACGACCTCCTCGAGCAGCTCAATGTGGTGGCTGATCTTGAGGAGCTCACGGCAAACCCGTCGGGTCGCGCCAAGGGCGTTGTACTCGAAGCCAACCTCGACATCGGCCGGGGCCCGGTTGCAACAGTGCTCGTCGACAAGGGAACACTGAAAGTCGGGGATCCGATCGTTGCCGGTGCTGCGTGGGGTCGCGTTCGCGCCATCATCAACGACCGCGGTGAACAGGTGAAAGAAGCCGGGCCGTCGACGCCGGTCCAGGTGCTCGGTCTTTCGAGCGTCCCCGCGGCCGGCGACGAGTTCCGCGGTGCACCCGATGAAAAGACGGCACGCACCGTGGGTGAAGCCCGTGAGCAGCGTTACCGCGTCCTCAACCAGCGTGGCGATGCCCGCGTGCAGCGCGGTGTGCGTCTCGAAGACATTTTCAGTCAAATTCAAATCGGAGAAGTTGCGACGCTCAATCTCATTGTCAAAGCCGACGTGCATGGCTCGCTCGAGGCAGTCACGGAGAGTCTGCGCAAACTCGAGCGTCCCGAAGTCAAGCCGGCCTTCGTGCACCGCGGTGTCGGTGCAATCACCGAGAACGACATCACGCTCGCTGCGGCAACCAACGCAACCCTGATTGGCTTCAACGTGCGTCCCGACCGCAAGGCCCGTGATCTTGCCGAATCCGAAAAGGTCGAGATCCGTACCTACGAAATCATCTACAAACTGCTCGAGGACATCGAACGCGCCCTCGTCGGCATGCTCGCGCCAGAGTTCGAGGAAGTGGTCACCGGCGAAGCCGAGGTCCGCGAAATCTTCCGCGTGCCGAAGATCGGCGCCATCGCGGGCTGCTACGTGCGCAGCGGTGTCATCACGCGCGGCACCAAGGTGAGATTCCTGCGTGACGGCGTTATCATCTGGAAGGGAACGATCAGTTCGCTGCGTCGTTTCAAGGACGATGCCCGCGAGGTGCGCGAAGGCTTCGAGTGCGGTATCGGCCTCTCCGACTTCCAGGACCTGAAGCCCGGGGACCTCATCGAAACATTCGACGAAAAGGAAGTAGCACGTGACTGATCTCGAGTTCTTCTTCGACCCCGTCTGTCCCTGGGCATGGATCACCTCGCGCTGGGTCGACGAAGTTGCCAGGCAACGCAGTTACGACGTCACCTGGCGCTTCATTTCGTTGCGAGTGATCAACGAAGAGATCGGCTACGGGCCCGATAGCGAGCCCTGGCGTGAGGCGCATGCGGCTGGCAGCCGTGTCTTGCGCGCTGCTGCTTACGCGCGACAGAAGGCCGGAAACGACGCTGTCGCCGGTCTCTACACCGCCGTCGGTACCGCGCTCCACAAAAATGGGCAGCGTGAGGGTTTCGTCGAGAACACGACGTACTACCTCGTCGACGTTTTGTCGCGTGCGGGTCTCGACCCGGATTGGGCGAACGGCGCCGACAGCGAAGACTTCGATGCGATCCTCCGCGAAGAGACCGACCTCGCGTTCTCCCGCACGGGCAAGGGCGTCGGCACGCCGATTCTCACGTTCAAGCCCGGCCAGTCGAACGAGGCCAGCTTTTTCGGGCCGGTCATCTCGCAGGCGCCACGCGGCGCCGAGGCGCTGAAGTTGTGGGATGCCGTGGAAACCCTGGCCACGACCTCGGGGTTGGCGGAATTGAAGCGCTCGCTGCGTTCCGCACCGATATTCGACTGAGCAAAACGGCCGCTCATTCGGCGTAGTGTCGAGGCGGAGGGGCCATGGCAGCGACAGTCGACCACGAGTTCAACAGCCTTCTTCCCGAGGGCGACGTTCATCCGTACCGCACTGGCGCGTGGCGTCCCCAGACGAAGGAATGGACGGCGACTGCGATGGCCGTCGAAGGCAAGATCCCCGATGACTTCGCCGGTACGTATCTGCGCAACACCGAGAATCCGTTGGTGCCCGGTGTCGGGCGTTATCACCCCTTCGACGGCGACGGGATGATTCACTCGATCACCTTCGGCAACGGCGAAGCGACGTACCGCAACCGGTTCGTGCGCACGAAGGGCCTTGCGGCCGAGATAGAGCACGGAGGCCCGCTGTGGGCGGGTCTTGCCGAGTCCCCAAAGAAGGCGTTGCGCAGCGAAGGTTGGGGAGCACGCACACGAATGAAGGACGCATCGTCGACCGACGTCATTGTGCACCGCGGCATCGCGTTGTCGAGTTTTTACCAGTGCGGCGACTTGTACCGGCTGGACCCGCGCACGCTTGACGACATGGGGACCGAATCCTGGAACGGTGCTTTTCCCGCCGAGGGTGTGTCGGCTCATACGAAGGTCGACGATGCGACGGGGGAGTTGCTGTTCTTCAACTACTCGACGTCCGCCCCCTACATGCACTACGGCGTCGTGTCAGCGCAGGGTGACCTCGTGCACTACGTCGACGTGCCGTTGCCTGGCCCGCGCCTGCCGCATGACATGTGCTTCACCGAGAACTTCGCGGTCCTGAACGACTGCCCACTTTTCTGGGACGAGGATCTTCTGAAGAAAGACGTTTATGCGAATCGATTCCATCGCGACATGCCAATGCGCCTCGGGGTGATTCCGCGAAGGGGTTCGTCATCCGACATCAAGTGGTTCGACTGCGATGCGACGTACGTGCTCCACTGGATCAACGCCTACGAAGACGGCGACGAAGTGGTGGTCGACGGTTACTTTCAGTACGACCCTTCGCCGACCCTGCCGCCCGACGCCACGATCGACGAGCGGCTCTTCCGGTACCTCGACCTCTATGCGATGCAGTCGCGGCCCTATCGCTGGCGGCTGAACATGCGTACGGGTGCGGTGAAGGAGGGCCCGCTCAGCGACACCATCACCGAGTTCGGCGTCATCAACGGCGCCGTCGCTGGCCGCCGACATGACACGACTTACTGCGTCATCCCGACGGAGGGGTGGTTCATGTTCGAAGGTTTGATCCGCCACGACGCTTCCACCGGCCGCGAGACGTGCTTCCATCTCCCCGAGGGTGAACACTGCAGTGAGGCTGTTTTTGCCCCGCGCATCGGTGCCACCGGCGAAGACGACGGCTACGTCATCACGTTCACCATCGACGTGTTGAATGACCGCAGCGACTGCGCGATTTTCGATGCGCGTGACATCGCCGCCGGCCCGGTTGCGAGGGTGCGCCTGCCCGAGCGGATCTGCAGCGGCACGCACGCCTGTTGGACGAACGCGGTTTGAGTCAGCCTTGCAGGTCGGAGATCACGCGGCGCCAGCGCTCGGGGTCGCTCTTGTATGGCGCGTAGAAGCTGATGCGCTGGATGACGTCTTCGTAGCGGCGCTTCAGTTCGGGTGCGACCTGTTCGGGTGAACCCACGACTGCAAAGGTGTTCAGGATCTCGTCGTTGATGAGATTTCCCATCTCCACCCACTGGCCCTGCTTCGAGAGCGAGTTGAGTTCTTCCTGCAGGCCGCCCCATCCGTGGATGTCGAGAACGCCTTTGTATGCGGGTGTCGACCCGTAGAAGGCGATCTGTTGGCGCGTACCGGCTGCGGCTTGGTTCATTTCATTCTCGCTGTTGCCGGTGACGATGAACGACGGGCCAACGACCTCGAAGCCCTCCATGGTCTTGCCGGCCTTTGCGCGGCCGCGCTCGAGGGCGGGCAGTGTGACTTCGCGCAGGTACTTCTCGGTGGTGAAGCCGTGGCAGAGGAATCCGTCGCACACCTCGCCCGCGACCTCGGTCATCAGTTCGCCGACACCCGCGAGGAAGATCTTCGGGGTTCCGTAACCGGCCAGGTCTGCGCGGTCGGGGGTGAAGAACGGCGTCATCAGCGTGTGGGTGTAGAAGTCGCCGCGGAAGTTGAGCGGCGTGCCGTTCTCCCACGTGTCCCAGATTGCACGGATGGCGAGGATCATCTCGCGCATGCGCGCAGCAGGGCTGCTCCATTCCATGCTGAAGCGCTTGGTGATGTGGGGCTTGATCTGACTGCCAAGGCCGAGAATGAAGCGACCCTTCGAATACGACTGGAGGTCCCATCCGATGTTGGCGAGGATCATCGGGTTGCGTGCGAACGCGACGGCGATCGACGTGCCGAGCTCCATGCGCTGCGTGTGTTCGGCGGCGAGCAGAAGGGGAAAGAACGGATCGTGGTTCGTCTCCGCAGTCCATGCACCGCTGTAGCCGGCCGCTTCTGCTTCCTTCGCCGATTCCGCCGACTTTGCGAGATCGAGCGCTACGCCGCCGTCAACCTTCATGCACCCATCCTCGTTTCGTTCGCCCGATGTTGGGACGGGGCAAACTCTAGGGGGCGTCGAACTAGATGAGCAACCAGCCTCCGTCGACGGGCAGGGTCACGCCCGTGACGTACGACGAGGCTTCGCTGGCGAGGAAAAGCACTGCGTTGCCGATGTCGTCTGGCGTGCCGCGCCGGCCGAGTGGAATGTTCGCCGAGCGAATCTTGGTGATTGGGTTCATGAGGCCCGTGGGCTCGGTGTCCGCAGGCCACAGCGGCGGCAGTTCGCCCGCCTGCATTTTGCGCAGCGTTTCAACCATGACCGCGCCGGGCGCAATGTTGTTCACACGGATGTAGTGCGGCGCCAAGTCGACGGCGAGTGACCGCGTGAACTGAATGACGGCGGCTTTCGCCGTGTCGTAGCCGGTACCCATGCAGGGAAGAAGTCCGTCAACCGAAGAGATGTTGACGATTGATCCGCCTTTGCCGGCATCGACCATGCGACGGGCGGCAGCGCGGCTCGCGTTGTAACACGTCGTGATGTTGTTGTCCATCGCCCGACGCCAACTGTCGGACGACTGCTTCAGGATCGGTCCGACATCGAAGTAGCTGCCGGCGTTGTTCACGAGAACGTCGACCGTCGGGCCAGAGGCAATGAGGGCCTTGGTTTGTGACTCATCGGTGAGGTCGGCGACGACCGCCGTGCCGCCGATGTCCTTGGCGATTTCACCGAGGCCGTTGTCGCGGATGTCCGACACGACGACCGTTGCGCCGGCCGCGGCGAGCGTGCGGGCGATGCCCTCGCCGATACTGCCCGTGCTCACCCCTGTCACAACGGCATGCTTGCCCTCGAGGCTCCAGAGCGTTTCGATGTGTGCGCGGTTCGTCATGTGTCCCCCTCAGGTTGGAACACAAACTACTTGTTGTCGCGACCCATCTCTTCGCGGAGGAACCGCTCGATCTCGGCGGCGATCGCGTCGCCACTTGCGGGTGTGAGGCCCCGCGCATCGATCTGTCCCGACTTGACCGCTTCGTCGAACATGCGCTCGAGTTGGCGCACCATCTCGAGGTGTTCGGGATTGGCCAACACCAGTTGGTCGATACGTTCGCGTTGCTGTTGTGCATCGGCGACGAGTTCGCTGACATCGACGACCAGACCGGCCACCATCTGTACGGCCGACACGAGAGCCGCGGCGGCGGCGGGGTAGGAGAGCGCCGCAACATAGTGGGGCACCTGCGCCCACAGGCTGAGCGCCGCGATGCCGTGTTCGGCGAGGCCGTGCTCGAGAACCACCGACATGCCGGCGGGAACGTCGGCGGAGTTCTTTAAAAAGGGCACCTCGGCCAGCACCTGGGGCGAAGGCGAATGGCACGACAGTTGTGGGGGTCGGGTGTGGGGCGTGGCGAACGGGTACGCACCGATGGCAAAGGCGCGCTCCACACCGTGGCTCGCGCAGTAGTCGCACACCGTTTCGACGAAGAGTTCCCACGCCGAGTCGGGCTCGGGGCCGGAAAGAATGAGGATGTCGCGGCCGTTCGCGTCGGCGCCATGGTGGATTTCGGGTACCGACCAGCGCAAGCGGGCGTTCAATCCTTCGCGCAGTTCCATGATCGGCCGTCGTGCGCGGTAGTCGATGAAGGTGTCGGTGTCGAAAGTCGCGACGAGCTGCGCGTCGGTTGCGTTCTTCAGCGTCTCGATCGCGGCATTTCCCGCCCCCGAGGCGTCGATCCATCCCGACAGCATCGTGATGAGCACCGGCTTGTCGAGCACGGGACGCTCGCCGACGTGGTGAAGAACCGGCATCAGGCGAGTCTTTCGAGTGTTGCCTCGGCCTTGGCGGCCGCGGCCACGACCTGCTGGTTGAACGGTTCCAGTTCCTCGGAACTGCGCTCGCCGAGGGCGCCACCCAGATAGCGGGCGTACACCCCCTCGAGAATGCAGGCGAGTTTCCAGAAAGCGAACGCGACGTAGAAGTCGATGTTCGAAATGTCGCGTCCCGACACCTGCGCGTAACGGGTTGCAAGATCGCGGCGGTCGTAGAAGCCCTCGAGAGCCGTCTGCGCTCCGGCCCATGCGCTCTCCTCGTCGCCAGGGCCGGTCCAGTACACCATCAGCAGACCGAGGTCTGCGAGGGGATCGCCGAGCGTGCAGATCTCCCAGTCGAGAACCGCAACCACGTTGCCGGCGTCGTCGACCATGCAGTTGTCGAGGCGGTAGTCGCCATGAACGATCGTCGCTGGACCCTGGTCGGGGATGCGCTTCATTAGTTCGTCGTGGACACGGTCGACGCCGGGAAGTTCGCGCGTCTTTTGCGCGTTCCATTGGCCGTACCAGCGCTTCAACTGGCGGGCGATGTAGCCCTCGTGCTTGCCGAGCGTGTCGAGGCCAACCGCCGCAAGATCCACGGCGTGGATCGCAGCCATCGTGTCGACGATCGACTCGCTTGCCTGCCTGCGCGCGGGGACGGTGAGGAGGCGCGACGCGGTATCCGTATCGCGGATGACGTGGCCGTCGACGAACGCCATCACGTAGAAAGGTGAATCGTTGACTGCAGGGTCGTCACAAAAACCAAGGGCGGAGGCAACCGGTACGTTCGACTTGCTGAGCGCCGAGATGATGCGGTGTTCACGGGCCATATCGTGGGCGCTGGCGAGCACATGACCGAGCGGCGGGCGGCGCAGCACGTACCTGTTTCCCTTGGCATCGACCACGCCGTACGTGAGATTTGAGTGTCCGCCGGCGATCACCGTGAAGGAAAAAGGTGCAACGGCTCCGGCGATGTTCGTCTCGAGCCAGGGCAGCACCGCGGGGGAGAGTCCGGTGGGGAGTTCGTGGGACATGCGAGGAGAAAACTAGCCACGATTCCCTCCCGATAGCGTTTCCTGCATGTTCATCGATGTCACCGACGCCACTTTCCAGGCCGAAGTCATCGAGCGGTCCCGAATCACCCCCGTCATCGTCGACTTGTGGGCCGAGTGGTGTGGCCCGTGCAAGACCCTCGGCCCGATCCTCGAAAAGGTCGTCGATGCCACGCGTGGACAGGTCTTGTTGGCAAAGGTCGACGTCGATGCAAACCCGCAGGTGGCCGCTGCGTTCCGTGTGCAGTCGATTCCCGCCGTGTACGCGATCGCAAACGGCCAGGTAGTCGAGGCATTCATGGGTGCAGAGCCTGAACACGTGGTCGCCGAGTTCGTTGCGCGCCTGCTGCCGTCGGAGGAAAGCCAAACGGTCCGCAAGCTCATCGATGCGGGCGACGAAGAAAGCCTGAAGGTCGCGTTGACGATGGAGCCCGGCAACCATGACGCCGTCATTGCGATGGCGCTATTGCTCGTGAAGACTGATCGCGCACCCGAGGCGCTGCAGTTGCTTGCGCGCATTCCCGAAACCGATGACGTGCGCCGTGTCGCGGCCGCCGCCCGCCTGGCGGCTGATCCCGTCGACGACTTCGATGCGCAACTCACCGCACTGCTCGAGAGTGTGAAGGCCGACGAGGCCGCACGCCAGAAGTTCCTCGACATTCTCGCCACGATGGGACCCGACGACCCGCGTACCCCCAAGTACCGCAAGCAACTGACGGCCCGCCTCTTCTAGTTCTTGCCGTGGTTCACGGCACCGCGCACACACGAAGGGCATGAGCCCGCAACCCTTCGTCGAACGTTTGCGCCAGCGCGCTTCTGCAGCCCTTGATTGGTACGGGCCCGCACGGGCGCTCGCCACTGCCGGATCGGTGGTCGTTGTGTGCATCGGTGCTTGGTGGCTGTTGCGTGCCCCGTCGCCTCCCCTCGAGGCGTCCTTGCCTTTCGCAGGTCAGGCGGGCGCCACGTCGTCGATCCAGGCTGAGATTGCGACCGCGACACTCGCGCCGCAGGGGATGGCGGCCGATGTGCTCGACATCACGGTGCACGTCATCGGTGCGGTGGTCGCACCGGGTGTCTACACGGTTGCCGCATCCAGTCGCGTGGTCGACGCAGTGGCGGCGGCCGGTGGACCGACAGCCCAGGCCGATCTCTCGTCTCTCAACATGGCATTGCCGCTCACCGACGCGGATCAGGTGTACGTGCCGGGACGTTCGAGCGGCGCATCGCGGGTGCAACCACCGACGACAAAGGTGCGTCGCACGAATCCGACCGTTGCCACGGTGCCTCAGGCAATTGCCGCGGCGTCGAGTTCGTCCCAGCCGACTACCGCGGGTTCGTTGCCCGGGGGCTCGGGATTGGTGAACGTCAATACCGCCGACGCGATGTTGCTCGAGTCACTGCCAGGGGTCGGTCCGTCGACGGCGAAAGCGATCATCGCCCACCGTCAGGCGAACGGCCCCTTTGCAAAACCTGAGGGCCTGCTCGAGGTGAAAGGAATCGGTGACGGCAAGTTCTCGGCGATGAAGCAGTTCGTCACGGTGTCGTGATCCCGCGAGTTGGCCGGGATGCGGAGCAATCAGATCGCGCCGAGCGAGCGCGCGGCGAAGAGGAGACCGAACACCACACCCACCCACACGCCGCCTGCGAACACGACGAACTCAGTGGCCCACTCGCGCCAGCCGGCGATGACCCGTTTGCGCACCCGTGCCGCCGACAACTGACCGATCGTCCACCACAGTGCAGCCGACCCGATGATTGCCAGACCCCAACGGGCCGAGCCCGTCACCGCGGGAACACCAACGAGCGAGAGCAGCGGCACACCGAACGACACGATGAGGTAGCCGATTGCCCCGAGAAACGCATTGTCTGTTGCGAACAGCACGAGGGCGCCGAAAGCCGCGAGTCCCGCGCCGACTCCGACGCCTGCCAGTCCACCTTGCCTACCGAGTCGACGCTTCAGATCAACGATGCCGCCCGGCACGATGCGTCGGCGACGCGACGTGATTTCGGGCGTCATTGACATGGGGCGATCGTACGTCACGGCGGTCTCTGCGGTGTGTGTTGCGTTGTTCCTTTGTGTCTTTGCCTTTCGGGCAAATGCGGAGTGGAACCACATCGACGACGTGCCCGTCGGGCGATACACGGGCATTGCCACACTCGTTGGTGACCCCGAGGCGCGTGGCGCGGGGGTTGCGGTCGTGTTCCGCGTGCAGGGATGGCGCTACGAGGCAACCTTCTACGGAGCCGACGCGTGGCGGGTGCGCAACCGCATGCAGGGCGAGTCGGTGCTGATGTCGGCGACTCGCGAGCGATGGGAAGGCGGGGTGCCGCGATACAAACTCGTGCGCCACGTTGCGGGACGACTCGTCGACGTCGACCTTGGTGGCGACTGGACGCAGGGTTCTGCGTTGACCCGTGCGACGAACAGACTGAGACGACTCATCGCACATGGTGCGTCCGTGCTCCCACCTGCGGAAGCCTCACTGTTGGTTGGTCTCGTGATAGGTGACGACCGTGGCCAACCGCGGGCCATGCGCACGGCGTTTCGTGATGCCGGGCTGTCGCACCTGACGGCGGTGTCGGGTCAGAACATCGTGTTCGTTCTCGCCGTCTTTGCGCCCGCGATCACACGGATGAAACCGCGCGCGCGGCTCGTTGGGACGCTCGCCGTGCTTGCCACATTCACGCTAATGACACGGGCCGAACCCTCCGTTCTGCGCGCAGCGGGAATGGCGGCTGTCTCCGCAGTCGTCTTTGCGACCGGCGGGAAAGTCGCCGCAGGCCGAGCATTGCTCGCATCATCGGCGTTGTTGGTGCTCGCCGACCCGTTCCTCGCATGGTCCGTCGGCTTTTGGTTGTCGTTCACTGCCACGGGCGGTCTCGTCGTCGTCGGTCCGCGTTGCGATTCGTGGCTACGGCGTTCGCGGTGTCCGGGGTTTGTCGTGGCGCCGCTCGCGGCATCGGTGGCCGCGCAACTGGCAACGCTGCCGATTCTCATCTTTGTCTTCGGCAGGATCGCAGTCTGGGGTCTTGTTGCGAACCTGCTCGCAGTTCCGGTCGCCGGCGCGGTGATGCTCGCTGGGCTCCCGTTGTGTCTCGTTGCGGGTCTTATGGGCGGACCCATCGCGACGCTCCTCACTTCACCCCTGTTGCTCGGTGTGCGCTGGGTTTGGTGGGTGGCTGAGATCGTCGCGCGACTTCCCTCGTGACCGACACCCGTGTGCGACACTGGGGCGTGTCGGTCATGCTTCTCATCGGCGACGACGAGTCGCTCCTCGTCGAGGAACTCGGCACGCGCATCCACGAGGCTCTCGGCGGTGCGGATCGCTCGCTGGCGCTCGACGATTTCGACGCCGACAGGCCAACGATCGACGAAAGAGAACTCGTCATTCGTTCTGCCGTCGATGCAGCCGCAACGCAATCGCTTTTCTCCGAATTCCGGGTCGTGGTTCTGCGTCGTATCGATGCAGCGGTCGTCGAATCACTGCAGCCACTCGTCGGATACCTTGCGAACCCGCTCGACTCCACTCGACTGATTCTGACTTCGAAGGGCAAGCCACCGAAGAGCATTGGCGACGCCATCAAGCGCGCGGGAGGAACGTCCGTGTCGACGTCGATCGGAGACTCGACGGAGCGCGCGGTCTGGTACCGCACACAGCTCGAAGCGGCGGGCCTGCGCCTCGACCCGGCTGCGATATCCGCGCTGACGGAGCGACTGGGGGAAGATGCCGGGCGATTCCCGGGAATTCTTGACACGCTGATTTCCACCTTCGGCACGTCGAAAAAGCTGACCCGTGACGACGTACTGCCGTTCGTGGGGGAGGCGGGCGCGGTCCCCGTCTACGAACTCGCCAACGCGATCGACGCCGGCGACGTTCCCGGAGCTCTCGCAGTTCTCCACCGCATGCTCGGTGCCGGAGAGATGCATCCGCTGCAGATCGTCAAACTGCTCCACAACCACTTCGCGCGCCTGTTGCGCCTCGAAGGTGCCGACGTGTCGACTCCGCGCGAAGCACTCGATCTGTTGGGGATGAAGCCGAAAAGTGATTTTCCCGGCAAGAAGATGCTGGAACAGATCGCCCGCCTTGGTCCGGAGGGAGTCCACAACGCGATCCAACTGGTGGCCGACGCCGACCTGCAACTGCGCGGCACGCGTGATTGGCCGGCCGAACTGGTGGCCGAGGTGTTGGTGGCGCGTCTCGCGCGACTCTCGGTACGACGCACAGCGCGCCGCTTTGGCTCACGCCTTTGAGGCGTTGATCTTTTTCATCAGGCGGCTCTTGCGGCGAGCGGCCTGGTTCGGGTGGATGATGCCCTTGGTGGCGGCCTTGTCGAGGCGCTTCATCGCCAAACGAACATCCTCGACGTTGGCATCGCTGCTGACGCTGGCGGTCGCGGTCTTCACTCGGGTGCGGAGCTCGCTCTTGACTGCCTTGTTGCGCTCTTGGCGCTTGGCGTTGGTGAGGATGCGCTTCTTTTGGCTCTTGATGTTTGCCACGAGATTCGAGGCTAACAGCGGCTCTTCACGGCCCCAACCCCGCCGCACCCCTAGAATTCGCCCACCCCCATGGACCTTTCCCGCTTCAGGAATTTTTCGATCATCGCCCATATCGACCATGGGAAGTCCACGCTGTCCGAC
>SXZT01000113.1 GCA_005787785.1 Actinomycetota bacterium
CAGTTGTTCGCACTCATCACGTGGAATGCCGTGCGTATGTCGGCCATGGTGCGCGCGAGCGGACCATTGGTCGACATGTTCGCAGCACCCCAGCCGCGTCCGACGGTCGGGCTGGTGCCACCTCCGGGAACACGACCGATTGTCGGACGAAGACCGATGACGCCATTGAGTGTCGCAGGCCAACGAATCGACCCGGCAATGTCGTTGCCCTGGGCGATCTGGCACATGCCGGTTGCGACGGCAACACCTGCGCCACCGCTCGATCCACCGCAGCTGATGTCCCTGTCGAAGGGGTTCAGTGTTTCGCCGTGCAGATCGTTTGCGGTGTGGAATCGCATCGCGAATGCGGGTGAATTCGTGCGGCCGACCATCACGAGGCCTTCGTCGATCAGTCCCTTGACGCCGGGATGTGTCTCCACGGGTTGATGTGCGGCAAGCGCCTTGATGCCGTTGTCGCTCGGGTAGGGAACATGGTCGGTGTTGATCTTCGTCGTGACGACCGCACCGGCAAGCGAACCGGTGACACGGCCCGCATCGACGTCGGCGGCCTGCCGACGGGCATCGTCGTCGGTTCGACGAACGATGGCATTGAGGTGTGGATTGATGTCATCGATGCGAGAAAGGTGCGAGTTGACAGATTCGAGCGCGGAGAGGTCGCGCTTGGCGATCAGCGCCGCCGCAGACGTTGCATCAAGTTCCCATGGCTCCATGGCGATCCCCCCGTGTTCCTTTCACGACGAGACGGTAGTGCGCACCACATTCCATGCAAGTGAAAACTCTTCTCAAAAAACGCTCCTTCGGGACCCGAGGCGCTGCTCCATCACAAAACTGAGAACTAGCCTCGGGGAAGTGAGCGAAAGACCCCGCATTTTCCGCGCTCGGCGCATCGTCACCCTCGATTCGGGGATGCCGTTCGCCGAGGCCGTCGCGGTTCTCGAGGGTCGGGTCCTTCATTCCGGATCCTTTGCCGATGTTTCCACCGATCTCGCGGGCCGCAATCCGATTGTCGACGACACCTTCCTCGACAAGGTGATCGTTCCCGGCTTCGTCGAAGCGCACTGCCACATGCTCGAGGAGGGCTCGCTGTCGGCGTTTCCATGGGTGGGTGCCTACGCCCGGCGCGCTGCCGATGGCACCACGAAACCGGGCTGTCCGACACTTGCTGCCGCGCTCGACCTCATGCGTGGGGCGGATGCTGCGCTAGCCGACCCCAACGAGATTCTCGTGTGCCTGGGTTGGGATCCGAACATGGTCGGCGGCGAACAGATCACGGCGGATGTGCTCGATCGCGTGAGCACCACGCGGCCGATCTTCGTTTTGCATTCGAACGGCCACCTCGGCGTCTGCAACAGCGCCCTCGTGGCACTCGCCAACATCACCCGCGAGCGATCCGAAGAGGGTGTCATGCGCGGCTCGGACGGTGAACCGAACGGTGAATTGCGTGAGCTCGCGTTGACCCTGGTCCTCGGTACACACGTTCATCTCGAACTGGATCCTGCCGAGGCGGCGGTGAACGCCTCGGTGTTGGCGCGTCAGGTCGGTTGCACGACGGTGACGGATCTTGCATTCGGCGCGACCGACCGAATGGTCACGAAATACGGCGAGGTCGTCGAGCGTGACGATGTCCCGATGCGGGTGGTGTACGCACCCTTCGTCCAGACGTTGAATGCTCGCTACGGCGACGACACGTTCGCGCACATCACCTCACTCGCGGGTCGCGGGAGTGACAAGTTCCGGATGGGTCCCGTGAAGTTCATCTTCGACGGCTCGATTCAGGGGCGTTCGGCGCGCATGAACTGGCCGGGCTACTGCTGCGGCGATCCGAACGGCATGTGGTTCGCAGACCCCGACGAGATGTTCGAGATGATGGCGCCCTACCACCGCGCCGGATTCCAGCTTGCGCTACATACGAACGGGGACGAGGCGATCGACCGCGGTATCGACGTGTACGAACGCCTTCTCCTCGACACACCCAGATTCGATCACCGACATCGCCTCGAGCACGCACAGTTGGCGACCGACCACGCATTCCGGCGAATGAAGTCACTGGGCCTGTGCGTCAACCTGTTCGCCAACCACATCTATTACTGGGGCGAAACCCACCGCAAGTACACCGCCGGTCCGGCACGTGCCCGCAAGCTCGATGCGTGCGGCACCGCAAAGCGCCTCGGTGTTCCATTTTCGATCCACTGTGATGCGCCGGTGACGCCACTCGATCCGCTCTTCACGATGTGGTGTGCGGTCAACCGCATCACGTCCGCGGGACGCGTACTCGGTGAATCCGAATGCATCGATGCCGAGAGTGCCCTTCGCGCTGCGACCCTCGATGCTGCTTTCCTGCTGAAGATCGACGACCGTGTCGGGTCGATCGAATCGGGCAAGTACGCCGACTTCGCAGTTCTCGATGACGACCCTCTGAGTGTCGACCCGTCAGGACTGAAAGACATCGGTGTCGCGGCGAGCGTGGTCGCCGGCGTCGCGCACGCGAACTAGTTCAAGTCGAACCCCGGCGAGAAGCGCAGATACTCCTCGGTCTTCAAACGGTCAACGAGACCGACCTCCCACGACAGGTACTCCTCCATGGCCTCGCGCGCTCCTTCGGCGCGGGCCCACGGCGGATACCACATGTCGTCGGTGGGGGTGAGGAGAAGTTCATCGTCGCCATCACCGATCGATTCGAAACTGCCACCTGCCCGTCGCCACGATGGCCGGCCCGCTTCGAGCCAACGAACGTCGCTGAAACCCATCCGAATCGCGTCGCCGGCTGCGAAGGGTGCTTGTGCTCCGGTCGAACAGCAAAACACCAGAGTCCGGTTCTTCGGGAACCTCCCAAGCGCCGTCGACAGACCGCTGCGCATCGCGTAGTGGGAACCCGGAATGCGACCCTGGCGATACCAATAGCTTTCGCCGACGTCGACCACGTCACATGCTCCAGTTGAGAGCAGCTCCTGCAGTTCCTCGGCCGTGATGGCCCGCGCCGCCGATTCGGGTTCGACCAAGGTGGCGGGGGCGGTTCGCGCGGTCTGACTCAGATCGTCGTTCGTGGAAGCGAGAACGGCGACTTCCCAGCCCATCCTCGCCATCCAGTGTGCTGTCATGACGGCTTGAACACCGTGCTCGTCGACGAGGACGATGCGGGCGTGGCGAACCGCCGCGAACGTGTCGGTGGATTGGATGAGTTGTCCACCCGGTGCGTTCACGCTGCCGGGAATGTGTCCCAGCGAGTACGCCTCGGCGAGACGCACGTCGAAGAGGTACGTGGTGCGTGTGGTGTCGGCGGTCCACTCGTCGAGAGTCGGGCGATCGATGAACCGCACCGAGTGTCGTGTGGCGAGGTCGCGCAGCCGGGAGCGCGCCGCGTCGAGGCTTTCTCCGAACGGTTCGGTCACGATGTTCGATTGACCGTGATCGGGGACGAAACCTTCGAGTTGCCAACCCATCGTCCCGTTTTGCAGAGCAAAGACGGGATTGACGATTCCCGCATCACGCAGGCTCTGTGCGCCGATGATCGACCGTGTGCGCCCCGCGCAGTTCACGACGATGGGGGTGCTGGCGTCATCAATGTGCGCGGGGATCCGCAGAACCGTCTCCATGCCGGGGCAGTTCGTCGCACCGGGAATGGAAACGGTGCGGTACTCGGCGAGTGGTCGGACGTCGAACAGACGAAAGGGATGTCCCTCTGCGATCCAAGAGTTCAGCGTCGAAGCATCGACGTGTGGAGTCGCACAGCGTTCTTCCACGAGTTCGCCGAACACCTTCGAGACGATGTTGCTTCCCGAGAACAGTTGATAGCCCGCCGCCGTCCAGCCCGCGTTGCCGCGCTCGAGGACGTGAACATTCGGGTACTCGCACGCCTCCAACAGTCCCGCCGCTTCGCCGAGAAGGCTTCCGTCATCGTCGGTCAAAACGATGCGGGTTGCGCGACGCGGTACCAGCCGTGGCACGAGTGTTTCGAAGTTCGCCCTCGGCACACTGGTCGCGACGAGTATGTGGCCGCGGGCGTAGGGACCCCCGTCGCGGACGTCGAGAACCGCGATCTCTTCGCCATCGTTCAACCAGGAACGAAGTGTCGGTGCGTCGACGATTGCAACCATGTTCGGCGCGGCCTCAGTTCCTGAGGCCTGCTTGTTTCATCAACGGCAGCACGCGTTCACCGAAGTACTCGAGGTCGGGGAGATAGTCGTAGAAGTTGACCTGTATCCCGTCGATGCCACAGTCGTGCAACTTCAGCATCTTCTCGACGACTTGTTCCGGGGTGCCGACGATCTGCATGTTTCCCCCCACGGCCAAGTCATCGCGCATCGCACCCTTCCAGGAGACGGTGTCGCCGCCGGTGATGAACTTGAAGAAATTGTCGAGAGCCACGGGGTCCGCATGGTCAATGAAGCCTTGGCGGCGCTTCTTCGCTTCTGCTTCGGTGTCCGCGCAGATCACGTGCGGGTTGATGATCGTCTTCACCTGGTAACCCGCTTCGGCCGCGCGCTGTTTGATCGATTGGTTGTGCTCTTTCAAGAGGCCGTAGACGTCGGAGCCGGCGGGTCGCGTGATGAACAACAGGTCGGAATGCTTTGCCGCGAAGTCGACTCCTGCACCACTGCTCGACGCATTCACGATGATTGGTCGACCATGCACCGGTTTCGGGGAGACGAAGCCCTTGCGCATCTTGTAGAAGCGTCCGTCATGATCGACGTTCTCGGTCGACGACCAGAGGCGCTTCATCACGTCGAGCAATTCGTCGGCCATCGCATAGCGCAGATCGTGTTCGATCGGATCG
>SXZT01000114.1 GCA_005787785.1 Actinomycetota bacterium
CCACGAATGCGAGCGAGCCCAATCCGAGGCCGCAACGGGCCTGCCGTTCGTGCGCCACTGGATGCACGTTGCCATGGTTTTCATGGACGGCTCCAAGATGTCGAAGAGCCGCGGAAACCTCGTTTTCGTCGACGCCCTGCGCCGTCTGTGGGACCCGCGTGTCATCCGTCTCGGCATCGTGGCCCACCACTACCGCTCCGAGTGGGAGTGGACCGAGGGAATCATGCCGGCGGCCGCGGAGCGGCTTGCCCGATGGAGGTCGTCGTCGACCGGTGGCGCAACCGATGCCGGGGTTCTCGACGCCGTGCGGGCATGTCTCGACGAGGATCTCGCCACAGCGGCTGCACTCGACGTGATCGATGAAGCGGCTCGAAGCGGGACTGATGTGACCGCCGCCGCAGCGCTGTTGGGTGTGCGACTGAATTAGTGCGAAAACCATTGGCGTTTTCTGCGAAAATGTTCACACGCCGTTGACAAGAAATCTCCGTCGAATTTCACGGAAGAGTCCTACTCTTGCCGTCACATGGAGGGCTCGAAGGAGATCACGACGGCATTTGCCGGGGCGGGCGCACTGCAGCGTCGCGTGCGTCGTGTCGCGCGGCCGGTGATCAAATCGCTGTGGCGTTTCGATCTCGAGGGTTTCGATCGTCTGCCCGAGTCGGGTCCCGCGATTCTCTGTCCGAACCACGTGAGTTTTCTCGACAGCGCTTTTCTCATGATGCTCGTGCCGCGCGAGATCAGCTTCGTCGGCAAAGCCGAGTATCTCGATTCATGGAAAACGCGGAAGTTCTTTCCCGCAATGGGCATGATTCCGATCGATCGCTCGGGTGGTGACAAGAGTGCCGCGGCGCTCGAGGCCGCCGAGGCGGTGTTGCGTCGCGGTGAACTGTTCGGCATCTTTCCCGAGGGAACACGCAGCCGTGACGGAATGCTCTACAAGGGTCGAACCGGCGCGGTGCGTCTTGCTTTGTCGGTCGGTTGTCCGATTTTCCCCGTCGGCATCACGGGCACCCGCGAAATCCAGCCGCCCGACGCGGTCGCGCCGAAGGTCAACTTCCCACGTTTCAACATGCGTTGCTCTATTCGGATTGGGGATCCCCTTGACGTGTCGCGCTATGCCGACCGCGAGGCAGATCACATGGTCCTTCGCGAGATCACCGATGAACTGATGTTCGAGATCCGCGAGTTGACGGGCCAGGAATACCGCAACACGTACGCCTCGAAGGGCGGCACCGTCGTTGCCGCCGAAAACAGCGAAAGCCCGGTGGCGGTCTCGCCGTAGACTTCTACCGCTATGTCGACGCTCACGGTCAAACTTCCCGACGGTTCCGCACGCGAGTTGGCGTCGGGCTCGACCGCTGCCGACCTCGCGGCTTCGATCGGTTCGCGCCTCGCGAAAGCGGCACTCGCCGCCGTTGTCGACGGCTCGGAATCCGACCTGAACGTGCCGCTGTCCGATGGGGCGACGGTTGCGATCATCACCGCTGATAGCGATGCGGGTCGTCACGTGCTGAGACATTCCACCGCCCACGTTCTTGCCCAGGCCGTCACCCGTTTGTTTCCCGGCGCGAAGTTCTCGATCGGTCCCGCCATCGAAGACGGCTTCTACTACGACTTCGATCTGCCCGCGGGACGCACGTTCTCCGAAACCGATCTCTCCGCGATCAGCGACAAAATGCGCGAGATCGTGAAGGCCGATCAACCCTTCGTGCGTTCCGAGGTGGGCGTTGGAGAGGCCCTGCGTCTCTTTGCTGACCAGCCCTACAAGTGCGAGATCATCGAGCGTGTCACTTCGGGCGCGGCCGATGGTGCCGACGCCGGGGAAGTCGGCGGCGGGGAAGCCATCAGCGTGTATCGCAACACCGAATCGTTCGTCGACCTGTGTCGTGGCCCGCACGTGCCGTCGACGGGCAAGCTCGGACATTTTGCTCTCATGAAGGTCGCAGGTGCGCACTGGCGTTCGTCGGAGAAGGGTCCGATGCTGCAGCGTATTTACGGCACCGCGTGGGAGTCGAAGGCTGCGCTCGACGAGCACCTGCACCGCCTCGCCGAAGCCGAAAAGCGCGACCACCGTCGTCTGGCCGTCGAGCAGGATCTGTTGTCGTTCCCCTCGGAACTCGGCGGTGGCCTTGCCGTGTGGCATCCGAAGGGCGCGATCGTCCGGAAGTTGATGGAGGACTACAGCCGCGAGCGTCACCAAAACGGCGGCTACCAGTTCGTCTTCACTCCGCACCTTGCGAACGCGAATTTGTTCCAGACTTCGGGTCACCTCGACTTCTATCGCGACGGTATGTACCCGCCGATGGAGATGGACAACGGTGTCTATTACCCGAAGCCGATGAACTGCCCGATGCACTGCCTGATCTTCGCCGGCCGCGGCCGCAGCTATCGCGAACTTCCGATGCGGCTCTTCGAATTGGGCACCGTGTACCGCTACGAACGTGCGGGCACGCTGCACGGTCTCATGCGAATTCGCGGTTTCACACAGGACGACAGCCACATCTACTGCACCGAAGACCAATTGCAGGACGAGATCGCGTCGCTTCTCGACTTCGTCATGAGCGTCCTGCGCCGGTTTGGTTTCAAGGACTTCACCGCGAACCTCAGCACGAAGGACCCGGCGAAGTACGTCGGCGACGACGCAATCTGGGGCAAGGCCACCGATGCGCTGCGGGCTGCACTCGAAAAGTATGGCCTCGAATACAAGATCAAGGAAGGTGACGCGGCGTTCTACGGGCCGAAGATCGACATCGACGTGCGCGATGCGATCGGCCGCAAGTGGCAGTTGTCGACCATTCAGTGCGACTTCAACCTTCCGCAGCGATTCGACCTCGAGTACGTCGGCGCGGACTCGCAGCGGCACCGGCCGATCATGCTGCACCGCGCGCTGTTCGGTTCCGTCGAGCGTTTCTTCGGCGTTCTGCTCGAGCACTATGCGGGCGCTTTGCCGACCTGGCTCGCGCCGGTTCAGGTGCGCCTGTTGCCCGTGGCCTCGGCGCACGAGGCCTATGCCGCGAGCGTCGTCGCGCGCCTGCAACGTGAAGGGTTCCGTGTCGACGTGATCCACGCAGACGACCAACTCGGCAAGCGCATCCGCAACGCGAAGATGGAGAAGATCCCCTACGTGCTCGTGGTCGGTGACGACGACGTCGCCAACTCGACGGTCGGTGTCAACCCTCGCGGCGGCGAAGTCGAGCGCGACGTTCGCATCGACGACTTCGTGGCGAGGGTCGCTGCCGACGTCAATGCGGACGATGTCGATGCTTGATCACCTCTGGAACGGTTGGCGCGCCGCCTACGTGCAGAAGTGGGGCGAGACCGCGGGCGATCCGTTGCCGGCAGACGGCGGTTCGGTCTTCACGCGAATCCTGAACAGCGGACTGTCTGACGACGAGGCGCACATCGTGCGTCGGGGCGAGACGTGTTTCGTCATCCTGAACGCCTATCCCTACGCCTCGGGTCACATGCTGGTGTTGCCCTACCGCGAGGTACCGAATCTCGAGGATCTCTCGTCTGCCGAGTCGGCAGAACTGTGGTCGCTCGTCACACAGGGGGTGCAGGCCTTGAAGGCTGCATACGCCCCGCAGGGCGTGAACGTCGGCATCAACCTCGGGCCACCGGCCGGTGGCAGCATTTCCGAGCATTTGCACGTGCACGTCGTGCCGCGTTGGGTTGGTGATGCGAACTTCATGACCGCAGTCGCCAACACGCGAACGCTGCCCGAATCACTCGTCGATTCGGCGGCAAAACTGCGCGCCGCCTGGCTTCGCCTCTAGGGTAGGGACGTGGCCACCCCCGATCACGGCGACGACATTCGCGACGCGCTTCCCGACGATTTGAACATCACCGCGTTCAGCGGTGCATACGAGTTCCCCGACAACAGCCGGCGTCGGATTCCCGGCGTCATGTACCTCGTGCTTGCCGCGCTGTGCGTGCTCGTACGCGTCGTGGGCGGCACTGACTCGCCGATCGTGAACGGTGGTTGGGTTGCCGCAGCGGTTCTGCTCGGAGTCGTCGGTCTCTTCAGCATCACTTCCGGATGGCGCATGGTCGTCGACGAAAAGCAGGCGCTCGTCGTCGCGACACGCGCCGTGGGTTTCGCCGTCGGTCACGCGTCGGCCCAACAGGTGTGGCACGGCGTGCGCAGTCGACCAACGTGGCGCGTGTTCTGTTACAGCGCCGAAGAGCCGCCATTGCGGCGTGGTTTGGTTCTCGTCGACGCCGTCAACGGTTCGGTGCTGGAAAAACTCACCGAGGCGAACCCCGACGGGGCAAAACCCGCCGAGTGAGGCGCGGGGGATTACCCTTCAGACCATGTTCGACGGAAACTGGAAGTCCCAGGTCGAGCGCGCCGTGCGCCCGATGGGCGAGTCGTTGCGCCGCGCGGGCGTGACGCCGGACGTTCTCACCGTCGTCGGATTGCTTCTCGCGGTCGCGGCCGCCGTTGCCGTCGGCATGGGTGCGCTGCGCGCGGGCTTGTTGCTCGTCATCCTTGCGGCGCTTCCCGACCTCCTCGACGGTGCGGTCGCCAAGGCCGGCAACCTCGCGAGTCAGCGCGGGGCATTCTTCGACTCGGTCATCGACCGTGTCACCGACGGCTTTCTGCTGGGTGGTATCGCCTGGTTCCTCGTGTCCCGGGATGGCGGCCACATCGCGATCCTGCCGATGGCGGTGATGGGAGTCTCCTCGACCATCAGCTACGAGCGGGCGAAGGCCGAGTCACTCGGCCTGCAGGCCAAGGGTGGTCTGATGGAGCGCGCCGAGCGGATCATCCTCCTGTGTATCGGCCTGCTGTTCGACTCGGCCCTCGTGCCGATCCTCTGGGTGATGCTCGTGCTGACGTCGATCACCGCGATCCAGCGCTTCTTCAAGGTGTGGAAGCAAGCCGCGATCGCGCCGATCGCCGAGGTGCGCATCGAGCAGCGTCAACTCCGCAGGGCATCGCGCAAAGCCGCCCGGATGCAGCGTCGTGCAACGGCACGTCGCCGTGCGCGCTGATTCAGCGACACGATGGCCACGCTGCGTGAGTCCGCAACCGACACGTTCACCGTCGGCGCCTACAAGATGGCGAGCCTGTTCGCGCAGTTGACGCCCGGCCCTCTTGCCTACGCGAGTGCGCGGGTCATCGGTTACACCGCTTCGGCGTCGCTGCAGTCGCGGCGCAGCATCATCGAACGCCACATCCGTCGCGTGCGACCCGACCTCGACAAGCGTCAATTGCGGGCGGCGGTGCAGGGCGCGTTCGACAGTTACGCGCGCTACTACGTCGAGAGTTTTCGTCTACCGGGTCTGCCGCGCGAGGTCGTCGACAACTCCTTCACGCTCGACGGATTCGAACGTGTCATCGAGGGATTGGGCAAGGGCAAGGGCGTCATCCTCGCTCTTCCGCACCTCGGCGGGTGGGAGTGGGCCGGTCGTTGGCTGGCCGACCAGAACTACAAGGCGACCGTGGTCGTCGAGCCGTTGCAGCCGCCCGAGCTCTTCGAGTGGTTCACCAACCTGCGCACGAACCTCGGCATGAACGTCGTGCCGCTGGGTGAAGGTGTCGCCGCTGACATCCTTTCCGCGTTGCGCGATAACCACATCGTGTGTCTGCTTTGTGATCGCGACCTGAAGGGTGATGGTTTGCCGGTCGAATTCTTCGGCGAAACCACGACGCTGCCCGCTGGGCCCGTCACGCTCGCCATTCGTTCAGGGGCACCGCTCATCACGGCGGCGGTGTACTTCACCGATCGGTACAACGGTCATCATGCGATCGTGAGACCCCCCATCGACCTCACCCGCACCGGCCGCTTGCGCGACGACGTCGCTGCGGGAACCCAGAAACTCGCCACGGAACTCGAATCGCTCATCCGTCGGGCGCCCGAGCAGTGGCACATGTTCCAGCCGAACTGGCCGAGTGACCCGGGCTACGCCGAGATGCGGGCCGGTAACAGCTGAGCGATTTCACCCGCAAGGTCGGGATTTGCCCGGTACCAAACCCACGTCCCCCGTTTGGTGCCGACGATGAGTTCCGAGTCGCGCAAGATCTTCAGGTGGTGGCTCACCGTCGGCTGCGATCGTCCGACGGCGTCGACAAATGAGCACGCACACACTTCGTCATCAGCCGACGCAATCATCGTGTATAGGCGAAGTCGGACGGGGTCACCGAGAGCCGCAAACACACGTGCACACCGCTCGGCTTCCCGGGTCGTGAGCGAGCGTTCGATCGGGGAGGGGCAACATTCGGTTGACATATTGATGATCGTCAATATATCATTTCGCCATGTCGCGCGTGCAGGTAGCTCTCAATGTCGGTGATCTCGACGGTGCAATTTCGTTCTATTCGAGTCTCTTCGGTGTTCAGCCGCACAAGGTTCGCTCCGACTATGCGAACTTCATCGTCAATGATCCGCCGCTCAAGTTGGTGCTGATCGCCAACGGCGGACAGCCGGGGACGCTCAACCACATCGGTGTCGAAGTCGAATCGACCGGCCAGGTAGTGGCGGCGGCCGAGTCGGCTCAGGCCAATGGACTCTCGACGACGTTGGAAGAGGCAACGAGTTGTTGCTACGCGTTGCAGGACAAGGTGTGGGTTCACGGTCCCGACATCGCATGGGAGATCTACACGGTGCTCGACGAGCAGGGCGAGGCCGGAGCGATGTCGCAGCCGCTCGAAACCCGTCGACTCATCAACGTCGCAGCCGAGGGTGGGTCCTGCGGCATCGACGGAACCTGCTGTTGACGGTGACGTTGGCGCGGCGTCTCGCTGCCGAGACCGTTGGCTCTTGGGGCATCGTCACAGTGGTCGTTGGCTCGGGCATCATGGCCGAGCGCCTCAGTTCTGACGTCGGCGTTCAATTGCTTGCCAACACGATTGCAACGACTGGTGGATTGATTCTCTTCATCTCGTTGTTCGCGCCGGTGTCCGGAGCACAGTTCAATCCCGTGGTGACCATGGTGCAGTGGATTGCGCGTCGCATGAACGGCGGGGAGGTCGTTCCGTTCATCGTGGCCCAGACAATCGGGGCAGGTCTCGGCGCCCTCACGGCGAATGCGATGTTCGGCCTCGACGTGGTCAATGTCTCGGACAAGGTCCGCGATGGTGGGCCGATCGTGGCCGGTGAAGTCGTCGCCACGGCAGTGCTCGTTCTTCTCATCGAAGGGTTCATCCGTAGCGCTCGCTCGAGCGTCATTCCGTACATGGTTGCCGCGTGGATCACTGCGGCCTATTGGTGCACGTCGTCGACCAGTTTCGCCAACCCCGCGGTCAGCGTGGGTCGCTCGTTGTCCGACACGTTTGCCGGAATCGATCCTTCGTCGTTGCCGATGTTCTTCGTCGGCCAAACGCTGGGCGGCGGACTCGGTCTCGTCGTTGCGATGCTCGTGTTTGGTCGGTCGCCAATTCAGGCGTAGGCGTCGATCAGTTGTCGAATCGCATGTGCCTGGCCACCCGAAGTCGATGACATCACGGCGACGGGCGTGATGCCCGCTTCGTACCAGGAGGCCAGACCGTCACGCACTCGATCGACGGATCCGCTGAGGGTGCAGTCGTCGAGCCACCTGTCGCTCATGGCGGAGGGCAGATCGTCGCGGCGTCCCTCGGCGATCATCGCTTCGACGGCGTCCATCTCTTCGGCGTACCCCGCCTCGCGCCAGTAATTGCGGTAGTTCGGAAGGATGACGTAGCCGCGCATCGTCTTGCGGTTGATGGCACGCGCAGCCTCGAGGTCGTCGTCGATGACGGTGGGGATCATGTTGGTCAGCATGAAGCCGTCACGGAACTCGCCGGTATGACGCGAGAGTTGCGTCGGCATGTGGCGCAGCGATGCGTTCGCCCAGATCGCGCCGTCGCCGATCTCCGCTGCGAGCGACAACATGCGATCGCGCATCGTCGCGAGGTACACGGGTGGGAGTTGGCCCGAGAACTGTTCCTGTTTGCGCATCGCGTCGACGTAGTTGCGAATGTCGGAGAGTGGTTTGCCGGCCTGAACGCCGAGTCGTGACACGACGGGGCCGTGGCTGACGCCGATGCCGAATCCGAATCGACCACCCGACATCTCGTGAATGTGCGCCGCGGTGTTTGCCGCTTCGACGGGGTGGTTGTAGTAGATCGGCTGAATCGACGTGAAGTAGCGGATGTTGCGCGTTTCATGGGCAAGTGAGGTGCACAGACCGAGCGTGCCACCCAAGCTGGGGCAGGCGAGTGCGGGAAACCCCGCGTCGTCGAGTCGCGAGGCAAGTTCGAGAATTGCACGCCGCTTGGATGGGGTTGCAACGACGGAAACCGCGGGAAGGTTGTCGCCTTTTGTTTTGCTCATCGCCGCACGGTACCCGATGGTCGCTACGGTTGGGGCGTGCTGCGCATCGGCATGCTCTGTCCCTACAGCCTCACCATTCCCGGTGGGGTTCAGATGCAGGTCCTCGGTCTGGCTCGCGAGCTGCGCGCGATGGGTCACGAAGTGCGCGTGCTCGGACCCTGCGATGGTGCACCGCCCGAACCGTTCGTCACCCCGCTGGGTAACAGCCTGCCGACCGCCGCGAACGGATCGGTCGCCCCCCTCGCACCGGATGCGTCGGCTGCGTTGCGCACGATCCGCGCTCTGAACGACGAGGACTTCGACGTCATCCACCTGCACGAACCGCTTGCCCCGGGCGTCACCATGACGGCACTCTTGTTGCGTCTTGCTCCGACGATCGGCACGTTCCACGCTGCGGGCGACTCGGCAAGCTACCGCATGTTGAACAAGGCGGTGCGTTGGTTGGCGTCGCGCATCGACATTCGCGTGGCCGTCTCGAAGGACGCCGAGATGTTGGCCGGCCGCTACTTGGGTGGCACGTACGAGTTGTTGGGCAACGGAATCGAGCTCTCCCGTTACGGCATCGAGAACCAGGTGTCGCCGGTCGAAAAAACCAGCGCGCCGACGATCTTCTTCGTCGGCCGTCACGAGCCGCGCAAGGGTCTCGACGTCCTGCTCGCATCGCTCGCGTACCTGCCGGCCGACGTGCGCCTGTGGATCGCATCCGACGGACCCGACACCGAAGCACTGAAAGCGAAGTATGCGGCGGAGTCGCGAATCTCTTGGCTCGGCCGCGTGTCGGACGCCGAGAAGATCCGACGCATGACGCAGGCATCCGTGTTCTGTGCGCCGTCGTTGCACGGTGAGTCGTTCGGAGTCGTGTTGCTCGAGGCGATGGCATCAGGGACGCCGGTCGTCGCGAGTGACATCGACGGGTATCAGAACGTTGCGACGCACGACGTCGACGCGCTGCTGGTCGACCCGGGCGACGAGCGCGCACTCGCAGCGGCGCTCGCGAAGGTGATGGCAAACCCCCGTCTGTCGCAGCGGCTCATCGAAGCGGGTCATCGGCGCGTCGAGGCGTCGTCGATGCGAACACTCGCGCAGCAGTACGTCGAGTTGTACGAACGTGCTCTCGAAATGGAGCGCAGTGGCGCAGGGGACGGTTACGCGACGGGTTTTGGTCGCAAAGCCGAGGATCCCCGTCGGTCGCGGAAGTCGAACCGTATGCTGTCGCTGATCGACAAGCGCCGCGTACGGCGAACCCAACGCCCATGAACTCAGCCTCCTCCACCTCATCCATTTCTTCGGCTTCGTCGACTCCTGCAACGGGGTGGGCCACCCAAGACGCCGATTTGCGACGTGGCGCCACGATCCTGTGGACCGCCGTCGGCGCGGTTGTTGGCGCCGTGGTCGGCTTTGTGTCGGCGAGTGTCGTCGGACTCGTGATCGGTGCCATTGTGCTCGGCGCCGGAGGCGCGGTGGGGGCCGTGAGTTTGGTCCGACGTTTCGTCGACTCTGCGTTGTCGAGTGTCGTCGCCGGAATCGGTGCGCGCGAACTCGACGCCGACGACGCACCGCGGCTCTTCAACCTTCTTCAAGGACTCTGCGCGACTGCGGGCGTCTCGGTGCCGCGCGTCTCGGTCACCGACGACGCATCCATCAACGTGTTCGTTGCGGCCGACCCGTCGGGCGACGCTCGCGCCGAGGTTGTCGTCACGCGCGGCTTCGTCGACGCGCTCGAGCGCATCGAAATGGAGGGAGCGGTCGCGGTCTGTCTGGCGCGTCTGCGTTCGGGTCTCGCAGAGGCGCAGACTCTCGCAGTCGCGCTCGTTGCGGGCGAGCCGTGGTTCATTCCCGGTCCGGCGCGACGAAGGGTCATCGCTGCGGCCTTGTCGGGACAGGCGATCTTCGACGCCGATGTGAAAGGTGTCGCGATCACGCGGTACCCACCCGGTCTCGCCGCGGCTTTTCAGCGCATGATTGACACGTCCACGAGGGTTTCCGGTGCGGTTGTCGACGGCAACTTCCTGTGGTTGGCCGACCCGGCGGGAGAATCCGGGAATGACGCGGGCGCCGCACCCGCCGGTTCTAGGGTGGAAGCCTCGGGCGTCAGACCAAACGGCGACGAACGTCCGCCGCTCGCCGAGCGGCTGGCTCTTCTTCGCGAGATTTGATCCTGCGCTTCGACAGCAAGCAGCACGAAGTAGCAAGACAAAGGGAGATGACAGGCATGAACGGAACCCCCACCCGGTCACGCAAGATCCGGCGGTTGTCGATTGCCGGAGCATTGGTCGCAGCCGTCGCATTGGCGGCCTGTGGCGGTGGCGGAGACGCCGACGCCCCCGAGAACCTTCCCGAGCCCTCGTACGGCGACGTCGCGTTGCCCTCGACGCTGCCCGGACCGACGACGACGCTTCCTGCGCCCGAGGTCATGCCGCTCACCGGTCTGCCGATCGAAGATGCGCTCGCAGCAACCCGTCCCGCGCTGGTCGCCAAGATCGACAACCACCCGTCGGCGCGACCGCAGGCGGGCTTGAACCAGGCCGACATCGTCTACGAAGAGAACGTCGAACAGCTCACGCGCTACGCCGCGGTGTTCCACTCGAACGCGCCCACCAACATCGGACCCATTCGCTCGGGCCGTACGCAGGACGTCAATCTCTTCAGCGCGTACCTCAACCCGTTGTTCGTCTGGAGCGGCGGCAATGCGAAGACCACCTCGCTGATCCGCAAGTCGGTACTCGTCGACATGGGCGCGCTCGTCGCGTACCAACAGGGCGGCTACAAGCGTGATGCGAAGCGCAAGGCGCCGCACAACCTCTACGCGGATGCGTCGAAGATCTACACGCTGACTCCCAAGGGTGCCACGCGGCCACCGCAACAGTTTCAGTACCGCACCGCAAGCGACGCGATGCCCGCATCATCGACCGCATCGGCCGGCCTGAAACTGTCGATGGATGGCGTGCAGGTTCAGTGGCTGTGGGACGCAGCGACGGGCGACTACCTCCGCTCGATCGGCAAGGACAAGCACATGGATGCCGATGGTTCGCAGGTGAACGCCAAGAACGTCGTGGTTCTCTACATGGTGTACAAAGCCAGTGCGGCCGACCCGCGCAGCCCCGAAGCGCAAAGCGTGGGCGAGGGCGAGGCATGGGTCTACACCAACGGTTCGCTCGTGAAGGGCAAGTGGAAGCGCGCAAAGGAGACCGACGTTTTCGCGCTCACCGACCTCGCAGGCGCGCCCGTGAAGTTGACCCCCGGTCGCACGTGGATCGAACTGCCCCGCGTGAACAAGGGTGCCGATGTGCCCGCCGGCACTGACCCCGCGAAGGTCAAGTTCCCCTGAAGTCCGCGCCCTCGAAATCGGGGCACCGTGACGTCTATTTCGGTCGTCTCGGTACGATGAGAGCATGACAGGCAACGTCTCCGGAACATTCCGCGTCAAGCGCGGACTCGCTGAAATGATGAAGGG
>SXZT01000115.1 GCA_005787785.1 Actinomycetota bacterium
CAGCACGACCCGACGGATGAATTGCTGCACGTCATGCGCGTGATCCTTTCCCGAGAGAAAGAGTGGCGTGCCGCGTCGGATGGCAGACTATGAAACATGACTGACTCGGCACCGGTGAGAGTCGCGGGGATCTTTTCGATCGCCTCGGGCCTGGTGCACGGTGTCGCCGTCGGACTGCACACCGACCACCCCGCCGCGGCGCGCACGTTTGCGGTGCTCGCAGTGGTTCAGGTGGCCGCAGGACTCGCTTCGATGTTCGTCGAGGACGGTCGCCTTCGCGGCGTCGTTGCAGTCGTGAACGTGGTTTCGGTGATCGGCTGGGTCGTTGCGAAGACCTCGGGCATCGGCTTCATCGACGGGTTGGGCAAATCAGAAGCCGTGCAGGCGACGGATTTGCTGTGCGCGATCCTGGCCGCTCTTGCGATTCTGTTCGCCGTCGCACCGGGCATGTCGACGAAGTTGAGCCTTGAGCGGCTGTCGGCCACGGCCCTCGCTGTGGTTCTGGCGGTGCCCGCAATGGTGACCGCATCGAGCCACAACCATGGCACCTCGACGACCGACTGGCCACGGCCGTACTTTCCCGGCATCGGTATCGACATCGAAGGTGTCGACGGCGTGAGCAAAGAGCAAGAAGACCGCGCACGGCAGTTGGTGCTCGACACGCAGCGCGACCTCATGCGGTGGAGCGACCACCGCGTCGCCGAGGAGGAAGGGTGGATCTCGATCAGTGACGAGGAAACGGGTTACGAGCACTTCGTGAATCCGATGAAGATCGTCGACGGGAAGTTTCTCGACTCCTCGAGTCCCGAGTCGATCGTCTACAAGGCGTACGGCGAGACGCGCATTCTCGTGTCGGCGATGTACATGGCGAACTTCAGAACCGCAATAGACGATCCGGAACTCACCGACTACGCAGGGCCCCTGATGCAGTGGCACATTCACGACAACCTGTGCTGGAAGCTCGGCGATGGGATGCTTCCCGTGATCACCGGCATCACCGACGGCAACGACAAATGTCCCGCAGGATCACGTCGAGCCAACGTGCAGATTCCGATGGTGCACGTGTGGGTTGTCCCCCATCCGTGCGGGCCCTTCGCTGCGGTCGAGGGACTCGCTGAAGGTCAGGCCGCGGTGCCGACAAAAGAGCGCGTCGACATCTGCGGCTCGCACTCACACTGAGGCGCCGTCGAACTACGAAGCGACGACTTCGGAAACCTGAATCTGGGCTTCGATGTTCGTGTAGTTCGGCAGGTCGGCCATCAACTCTCCGGTGACGGGCAGGGCCATGCACGCCTGGAACCGGTCGGCTGTCTCGAAGAAGAAGTGAACCGCGGCCTCGTAGGGGCCGTCGAGACCTTTGTCGATCTCGGTACGGGCGGGATTCCAACCGTTGACGGCCATCGGAACGTGTTTGGTGCGGTAGTACTCGTGGTCGAACGTGGCACCTTCGGACTTGGGATAAAGAACGCTGACTCGGATCATGTCGGCAACCTACTACCATCCGAAACATGATCAGTCAGGGCCCCATCGAAGACCGTTTGGCAATCCGCGAACTCATCGAGTCGTACAACGACGCCGTCATGCGCTTCGACGGCGAGGCGTGGCAATCGAACTGGACCGACGATGCGACGTGGTCGCTGCCGGGCCGCGAGGTGCAGGGCAAGTCGAACTTCTTCCCGATGTGGCAAGAGTCCATGTCGGCGTTTTCGTTCGTCGGATTCTTCGCTTCTGCGGGTCCGATCATTGTCACGGGCGACACCGCCAAGGGCACGTGGTACCAACAGGAATTCCTCCACCTCGAAGCCGGCGGGAAGATGAACGTGACCGGCCGCTACGAAGACGAGTACGTGAAGAAGAACGGCCGCTGGTATTTCACCAAGCGCGTGTACTCGATCCTCGACCGTCAGATGCTGGCCTGACGACGGTCGTCACCCGGACTTGACGGCAAGCAGCACCCCGTATTCGGCCGCAACGACGCGCGTCACGAACTTCTTTCAGTCACCCAAGCGGCGTGTGAATCCGTCGGGAACGACGACGTCGCCGCGGTCGAGTTGGTCGACGTGCGACTTTCCGAGACCGAGCAGGGCGGAGTCAATGCCGCCGCGCAAGATGTCGAGAACGTTTTCGACGCCGGCCTGACCGTTGACCGAGAGCCCCCAGAGATAGGCGCGACCGATCATGACGGCCTTCGCACCGAGTGCCAGACACTTCACAACGTCACTTCCACGACGCACACCGCCGTCGAGCACGACATCGACCTGGTGGCCGACCGCATCGGCGATCGCGGGCAGAACCCTGATCGGTGCAGGCGTTCCGTCGAGGTTGTTGCCGCCGTGGTTCGACACGGACAAGGCGGTTGCTCCGGCGTCGACCACGCGCTTTGCGTCGTCGACACGGCAGACACCCTTCACCATGAAGGGACCGTCCCACTGGGATCGCAGCCATGCGATGTCGTCCCAACCGGGCGGCGGACTTTGCATCCACTCGAAGTACGCACCGAAAAAGGTGGGGGGCTTCTCACCTGGCGCAGCCATGTTCGGTGTCGTCAGGTCGGGAAGGCCGAAGGTTTTCGCGTACATCCACAACCACCGGGGACGCGAGAGTCCCTGGGGTGCGAGCTTGATCATCTCTTTCAGGCCGACCTTCTCGGGGATCCACGGGCTTCCCCAGTCACGGCCGTTCGAGAACGTCCAGTCGAGGGTGAGGATGATGCCCTTGGCGCCGGCGGCCTTGGCGCGCTCGAGTCGCTGCACCATCGTGTCGCGGCCGCCCGACCAGTACATCTGGAAGAGAACCTGGCCGTTCACCGCGGTGACTTCCTCGATTGGCTTGCTGGCGAACGAGCTGAGACCCATCGCGACACCGCGGTTCGCCGCCGCGCGCGCGACCGCCACCTCGCCATCGGGATGGACGGCCTGAACGCCCGTCGGCGAGATGATGACGGGCATCGACATGTGCTGGCCCATCACCGTCACCGACTGGTCGCGGCCGGCATGGAGTCCTGCGATGTGCGGGGCAAAACCGAGTTCGTCGAACGCATTCAGGTTGTCACTGAACGTGAGGCCCTTTTCGGAACCGCCGACGATGGCACCGTAGACGGACTTCGGCAGACGCTTCTCGGCTCTGCGCTGTGCGACTGCGACGGTTTCGAACCAAGGGTTGCCCATGGGTTCAGCCTACGTTTCGAAGGCGACGATTCAGAAGTTGTTGTAGGGCGATTCGAAGACAGCGGGTTCGACCCAGCGGAAGAGAATGACCGCCGCGGCAATCAGCCCCACCCACGCAAGCGCCGCGCGCAGACGCGGCCTGTCGGCGAGAACGCGCATCATCGATACAAGCCTTGCAGGAATTCGACGAGGGCGACCGTGACCTCGTAGGCGGCGTACTTCGTGAGATGGGCACGATCCTGGTACTGCAGATCGAGACCCGGCTTCGTCGGGTCGCTGACGACCGGACGAGCATCGAACATGGAAGGACCGGGCACCAGTTGCGTCACACGCTCGAGGTCGATGGCGTCGGCCGGCTCTGCGAAGGATGGGAAGTAGTAGAAAAAGACGTGTTCAACCCCCGCCTCGCGGGCGATCCTCACCATGTCGCGCATGACCGCAATCTCGCCGCTCGCGCGCCGGCTGTCGACGTCGATCCTGATGTAGCGCTTCACTTCCTTCCGCAGGTTGGCGATCTTTTTGTCCGACGGTTTCGGCGTCACATCGGTGAACGGGGCGGCCGCGACGGACCCCCAGACCGGCAGCACCGTTCGATCGCAATCCCCCAACGGGTCGATCGACCGTTCGATCTTGCGGAACGCGTTGTCGAAACCGATCTGCAGGTGATCGAAGAAGAACTTCAATGGCGAGGGGAAGTACGACCGCGCATACACATCGCCTTGGCCGAGAACGTTGTTGTCGAGAAGAGCCCCGAGATAGCCCGAATAGGCATCGGCGCCGAAGAGTGCGTACGACCTGTTCGTGAGCGAGGCACCGGAACGAGCCGGGGCTGATTCGCCACCGGTTCGAGTGATCAGGATCTCGATACCGAGACGCTTTGGAGCACCACGCTCGCGCAGATAGGTACGCAGTGCCATGTTGGCATCGGATTCGGCATTGCCGAGCAGGACGATCTTCTCGGTGCGGTGGTCGGTCGTCGATGACAGGCGAAGGTCGATGATTCGTTCGTCGAAGCCGAACCCGGTTCGGCTTGCACCGATGAGAAGCAGGTCGGCGGGTGGCCTGTTGCTTTCAAAGACGAGCGCCTGGCAACGGTTTACGTATTTCCCCGGCACCCGCCCCGCGCGCAGCCAGTTGTAGGACGGTACGACGATCAATGCGAGGGCAACGACCGGAACGACGAGACGCCGGACGATGAATCGTTCAGAACGCATAATTCGCCACGTAAGAAAGAAGGACGACGAGGGACAGCGTCGCGACACGGTTGACGACGCGCGCAGCGAGCGAATGCAAGTCGGCGGACTTCGGTGCGAACGCCATCAGCACACCGTGGGCGATGCCCCAGATGATGTACCCGGGTTGAACTTCGTGCCAGAGCCCCATGAACACGAACGCGACGGTGGTCGCAACACGTGCGTTCAACCCGCGCAGGTTCAACGGCAGGAAGAAGTACTGCATGACGAAGCGCGCCATCGACATGTGCCAGCGGTTCCAGAAGTCACGAATGTCGACCGCGCGCCACGGTCGGTCGAAGTTCGCAGGGATTCGGAATCCCGCGAGCGCCGCCCCAGATTCGGCGATCAACGACTGGCCCCAGAATGCGGCGAAGAGGTGTCCGAAGAGGGCGAGCAACACGAAGGGTGCCGTCCAACGTCCGAGCCCGGAACCGCCCGACTCTTGCGCGAGCCATTCCGACAGCAGCGCGGCGAGCACCCAGCCACCGAAAAACTTGCGGTAGAGAAACTCGGTCGGGCCGACGTCGGGTTCACCGCCGTCCCGTTCGGTCTGGTCCCACAGCGAAGTGCCCGAAAAGACCGGGCCGATGACGATCGCAGGCAGGAACCAACCACCCGCCGTCAGCGAGACCACCCGTTGCGATGCCGTCGTCTCTTTCGCACCCAAGAGCTGCTTGGTCGTCATGAAGACACGTACGACGGCGAACGCCACGCCGGCCGTGACGAAGTTCTGACGCGCGAACACCTCGTTTGCGAGATCGGTCGCAAAGACGTTCAGCAGCAAGACGTAGGGCAGATACTGCCGAACCGCCGACTTCTTCGGGAGTCGACGCAATGCGCGTTCGAGAACCAACGCCTCGACAACGGTGACGAGAACGACCCAGAACCCCGCCGGCGCAAGCATCAACATGAAGGCAGCACCGACGAGAGTGATGAACACCAGACGTGCTCGGCGGGGCATGAAGTGCGCAACGGGCAACACGGCGAGAATTGCAACGACGTGCGCGAGGGGTGTCATTGTCCTCAGCCGCCGTTCGCCATCGACGCAAGAACGCGACGGTCGATCTTGCCGTTCTGGTTGGTTGGCATCGCCCCGAGCGAAACCGCCTCGGCGGGCACCATGTAGCCCGGCAGGTCCGACCCGAGAAGTTGCAGATCAATGGGTTCAGCCGCCTCGGATGCGAGGTGGAACATCACGAGCCTCGCCTTGGCACCCTCCCCGCGACGACGACGGCGACCGTCTTCAACCCGAACGCACGCCGCGCGAGCGTCTCGATTTCGCCCAGTTCGATGCGGTAACCACGGAACTTCACCTGTGAGTCGACACGACCCCGGAAGTAGACGCCTTCATCGTCGATACGCACCAAGTCACCACTTCGGTACCACCTCGTTGCATCGTGGTCGACGAAAGGCGACGGCGCATCGGTCGAATAGCCGGCGAACACCTGCGGACCACCGAGCAAGAGCTCACCTTCTTCCCCCAACGCCGGCGAGTCGTCGACCGAACCGTCGCCCCGCAGCATCGCGGTGCGGTTCTTGCCAAAGGGGCGGCCGATCGACGCGTTGCCGTCGGTGCGCGCCGAGTCGGTGACGTCGGCGGCGGTGAAGGCGATCGTCGCCTCGGTCGGTCCGTAGAGGTTCCACATCCGACCGCCGTCGGCAAGCCACGCTCGACATGCAGCAACCGTCTCCATCGGCAATGCTTCGCCGCAGAAAAGCATCGAACGAAAACCCGGGAAACCTTCCTTGCGCGTTGCCGCTCCGAGCTGCGCCCCGAGGAGCGGCACCGAGAACCATGCGTCGATGCGTTCGCGTGCGACGTACGCGCCGGGCATCATCATGTCGACCTGCGTCGGTGCGACGAGGGTCCCGTGACAGCGGGTCGACACGAAGATGTCGTGCATCGACAGGTCGAAGCTGAGGTCAAAGAACTGAGAAAAGCGCGAGTCTGCGGGAATGTCGAGCAGTTCGGTGACGCCGTCGACGTACGACGTCAGGTTGCCGTACGAAACGGGCACACCCTTCGGCGTTCCCGTCGAACCCGAGGTGAACATGACGTACGCAGTGTCCACGGGGCCGACCTCCGCAGGATCGATGTCGGCCGGCCCCGCAGCGGGCTGCACACTCGCGACGTCGACGAACGGCACCGAACCCGCAACGTCCGCACCGACGTCGAACGTCGATCGGTCACCGAGGATGAGGACGGGTCGTGCGAGACCGACGATCGTGCGCAAGCGATCGGCCGGGAACTTCGGGTTCAGTGGAACGAAAGTTCCCCCCGCCGCAACGACGGAGAGAACCGCGAGGTATGTCTCGACCCGGTGATTGCTCAACACCCCGACTCGGACGTTCGGTCCGACGCCCTTCGCACGCAACAACCCGGACAAAGCGGCGATCATGCATCCGGCATCGCTTGCCGACATCGCGACTTTCTTCGCATCGCCGAATGCACCCTCGAATGCAATCGCATCGCCGAACGCCCGCCAACGTTCGGTCAGGAGACGGGAAGCAGGAGACATTGCGCCTAGCCGCGGTTGGTGGCGGCGAACTCGACGATCTCATGCACGGTCATGAAATGGATCGCGTCGTCGTCACTGACGTCGAGGCCGAGCCGCTCGGACACCGTCGTGAAGATCTCGACGAATGCAAGAGAGTCCCACGCGGGTGGGTTGCCCATGCCCGAATCAGGTGTCAGGGCAACACCTGCGGCACCCCGCGCGACTAGCACCGACTCGATGATCCCCACCACTTCGTCATTCAGGCCGTCGGCCATTCAACTTCTCCACTCGCTTTGTGATGTCGTTCTGCGCCTCGGCGAGGAGACGCTGCTGGTTGGACGTCCAGGTGTCGGAGGAACCGACCTGGTAACCACCCAGCCGCTCGTTTTGGCGCGACCGCGCCTCGACGAGCGCCCGCCCGAGTTCTCCGGAACCGGCATCATCGAGGGGTGACCCGATGGTAGCCAAGAGGACCGTGAGAACTCCCGATGGCTTGCTCGCGAATTCCTCGAAGTCGATGTGATGTACGCGACGCGGGTGACGTTCCCACGCATCGCAGAGAACCGAATTGGTGGCTCTCCACAACCAGATGTTTCGCTCGATCGCTCCCCACCCGGCCCATGCCGCAGCGTCGTCACCTCCGAATGGTCGCAACCGACCCAAACCGATGAACTTCTCACGGGCGTCGAGTTGCTTTGCCGGGTCGGGCCAGCCGACCGGCATCGGATCGGTGCCCGTGAACCAGGTCGCCGAACGCACGAATGATTCGCAGTCGCGAATGATGATCGCACCGTGCGCTTCCGGAACAGCATCGAGCAGCCCAGAAAGCAGCACCGAGTTGTAATAGGCCACGTCAACGAGAAGTCCAACCCCCAACTTCGTGCACGCGGCGTCGAGTATCTCGACACTGCGCTTGGCAGCCACGACGTCGGCCGCACGCTCGGCACTCTTGAAGCACTGGAAGTTGTCGAGGTTCACCATCGGCAGGACGTCCGGGCCGGAATCGTTGCCGAGATGCCCCTCGTGCAGCGCGGCGATACCCGGAACCATGTTGAGAGCCTCGGCAATGTACGACGTCGCCGTGCGCCCGGTGCTGGCAATCGCAAGGAACATCGGGCCGGACATCGGCTCAGGCAGCGGGTCGTGCGCCGGCAACGGTCGTGCGGTGCAACTCGCGGCGGAATCCGGCGTAGTCGTTCAACGCGTAGTGCTGTGTCGAGCGGTTGTCCCAGATGACGAGGTCACCCGGCGACCATCGGTGACGCAGCGTGAACCGCGCATCGGTGGTGTACGAATGCAACCAATCAAGCAAAGCCGGTACGCGTTCGGCGTCGACACCCAACAGGTCACGCACGTACGCACGGTTGAAGAAGAGCACTTGTCTGCCCGTTTCCGGGTGGGTGACGACGAGTGGATGCGATTCGGCGTCGTTCGCCGCGTCGTCACAGACGATGTTCATGCCCGACAAGCCCGAATGCAGCGGCTGCATCTTGCGCGAGTAGGCATCACGGGCGGTGTGCACCGCGGTGATTGCCGACAATTCCGCCCGCCTGTCGGCCCCGAGATGCTTCCACGCCGCGGTCATCGACGACCACAAGGTGTCGCCCCCGTACGGCGGAATGTCGATCGTGAAGAGCAGCGTGAAGGACGGTGGCTCGGGCTGGAAACTGAAGTCGCTGTGCCATGCGCCGCCGAAGTTGAAGGCGTCGCCGTCCGAGGCTTCCTTCAGCACCTTGATGACCTCGGGGTGGTCGGGACTCGGCTCGATGAACGGCACCGGACCCGCCGGACCGAAACGCCGCGAGAGGGTCACCTGCTCGGAGACGTCGAGCGACTGGTGCGGAATCACGACCACTTCGTGTTCGCACACGAGGCGACGAAGTTCCGCGAATCCCACGTCATCGAGGCGACGTACGTCGTCGACGAGGATCTCGGCACCGAACACACCCGTCAGCCGATTCACCTCCACGACCGAAACCGTAGCCCTCGTCAGTCGGTGACGAAACCCTTCCAGTTGCGCATGTACCCGATGAACGTGTCGGACAGGCCTTCGTCGCGAAGAGTTTGTGCAGGAACGGGAAGTTGACGCATCGCAAAGTTCGGATCATCACGCATGAGACGCGGAAAATCGTGGTTGGTGATCGCCGCACGGCCGACGACCGCAATGTCGGCACCGGCCGCGAGCGCGCCACGCACGGCAGCCGCCGTGTAGAGCTTTCCGGCCACCGCGAGCCGAACTGCACCGCGGTCGATCCCGGCGAAGATGTCGATCAGTCGCCGGTCCGTCCAGCCCTCTTCGATCGCATTCTTTGCGCAGTCCCACAGCGACATGTCGATCATGTCGACCGATCCACCCGCGACGAGCCGCGAGTACACCTCGCGAATCTCGTCGATCTTCATCCCGAACCGCTCGGGCGACAGACGCACCCCGACGTGAAAATCGGTTCCACATTCACGACGAATGCCGTCAATGATCGCAAAGAGTGGCCGCGCGCGGTTCTCGAGTGATCCTCCGAACTCGTCGGTTCGTCTGTTCAGTTCGGCCGAAAGAAACTGGCAGAGCAGGTAACCGTGCGCCCCGTGAAGTTCGACTCCGTCGAAACCGGCGTCACGAGCGCGACAGGCAGAAGCAACGAAGGCACCGATCATCTCGTGCACTTCATCGTTCGTCATCGCACGCGCACCCGTCTCGGCATCGTCGGAGGGGCACACCGGATCGGTGCCGGTGATATCGCGTGGGGACCTGTTGCCGGCGTGGTGCAACTGCACGATCGCGACACTGCCCGCCATCTTGATGTCGCAGGCGAGTCGTGTGAGGCCGGCGACGTGCGCATCGTCGTGGATGCCCAATTGACCGGTGAATCCGACACCGACGGCCTGCACCGAGGCGGCGCACGTCATGGTCAGACCGAAACCACCGAGGGCACGCATCGCGAGCCAGCGGTGCTCGTCGTCGGAGAGGGTGCCGTCCGCGTGGCTTTGTTGGTTCGTCAGTGGAGCGAGCATCAGCCTGTTCGGCATCGCAGGTCCATGTGAAAAAGTGACGGGCCCGAAGACGTCGCCGTTCGATACTTGCGTGGTTGCAGTGTTCATCCCCGCGACACACTAGGTCCCTCGCTAGCGTTCACAGTCCCATGACCCTGCCGCCGACCGCCGACGTCAACTCCGAGGCGGCCCGCCGACGCACCTTCGCGATCATTTCGCACCCCGACGCCGGCACGACCACTCTCACCGAGAAGTTTCTCCTCTACGCGGGCGCCGTTCAGGAGGCCGGAGCCGTGCGTGCCCGCGCGGGTCGTCGCGCCGCGACATCCGACTGGATGGAACTGGAAAAGCAGCGCGGCATCTCCATCTCGTCGGCGGTGTTGCAGTTCCCCTACCGCGGCCACACCTTCAATCTCCTCGACACACCCGGCCACCGCGACTTCTCCGAGGACACCTACCGTGTTCTTGCCGCGGTCGACTCGGTGGTGATGGTGCTCGACACGGCGAAGGGCATCGAGGCCCAGACCCTCAAGTTGTTCCAGGTCTGCAGATCGCGCAATTTGCCCGTCGTCACATTTTTCAACAAGTACGACCGGCCCGGGCGTGATCCGCTCGAACTTCTCGACGAAGTCGAGGAACAAATCGGCCTGAAGCCGACGCCGGTGACGTGGCCCGTTGGAATACCCGGTGACTTTCGTGGTGTCATCGACCGCCGGTCGGGCGATTTCATCCGGTTCGTCCGCACGGCGCACGGCGCCGAACTTTCCCCCGAGGAGGTCGTGTCGCCCGACGACGCGGCGTCGACGGAGGGCGCGGCGTGGACCGCGGCTCTCGACGGATGCTCGCTTCTCGACGCAATCGGCGCCGACCTCGACGTCGAGTCGTACCTCACAGGAGTCACCACCCCGGTGTTCGTCGGTTCGGCTCTCACCAATTTCGGTGTGCGCATGCTGCTCGACGCGGTCGTCGACCTTGCGCCCGCACCGGCGCCACGTGCCGACGTGAACGGCCACGACCGTCCGCTCGACGCACCGTTTTCGGCGTTCGTCTTCAAGATCCAGGCGAACATG
>SXZT01000116.1 GCA_005787785.1 Actinomycetota bacterium
ACACCCGCTTGCAGGTCGAGCATCCGGTAACCGAGGTCATCACCGGTATCGACCTGGTCGAATGGCAGATCCGTGTTGCGTCGGGTGAGAAGTTGCCGATGACGCAGAAACAGGTCGCTGCCCAGCGTCGCGGACACGCGATCGAAATCCGTATCAATGCAGAGAACCCCGCGGGCGGCAAGTTCCTCCCCTCGCCGGGCACCATCACCAAACTCGTCACACCGGATGGTTTTGGTGTGCGCTTCGACGCCGGCTACGAGTCGGGTGACACAGTCAGCCAGTTCTACGACAACCTCGTCGGCAAACTCATCGTCTGGGGCAAGGACCGCAACACGGCGATCGCGCGAACGATTCGCGCGCTGAACGAAATGGTTGTCGAGGGCGTCCACACCACAATCCCTGCCGACATCGCAATTCTCGAGCACCCCGATTTTGTCGCCTTTGAGCACTCGACAAAGTGGGTCGAAGAGCGCCTCGACCTGTCGGGCGTCGGTACCGGTGGACCCGCGCCGGCAGGCGACGAGGGCGAAGCATTGATCGAGCGCACGACGACCGTCGAAGTCAACGGCAAGCGGTTCGCGGTCAAGATGTGGGTGCCCGAAGGCCAGATGGTCGCATCAGCCGGTCCGGCAAAAGCGAAGAAGCCCGCGCGCGCAGCATCGGGAGGCGGCGGCGGAGCAGGAGGCACGGGAAGCGGCGACGTCGTTGTGCCCATGCAGGGCACGATCGTCAAGGTTCTCGTCGAGGTCGGCCAGGAAGTCGAAGTCGGCCAGTCCGTCGTCGTTCTCGAGGCCATGAAGATGGAGAACCAGATCCAGGCCGAAAAGTCGGGCAAGGTGAAGGAGATCAAGGTGAAGGCCGGCGACACCGTCGGCTCGGGCGACATCGTCGCCGTGATCGAATAAGGCTTGTTCGGCGGCTACGCCGAACATCAATGCCGCCGCCTACTCGGCGGCTACGCCGAACATCAATGCCGCCGCCTACTCGGCGGCGTCGAGCAGCGCTTCGGCGAGGGCGGGGTGCACGAACAGGGTGTCGAGCATGTCGGTCACCTTCAAGTGTGCCGTCACTGCAAGTGCAATCACGCTGATCAGTTCGCCCGCGTGACGGCCCACAATGGTGCCCCCGAGTACCTGACCGGTGTTCGGGTCGGAGATCAGTTTCACGAAGCCGCGCGGGTCGTTGTGGATGAGCGCCTTTGCGGTCGATGAGAACGGCACCTTCGTGACGCGAATCTTGCGACCATTCGCGAAAGCTTCGGCCTCGGCAAGACCCACGTCGGCGATCTCGGGCTGGGTGAAGATCGCGGAAGCGGCTTTGTCGTAATCGAGATGGCGGTGCGTCGCGCGGTTGGCGCCCATCACGTGTTCGGCGATCTTGCGGCCCTGCATCGATGCCACCGACGACAGGGGCAGCTTTCCACTGACGTCACCCGCCGCGTAGACGCCCTTCACGTTTGTTTCGCAGTGCCGATCAATGTTGACGTAACCCCGGAAATCGAGGTCGACTCCGGCAATGTCGAGGTCCACGCCCTCGACATTCGGTTCCGAACCGATGGCCAAGACTGCGTGCGACGCACGAACCTCGCGTCCGTCGTCGCAGCGCACCACCACGCCGTCGCCTTCATGTTCGATCGCAGTCGCACGGGCGCCCTTCAGCAGTTTCACGCCGCGGTTGAGAAACGAGTCTTCCAGTGCCGCCGCTGCCTCGGGGTCTTTTCCGGGAAGAACCTGTTGGCGACTCACGACGAGTGTGACCTGCGCCCCGAACGAAGCAAACATGTGAACGAACTCCACTCCGGTCACGCCCGAGCCGACGACCGCGATGCTCTTCGGGAAGATCTTCGGCGGGTAGCAGTCACGGGTGGTCAGGATCCGCTCGCCGTCGGGCTTGCACCAATCGGGGATGCGCGGCCTCGACCCCGTGGCGATGAGAAACGCATCTCCACGAACGGTTTGCTCTCCTTCGCTCGTGCGAACGGCCACCTCGTCCCGACTGACGAACCGGGCTTCCCCGCGGATGATCGCGACGCCCTGGCTTTCGAGAAGTTGGGTGGTTGTGCCCTGCAGCCGCTTGACGATGCCGCCGATGCGTTCGGCCAGCGAGTCGACGTCGATTTCCGCGTCATGCTGTTCGATGCCCATTCCGGCGAACCGCTTGGTCGCACTCATCGCACCACCTGTGGCGATCATCGCCTTCGACGGAATGCAGTCGAGAAGGTGGGCACCACCACCCACGATTTCCCGCTCGATCATGACGACTTCGGCACCAAGTCGGGCCGCCCAGGTTGCCGCGGAGTTTCCCGCAGGGCCTCCTCCGATGATGACGAACCGCAATGCCACTCCGAAAGATTATCGGTCGGCACCCACGACATTCCGACAATAACGCGACGGATACTCGATGTTGTCCCGTCGTTCACCGACGTACTCGAAATGCATGCCGTCGGCCGGTGTGAAATTGCCACCCCATGCAAATCCCCACTTGCGAAAGATCCGCACGATTCGACAGTCGAGGTTCGGCACTCGACCCTGCGCGTTCGTCGTGGTGTTCATATCGAACGCCATTCCCCAGGAATGCCTGGAGAGGTAGCCGAGGTCCCCGGATATGCGATTGAGCCGCGCGTAGAAGCACCCGCCGTACTTGTTGGTGTTGTCGATGTCGATCAACTCCTCGAGGCCCGCACGTTTGGTCTCGTTCAGTGCACCCTGCAACGGTGCCCAGATACGTCGATGACATCCGGCCCGCACGGGAATGCCGCTAAAGAAGCGGCGCGGGGTGATGTTCTGGTGCACCCAACCGGGATCAGCCGTCACCTTCCCCGACGTCGTGATCCTGTAGGCGAACTCACCAACCAACAACTTCGCTTCACCAAGACCGAGAGTTGCGTCCGGGTTGTGTCCGTCCCAGGTCCGCCGCACGCGAAAGTCCATGCCGTTCACGAATCCTGAAGCGGCCAGTGCCGCTGCCGCGGTGTCGGGGTTGCGGAATCCCGTCACCGTGTACTGAGTCACCGTCGTTGCTCCGAGCGAGTCGGCCTGTGTGGGCGACATCAGCAGATCGCTGCCACCAACGACGTCATCCTCCACGACGAGACCGATGGCGAAAGTGACCGGACGGCGACGCTTGTCGATCAACGTGACGACGTCGCCCACACGCGCACCACGAAAGCGGGCCGAACTGTCCCCCATCACGATTCCACCGGCGAGAAGCACGTCGGCGGCTTCGACGGACATGAGGTTCCGCACGACCTCGTCGGGCTGGACCGTCGTCGACATCGGCACCTGCATCCCGCGGGGAATCCGCTGGATCGACCGGCCCTCGCGCTCGATTCGTGACATCCCGAACATCGCGGCGCGTCCGGGATACGTCTCGGCCCCGATTGACGCTGCGGCATCGCGGATCTGCGCACGAACCGCCAGCGAAAAGCCGACGGGGCGAGAGATCGAAATCGCGCGTTTCATCGGCGAGGTCCACTTGCGCGTCTCGGGTAGAGGAGCATTTGCGGTGTCGGCCGAAACCGCCGATGGAACGGCGGAGACGACGGCTGCGAGCGCAAGGAAAACCATCGGGAGTTGTCGCCGAATCATCAAACGACAACGGTAGTTCCGTGCCCACGCACTACCGTGGGAAGCCGTGACCGACTCTCCCGAAACGTCCTCCGTGGAAGCAGAGCACGGTCTGGCGGCCGAGAAAGCGCGACGACTCGACCACGTCGCTGCCTTGCGCGGCGAAGGCACGAACCCCTACCCGTATCGCTTCGATAGGTCGCACACGTTGGCGGAAATTCGCTCGACGCACGGCGAGTTGGAGCCCGGCACCGAAACCGACGTCACTGTTGCGGTTGCCGGGCGCGTCTTGCTGAAACGCGACCAGGGCAAGTTGATCTTCGCGACGTTGCGTGATCGTGACGACGAAATTCAGTTGTTCGTCTCGAAATCCGTGGTCGGCGACGACCTCTTCGCACGCATCGGCGACCTCGACCTCGGGGACTGGGTGGGTGTCAACGGCGCCGTGATGACAACACGAAAGGGCGAGTTGTCGGTAAAGGTGTCGGGTCTCGAATTGCTCGCCAAGGCCGTGCGTCCGCTGCCCGACAAGTGGCACGGCCTGACCGACACCGACACCCGCTACCGCCAGCGCTACGCCGATCTCATCTCGAACGACGATGCACGCCGCGCCTTCGCCGTACGTCATGCGATCATCGCTTCTTTCCGCCGCACCCTTGCCGCGAAGGATTTCATCGAGGTGGAGACGCCGGTTCTCCACGTCGAGGCGGGTGGCGCGCACGCCCGGCCGTTCACCACACACCACAACGCCCTCGATATGGGTCTGTACCTGCGGATCGCGCTCGAGTTGCACCTGAAGCGCCTGATCGTCGGCGGCATGGAACGCGTGTACGAAATCGGTCGCGTGTTCCGCAACGAGGGCATC
>SXZT01000117.1 GCA_005787785.1 Actinomycetota bacterium
CACCCTCGTCGTTGCCGACCACACCTGCGCCGCTGCGGGTGTGTTCACCCAGAGCCGCTTTGCCGGACCCAGCGTCACGGTGTCGCGCGGTCATCTCGCAGACAATGCGGCACGCGCAGTGGTCGTGATCTCGAAGAATGCGAACGTCGCAAACGGTCCGCAGGGCCTGGCGGATGCGAACGAAGTCGTCGACGGTGTCGCCAAGGCGATCGGTTGCGCGCCGGAGGAAGTTCTCATCGCATCGACCGGCGTCATCGGCCGCCCCTACCCGATGGACCGCATTCGTGCCGGACTTGCCAACATTCCGAAAAGCATCACGGGCGTCGATGCCGAAGCAGTTGCGCGCGGCATCATGACCACCGACACCGTGCACAAGATCGCCGAAGCGACCATCGTCGGCAGCAATGCACGTGTGGTCGGCGTAGCCAAGGGCGTTGGGATGATCGAACCGAACATGGCGACGTTGATCACCATGATGTTCACCGACGCAGAAATCGGGCCGAAGCAGCTAGACACCATCTTCCGCCGCGTCATGGACCGCACCTTCAACTGCGTCTCTGTCGACACTGACACGTCGACCAGTGACACCGCCGTCATTCTCGCGAGCGGCGCGACAGGCAAAGTCGATGCACAGGCATTCGAATCCGCACTGCACGACGTCGCGCTGTCACTGACGAAGCAGGTTGCACGCGACGGTGAGGGCGCCGAAACTCTCATCGAAGTCGCCGTCGACAACGCACGCGATGCAGAACAGGCCAAGCGCGTCGCCAAGTCGATCGTGAACTCACCACTCGTCAAGACAGCCGTGCACGGCGCCGATCCCAACTGGGGTCGCGTCGCCATGGCCGTCGGCAAGTGCAACGATGCCGATATCGACCAGGAAAAGGTCGTCATTCGCTTCGGCGAGCAAGAGGTGTATCCGCGTCAGGTCGATGCCGCCGGCCTCGAACGCCTCTCCAACTACATGCGAGGCGACGACGTGCTCATTCACGTGTCACTGAACAACGGCACCGCCTCGGCCACCGTGTGGGGATGCGATCTCACCGACGGCTACGTCCGCATCAATGCGGACTACACGACGTGAGGTAGGCGCACAGCGGATCAACGTAGGTCGAGATCGACTTGTACGCGCGAACTTCGGCGGGAGTTTCACGGAGAACCTGAACGAATGCGTCGACTTGCTCACGAGGGCGGTTGTAGAACCGTGACATCGGTTCCATGTAGGTGCGGATGGTGAACACCACGACCCCGCCCATTTGTCGAAGAGTTTGGCGTTCGACTCGCAGCAACAGGTTCGCTGGATTGACATCGGGAATCGGCGGCGGAGTTCGTGGTTCGAAATACTCGCCCGAATCGGAGATGCTCCAGTTGGAACGTTCGACGATTCGCCCGTCGGCGAGACGGTCGATGAGCGAGTCGACGCCGGCACCGACGTGCGAGGCATACGTGGGACCGGGCCCGTGGACGTCGAGAACCGGCAGGCCGATCTTTTCCTGCAGAACCCAGCGGTTCGGAAAGCACAGTTCACCTCCGACGAGCACCCAGCGGTTGTCGACCTTGCCGAGAATGCATACATCGTCGGGGGTGTCGTGCGGCAGTGCGTCGAACACTTCGGCAACCGCCGCCCCCCAGCCGTCCATGCAGGCGAAGACTTCGCACGGGTGCGCCGAACGGACCATCGTCCGCTCACGCAGCATTGCGGCGTCCGGGGGCAACCACTCGGCCTCGGTGATCGGCTTGGCGCCGACAACGAAACGTCCCCCGCTCGGTCTCGGCAGGAGATCCTCGCGGGGGACGTTTGACACTGTGATCGATTGATCGTCGTGGTGACGTCAGTGGGTCACTTCGGCTGCATGCGAATGCCACCGTCGACGCGGATGCTCTCGGCGTTCATGTAGCTGTTGGTGATGCACTCGATGACCATCGACGCGAGTTCCTCGGGAGCGCCGAGGCGCTGCGGAAAGAGAACGCCCTTCTGCAGATTGGCCTTGAAGGCTTCACTGTTCTCGCCATCGCCGTAGATCGGCGTGTCGATGAGACCGGGAGCAACGGTGTTGACGCGCACGCCAATGGCTGCAAGGTCACGTGCAACCGGCAGCGTCATGCCGACGACGCCACCCTTCGACGCCGAGTACGACGCCTGACCGATTTGACCGTCGAACGCGGCAACCGACGCGATGTTGACGATCGCGCCACGCTCGCCGTTGGCGAGGGGCTCGGTGGTGCTCATCGCGGTTGCTGCGATGCGGATGCAGTCGAACGAACCGATGAGGTTGATCGCGATGACCTTCTTGAAGGCGTCCAGGTTCGCAGCCGAGTCGTACGAGCCGTCCTTGCCGACCGTGCGCTGTGCCCAACCGATGCCGGCCGAGTTGACGAGAACGCGAACCGGTCCCATCGACTTCGCCATCTCGACGGCGTTGATGATGTCGTCAGTGTTGGTGACGTCGACCTTGCAGAATGCCCCGCCGATTTCCTTGGCGAGAGCCTCACCCTTGTCGGCCTGAAGGTCGGCGACCACTACCTTTGCGCCACGTTTGGCGAGCAGGCGGGCCGAAGCCGCACCGATTCCCGAAGCTCCACCCGTGACGATTGCACTTGCACCTGAAATGTCCATGCGGGCGAGGCTATGCCCCCGTCGCTTGCACTGCCAAAGTGTCCACGAGATCGTTCATCGGGTCTCCCGAGTGGCCCTTGACCCACTGGAACACGGTCTTTCCGCTGCCGCGGCTCACCAGTACATCGAAGAGGTCTTCCCAGAGTTCGCGGTTTGCGACGGGTTGGCGCTGGCTGTTCTTCCAGCCGCGGGACAACCATCCCTCCCACCAGCGCTGGCGGAAACAATTCACCACGTAGGTGCTGTCGGAGACGATGACAAGAATCTCACTGTGGTCGCGGTGCGCACGTAGTGCTTCGATGACCGCACGAACCTCCATACGTTGGTTCGTGGTCTGGCGCTCACCCCCCGACCCGTGTGGTTCGCCCCCTGGCGCAACCGCCCACGCCCACCCGCCCGGGCCGGGGTTGCCCGAGCATGCACCGTCGGTGTAGACGTGCCGTGCCGTGCGCGGGGCGCGGTCGGGCCACTGCATCGCGCGCAGGTCGTACAACAACCTTTTGTCACGGTCGTGCGTGTCGGCCGGCGCTGACGCGGGCGGCAAGTCATCGAAGGGAAATTCCATGGGCGATTCCATCTTTGTTGATTGCGCATCGACGCACGGACACCCCCACTTCCTGCGAGAATGACGCCATGATCTTCGACGGTTCCGTCCATCAGCTGCCCGACACCGACCCGGTCGAGACGCAGGAGTGGATGGAGTCCCTCGACGCGGTCATCGATGCCCAGGGCAAGACCCGTGCCCGCTACCTCCTGTCCCGGCTGCTCGAACGCGCACGCGCAAACCAGGTGAGTTTCCCCGCGACGGTGTCGACGCCTTACGTCAACACGATTCCTCGCGAGCAAGAACCGTGGTTCCCCGGCGACGAATACCTCGAACGTCGCGTTCGTGCCTTCATTCGCTGGAACGCGGCGGTCATGGTGATCCGCGCAAACAGCCGCGCCGAGGGAATCGGCGGTCACCTCTCGACGTTCGCGTCGTCGGCATCGCTGTACGAGATCGGCTTCAATCATTTCTTCCGTGGCAAGGACGACGGCCAGGCCGGCGACCACATCTACTTCCAGGGCCACGCGGCACCCGGTGTGTACGCGCGCGCGTTTCTCGAGGGACGATTGAGCGCCGATGACCTCGACCACTTCCGTCGCGAGATCGGACGCGGCGGCCGAGGATTGTCGAGCTATCCGCACCCGCGGCTCATGCCTGACTTCTGGGAGTTCCCCACCGTGTCGATGGGTCTCGGCCCGATCACAGCGTTGTACCACGCTCGATTCAACCGCTACTTGCTGAACCGCAAGCTCGATGACACATCAAACAGCCGTGTCTGGGCGTTCCTTGGTGACGGCGAATGCGACGAACCCGAAACACTCGGTGCCGTATCGCTTGCGTCGCGCGAACACCTCGACAACCTGATCTTC
>SXZT01000118.1 GCA_005787785.1 Actinomycetota bacterium
GGTACGAGCACACGTTCATCGGGTTCCACTTCGGGGCGTTGTTCGTGCACCAGGCCACCATGTCGACGATCAACCGCTTCGATGGCGCGGGCGGAAAGATATAGGTGCCTCGTGAGAGGTACTCCTTCACGATGTCGTTCTGCGTCGTGCCGCGCAATGCGGCGCTCGGTGTGCCCTCTTCTTCGGCATTGGCGACGTACAGCGCAAGCAACCATGGGGCGGTTGCGTTGATCGTCATCGAGGTGTTCATCTGTCCCGGCGGGATGCCGTCGAGAAGTGTGCGCATGTGTCCGAGGTGTGCAACCGGAACGCCGACCTTGCCGACTTCGCCGCGGGCGAGAACGTGGTCGGGGTCGTATCCCGTTTGCGTCGGCAGGTCGAATGCGATTGACAACCCCGTTTGGCCCTTCGAGAGATTCGTTCGGTACAGCTCGTTCGAGGCCTTGGCGGTGGAATGCCCCGAATAGGTGCGCATCAGCCATGCGTCTTCGCGACGGGATTCTGCGGGGCGGTTCTCGGCGGTCATGGGACAATTCTCACGCGTCGATCAGGAATTACCAACGGCGCGGGCCAGCAGGCCGAGGTACTCGGCTCGGGGCACCTCGACCACGCCGAGCGAAGCGAGGTGGGGGGTACTCCACTGGACGTCGAGCAGGGACATTCCCGCGGCTCGCATCGTGGCAGCGAGATGCATGAGCGCGACCTTGCTTGCATCGCGTTGGATGTGGAACATCGATTCGCCCGCAAAGAACCCTCCGATGCGCACGCCGTAGAGACCACCGACCAAGTGGCCTTCGGCGTTGCGGGCCTCCACCGAGTGTGCCCAGCCGAGGCGGTGCAGTTCTTCGTACGCATCGATGAATTGGCGTGTGATCCACACACTCTCGCGCGTAGGTGAGGCACAGGCTCGGATCACCTCACCGAAGCAGGTGTCGATGCTGACGGTGTAACGACGTGCGCTCTGACGCATCGAACGCGTGATCCGCATCGTGTCGAGGGGAAGAATTCCGCGTGCCGCGGGAGACCACCACCCGATTTGGCGGTTCGTGCGCCCGATGCCCATCGGAAAGAGTCCCGACCGATACGCGCGCACGAGGGTCGAGGGCTCGAGGTCGGCGCCCGCTGCGACGAGGTCGTCGTTCGACCACATGTGCGGTGGCGGAAAATCCCAGCGGCTCTCACCGACGGGAACGGGTGGAGCGTCCCATGACACGCAACCTGTTCTAGTGCGTCGGGTCAGTAAGTGCGGAAGCCACGGCCTGTCTTGCGACCGAGGTGCCCATCGGCGACGAGACGAACCAATGATTCTGCGGGGCAATCGGCCGTGTTACCCGAAGCGGCGTACAACGTTTCGATGATCGACAGCGAGGTATCGAGTCCGACGAGATCGAGCAGAGCGAATGGCCCCATTGGAAAGTTGCAACCCCCCTTCATCGCTGCATCGATGTCGTCCATCGATGCGGTGCCGCGTTCCATCATCTTGATCGCGTCGTTGAGATAGGGGAACAACAATGCATTCACGATGAACCCCGGGTCGTCGCGGACAAGGACCGCTTCTTTCCCGCACATGGCAACGAATGCGATGGCTACATCGATCGTCGATTGTGATGCCGTGAGCGGACGGATGACCTCGACCAGTGGCATCGTCGTGGCGGGATTGAAGAAGTGAATTCCGCACACCCGGTCGGGCTGCATCGTCGCCAAAGCCAGTTCCGACACCGACAGCGTGCTGGTATTCGTTGCAATGATCGACCCTGTCGGCACGACGGAGTCGAGTTCCCGCAGGAGCGAGGTCTTTTGTTCCTTGTCCTCGACGACCGATTCGATGACGATCGAACAGCGCGCCAGGTCGCCGAGGTTCGTCGTCGTTGTCAGTCGTCGTGCCGCCTCATCGCGCACTTGGATCTCCAACTTGCCGCGCTCCACGCGCCTACCCAGGCTCTTCGACACCTGTGCAACGAGTTCCGTCGCGCCACGTTCGGAGCGAGAGCGCACCATCACGTCGAAGCCCGCGAGCAGTGCGACCTCGGCGATGCCGGCGGCCATGATTCCTGAACCGGCGATGCCGAGCGTGGAAATGTCGGATGAAAAACTAGGTAACGACATGAACAAAGAATAGTTACCCATTGGTAACTTTACTAGTGGAATCTAGGGTGGCCGGCGTGACCTCCGCACACCCGATCAACCCCGTGTCGCACCCTGACCGCCATGTTCCCTTGGAAACGGCCCACAACTTCCGCGATCTGGGGGGCTATCCGACGTCCGATGGGCGGATGACGCGCTGGGGTTGCGCCTACCGGTCCGATGCCCTGTACAGCCTGAACGAGGCCGACTGGGCGCAATTGCAGGCGCGCAACGTGCGCCACGTCATCGACCTGCGCTCGGCCCATGAATGGGAGACGCGGGGTCGCTTTCGTGACGACCTGTATCCGGTGACGCTGCACCATTTTCCCGTCCTTGACATTCCATGGGCAGACGACGACACCCCCGACGTCGACACGGCCTATGAGTTCTTGATGTGGGCGTATCCCGAGATGTTGCGAAAGGGTGGTCACCGTCTCGCCGCCGCGGTCGAAACCGTGGCGATGCTCGACGAGCCCGTTGTCTTCAACTGCGCTGCGGGAAAAGACAGAACTGGTCTCGTCGCAATGTTGATGCTGGCGATCGTCGGCGTTCCGGGCGAAATCATCGTCGCCGACTTCGAACTGAGCAACGATGGCATGACACGCCTGCGTGCATGGGCCGAGTCGTACGACTCGAACCTAAAGGAGCGACTCGGCAATGCACCCGCTGCATTTCTCGATGCCGATGGTCGTGCACTGCGTGACTTGATGACGGACTGGGTCGCCGCACATGGTTCGATGCGTGCATTCGCGCACCACTTGGGTGTCAGCAACGAGGCGATGTCGCGCCTCGAGCAACGTTTCGTCGCCTGAGGTTCAGGATTCGATGATTGCGACCGACTTGACGACGACGGTACGACTGGGCGCGCCACCGAGATCGCCCGACCCGGAGTTGAGCGCAAGTATTCCCTTCACTACGTCGAGGCCCGACACGACCTTGCCGAAGTTCACGTAGGTGCCTTGGCCGTCGAGTGCCGCGGCATTCGGGCCGGTCACGAAGAACCACTGACCACCCGCGCTGTTGGGCTCCATCGTGCGAGCCATCGCGAGATCACCCTCGACGTACTTGTAGCCGCCACCTTCGTCTTCGATGGTGTAACCCGGGTCATCGGTGTTGGTGAGCCCTCCGCCCTGAATGATGTCAATCGACGGGTCGGTGCGGAAGATCGTGGTGCCGTCGTAGTACTTGTAACGGGAGAGCACAATGAAGTTGTTGACGGTCTTCGGGGTCTTTGCGGCGTCGAGAAGAACCTCGATCTCACCTTCGGAGGTGTCGAAAACGGCGGTGTAGGTCTTCGTCGCGTCGATACACGTGGGCGGCGCCTTTTGGAACTTGGTCACGCGCTCTTCCGTGCCGTCGGCTTTCGGACATGTGGTGTCCCCGTCGATGGTCTTGCCGGGAATGGTGGTGGCGGGGATGGTGGGGGCAGTATCCGTCGGCTCGCCCTCGGGCAGGGTGGTCACACCGAGAAGGGCTTGGATCTCTTCGTTGACCGCATCGTCATTCGGCACCGAATCGTCGCCGGCAAAGACGTTCACGATGAGGAACAGCGCGAGCATGACGGCGGGGATACCAATTCCGAACTGGAGCCCCCGCTTTTTCACCTTCGCCCGCTTTTGCTGGACGGCGAGTTCGGAGAGTCGCTGTTGACGGTTTTGCTTCTGGCGTTCGCGCTTTTCGGTGCCCACGGGTTCCGCAGGTTAGCGGCGCGCCGATAGCGTTCGTCACCTGTGGCAGTAGTGGTCCAAAAATTCGGTGGTACGTCGGTAGCCGACCCCGAGCGCATCAAGGCGGTCGCCGAACACGTTGCCTTCACCAAACGCCACGGCAACGACGTGGTGGTCGTCGTTTCGGCCATGGGGAAGACCACTGACAATCTCATTTCCCTTGCGAACCAGGTCTCCTCCAGCCATCCGGGCCGCGAGCTCGACATGCTCCTCACGACCGGTGAGCGCATCTCGATGGCACTCGTGTGCATGGCACTCGCCGGCCTGGGCATTGACGCGGTCTCGTTCACCGGCAGCCAAGTGGGCATCATCACCGACACCGTGCACACGAAGGCGAAAATTCTCGAAGTGAAGGGTGATCGACTCCGCGAGGCACTCGCAGCGGGCAAGGTGGCCGTCGTCGCCGGATTCCAGGGAGTCAGCACGGACCGTGAAATCACCACACTCGGTCGTGGCGGGTCCGACACGACTGCGGTTGCTCTCGCCGCGGCGATGAACGCCGACGTCTGCGAAATCTACACCGACGTCACCGGGGTCTTCACGGCCGATCCGCGCATCGTCCCGCAGGCGCGCAAGCTGCAGCAACTCGACTTCGAAGAGATGCTCGAGATGGCAGGCGCCGGTAGCAAGGTTCTTGCGCTGCGTTCCGTCGAGTTTGCGCGCAACCACAACGTTCCACTGCACGTGAGGTCGAGCTTCACATGGGAAACAGGAACCTGGGTTCTCGACCGCAGTGCACAGATTTCGTCGAAGGAGAATGCGATGGAAGAGCCAATCATCTCGGGTGTCGTGCAGGACACAGCCGAAGCAAAGATCACCGTGGTTGGTGTCGCCGACAAGCCGGGCATTTCCGCGGCGCTGTTCGAGCCGTTGGCCGGCGCGAACCTCAACGTCGACATGATCGTGCAGAACACCTCGAAGGAGGGTCGCACCGACATCTCCTTTACCGCCCCGAAGGCCGACCTGAAGAAGGCGCTCGAGATCGTCAACGGCGTCGCGAAAGAGATCGGCGCAGCCGACGTCACGCACGTCGAGTCGGTTACGAAGATCTCGCTCGTCGGTGCAGGCATGAAAACGAGCCCCGGCATCGCAGCGAAGATGTTCCGTGTTCTTGCAGGGGCGGGTGTGAACATCGAGATGATCTCCACCAGCACGATCCGTGTGTCGGTCGTGGTTGACTCCGCAAGCACCGAAGTCGCGATGCGCTCGCTGCATACCGCATTCGGTCTCGACAGTGGTCAGGCTTATTCGGCGCCCCTACCCGAACGGAAGTAAGCCCGCGAGCCGGCACGTCGGCAATACTGAGCGACTGGCCCGACGTCGCGCGCAACTCGTTCCTTGGCGAGTTGCCGGAGGGGTTGCAGACGAGAACGCCAACGCCGATGCGGTCGTTCGCGAGACCGGTTGGGTTTTCAACAACGAAACGGGTGACGACCTGACCCTCGGTGACTTCGTGATGTCGGGCAACAAGGAAGTCAATGCGTACATGCGCGCGTTCGGTATGAACGACCTCGACACCAACAGCCTGTCGATCCTCGAGATCGGGTCGGGTATCGGTCGCATGACGTCGCGGCTCACGCGTCGTTTTGCCTCGGTGGCCGCGGCCGACGTCGATGCGTCATTCCTTGAGCGTTGCCGCGAAACCGTTGCACGTCACGGTCAAGTGGAGAAGTTGCGCACGGTGCACGTGGCCGACGGTCACTCGATCGCCGTCCCTTCGGAGTCGGTCGACGCCGTATTCTCGTACATCACCCTGCAGCACTGCGCACACGACGACGCGCTGCGCCTCACGTCGGAGGCGATACGCGTGGTGAAGCCCGGTGGCACCGTGATGCTGAACTACCGCACGTGGGTCCCCGCCGACGTCGTGTTGCAGCCAGCGGGTGCGGCCGTACGTGCGCTGTGGAAGAACAGGGTGATCGGTCCGCGCATCGCGCGACGTCGATGGGCAACGCGACTCGGCTGGCAGGCGAACCGCGTGGGCGTGGCCGAGGTCATGGCACTGGTGGCGGCCAGCGGTCGGGGCTGTCGTGAAGTGCTCGTATTCCGCAATCCGACGCGGCGTGATCTGCTGTCATCGTCACCCGATACCGTCGGCGGTGTGCGCCCCGAAGAGCGACCGTTGCCACGGGCCAACAAGAGCCACTGGTGGTTAATTCTCAGGCTTTCGTAACGCACGCACCGCTAGCCTGCCGCCCATGCGCGTAGGAGTCGTCGGAGCAACCGGGCAGGTGGGTGGCGTGATGCGGGCCCTTCTCGAGGAACGGAATTTTCCGGTCACGCAGATCCGTTATTTCGCCTCGGCACGTTCTGCCGGCACGACATTGAAGTGGAAGGGTGTCGACATCACGGTCGAAGATGCCTCAACCGCCGACGTGGCAGGCCTCGACGTCGCACTCTTTTCCGCCGGCGCGACGTCGTCGCGCGAACTCGCGCCACGTTTTGCGGCCGCCGGTGCCATCGTCATCGACAACTCGTCCGCATGGCGCATGGACTCGGACGTTCCGTTGGTTGTTTCCGAGGTCAACCCCGAGGAGATGCGCAATGCCAAAAAGGGGATTATCGCCAACCCGAACTGCACCACGATGGCGGCGATGCCCGTGTTGATGCCGTTGCATCGCAGGGCGGGTCTCGTGCGTCTTGTTGCGAGCACCTATCAAGCCGTCAGCGGTGGTGGCCTGGCGGGCGTCGAGGAACTCGACACCCAGGCTGCGGCGGTCGTGGCAGGTGCACGCGACCTCACCTACGCAGGTGACGCGGTGTCCTTTCCGCAACCGAAGAAATTCGTGCGTCCGATCGCCTTCAACGTCATTCCCTTCGCGGGGTCGATGGTCGACAACGGCGAGTTCGAAACCGACGAGGAAGTCAAGCTTCGTAACGAGAGCCGCAAGATTCTGGGCATCCCCGACCTGCGCGTATCGGGCACCTGTGTGCGCGTCCCGGTGTTCACCGGTCACTCACTGTCGATCAACGCCGAGTTCGCCCGCGACATCACCGTTGCCGAAGCAACCGAGATCCTCTCCGATGCACCCGGTGTCAGTGTCGTCGACGTACCGAATCCGCTTCTTGCAGCAGGTGCCGATCCGAGTTTCGTCGGCCGCATCCGTCAAGACCGTTCGGTCGAGGGGAATCGCGGGCTCGTGTTGTTCGTGTCGAATGACAATCTGCGCA
>SXZT01000119.1 GCA_005787785.1 Actinomycetota bacterium
GCCTCCATCGCCCCGACGGCGCCGGCAGCCGGCGTGCTGAATGGTTTCGACGCGGTCGGCACGATCGGCCAGTGCATGTGGGCCTACAACAGCACGGGTGCCGACGTCACCGTCGGGTCCGCGCACACGAGTGGAACGTTGATACTTGCGGAACTGAATGGTGCCAACAACAACACAGGCTTTGTCTGGGACAGCGCCTACGACTTCTCGAACAACATGGTTGCAATCTCCGGCGACGGACAATTCGGCGTGCGCAAGTCGGCGAAACTCGATGCTTCGACGGGTTACCGACCGAACTTCGGCGGTGCAGGTGGAACGAGCGCGAACTCGTACACCGACTCGCAGGCGTCGGCGGGCACCGCCCAGACCTCGGGTGGCATTGCCGTGAACGGCATGACCGCACCCAACGTCACCGACATTGCCTACGACCCGAATTCGACCGATGGCTCGAAGCTCGTGCTCAGCATGACGGGCACCGGCGGTAGTCGGACGCTGCTGTCCACCGACGGGGGCACTTCGTTCAGCACGATCGGCGCTGGCGGAAGCTACGCAGTCGATTGGTGGAACGGTGCCGGTGACAATCAGTACATCGCCGCCGGCTTCACCAACAACTCGAACGAATTCCTGCACGTCAAGGGATTCACGACGGCCACCGGAACGGGCAAGACACAGATGGGTGAGGAACTTGCAGCAACCGCAGCTGAGCGTGACGCAAAACTTCTCTCTGACCGCAAGGAGTTCGTGTTCAACGGTGCCGCGAACCCGAGCGGGAGCACATTGACCCCGACGAGTTTCGTGAGTGCCGGTGGTCAGCAGCTTCTTGTGGCGATCGAAGGAATCGCAGGCAAGGACATGATGCTCGTCGCTGTCAACAAGTGCAGTGGCAACGTCGGACCCACAGGTTGTGAATCATCCGCGGGGTCGGTGGCGCTCGTTTCAGTCGCCACGAACGCGAGCACGGGCGCAACGACCCTGAGCAACATCAAGTACTTCGGGTCCGAAGCAGCCGCGGCAGGTGCGTCGTCGGTGAGCGGCAACGGCACGTACACCGCGGGTGTCAAGGCGGTTCAGTACTGCCCGACGGGTTCGGCGACCAAAGTTGCCGACACAGCGTTCGTCTCGGTGAATGGAAAGGGCCTGTACAAGATCAGTGCGGTCAGTTCTTCGCCCGCACATGCGGCGACCGGAACAACGACGGGTACGTACAACGACATGAAGATCGACTGTGACACCGGTGTCATTGCCGTCGCCGGTGCCGACGGCACGTACCTCTCGATCGATGGTGGAGCCAAGTTCTTCCAGTTGAAGACGGAAGCAGCACCCGCGAACCAGCCCAACCCACCGCAGGGTGGCCAGGGCAACGGGCCGAGTGCGATTGCTGTTCAAGCAGATGCAACGACCGGCGACGTGACCGTCGCGGTTGCCTCGGGTAACGGCGACGTCAAGTCGATCGAGACGACTTTCACCGATCTTGGCCTGAAGGGCAGCGACGTGGCGGCCGGAACCGCCACCTCGCCGTCTGCAGCGGTCACACCGAAGACCGACCAGATCAACGAAGTGAACAACTCGACGAACGGCCGCAACACCGGTTCCGTTCCCGACATGGAACTTCCGCCCGCAGCGAATGACAAGGTCGACGTCGCGTCGGTGAAGGTGTTCACCGTGCGGGCATCTGCAACAGCGGGCATGAAGCTGTCCGTCGGAGCGGGCGGTGGCGCATTCAAAGCGGCGGTGAAGAACGGGTCGATCACGGCTCCATCGGCGGGCGGTGCTCCGGCGGCGGGTGCTCCGGCGGGTCAGCCTGCCCCGACGGTAGGTGCTCCGACGGTCAACGCTCCGAAGGTTGCAACCGTCGGTGTGAAGAAGACAGCGACGGTGCTCGCTCAGCTGAAGACACTCGGCATCGCCGTGGTGGCCAAGTCGAAGTTGGTGGCGACCTCGTCGACGAAATCGGTGTGTTCGGTGGTGGCCGGCAGCAAGGTGAAAGGCCTGAAGGCCGGTATCTGTCGCTTGACGGTGAAGATCACTCCGCCACCGACAAAGAAGGTGCCGAAGCCGAAGACCACGACGAAGAGGATCACGATCACAATCAAGTGATCGCGGGTTGACCGACTCTCTTTCGGAGGGCGGGGTGCCTACTGCGTGCTCAACGCAGTGCGTGCCTCGCCCTCCGTGTTTTTGTACACGGGGCCAATCGCATCGATGACGACGTTGACGAGCACACCATCGGGAATCTTGGCCTTGCCCTTCAGTTCCTCGGTGATGGGCGTCATGCGCTGGTAGCCGACGGTGAAGGGGTCGACGCCGTAGGTGACCGGCGTGGTGATGGGTAGGTCGCCTTCGCCCACGGGAACGTCACCGTAGAAGAGTTGCATCGATCCTTTGAAGCGACCGGTCGACGTGAAGACCGCACGCACCAGCACTTCGCCCGGAGGCAATTCGACACTGGCCGAGATGGTGGTGGTGAAGGCGCCGAGGAAGTTCGACGCGTAGTGCAGTCGGCGGCCCTTGAGGTACAGCGCGTAGCCGCCCGAATGGCTGCCATGACCGACGATGATGCCGTCGATGTTCCCGCTTGCCGGCACGTTGAGCGCGGCGGCAATTTGGAACGAGCGGTTCTTCAGGTTTGGAGCGGTTGATTCGGGAAGCGGCGAGATACCCGGCAGATAGACATAGCGGTCGCGCAGATGTCGCCGGTCGCCGTACCGACCCGGCTGGTTGTTGAGCGGAAGTACCTGGTACTTGTCGGCCTCGGTCCACCACAGTTGTTTGAGCTCTTCCAACTTGTCGGGCCGTGTCGCGGCGAGATCGGCGCACTCGGAGAAGTCATTGGCGACGTTGTACAGCTCCCACACGTCGGCATCGAACGGTCGTTTTGCATCACTGCCGTCGTAGGCGATCATTGACGGCGGGTGGAACACAACTGCCTTCCAGCCGTCGTGGTAGATCGCTCGCGAGCCCAGCATCTCGTAGTACTGCGTCATGTGTTTCGTCGGGGCATCGTCACTCGGCAACGTGTGGGCAAAACTCACACCTTCGATCGGGTTCTGCGTGACGCCCTTGATGACTTTCGGCGGTTCCATGCCGAGCATCTCGAGCAGCGTCGGCACGATGTCGATGACGTGCACGTATTGATGGCGCGTCTCGCC
>SXZT01000120.1 GCA_005787785.1 Actinomycetota bacterium
CGACCGATGTCTGCTTCGCGCCGGTGCTCACGATGAGCGAGGCTGCGCGTCACCCCCACAACGTCGAGCGCAAGACGTTCGTCGAGCATCATGGGGTCACGCAGCCGGCCCCCGCGCCGCGTTTTTCGCGCACGTCAGGTGAACTCACACTCGCTCCCGCGCACGCCGGGCAGAACTCGCGCGAAGTGCTCGAACGTTGGGGTTTCGCCGCCGACCGTGTCGAGGCGCTGCTCGCGTCGGGCGCGGTGAAGCAAGCCTGATGGGCACGCTCGTCTGCTTTCACGCACACCCCGACGACGAGGCGATTGCCACGGGTGGATCCATGGCGCGCGCCGCGAAAGAAGGTCACACCGTGGTGCTCGTCGTTGCCACCGGCGGCGAGCACGGTGAGGTACCAGGTGACCTTGCAGCCGGTGAAACACTCGCCGACCGGCGTCGCCGCGAGACAGAGGCATCATGTGCCGAGCTAGGCGTCGCGCACATCGAATGGCTTGGTTATCGCGACAGCGGCATGACGGGCTGGGAGCAAAACGACCATGACGGAGCGTTCATCGGAGCATCGGTGGAGGAAGCCGCCGCGCGTCTGGCCGCGATGCTCCGCAAACACGGTGCCGATGTCTTGACGGTGTACGACTGGCACGGCAATTACGGTCACCCCGACCACATCATGGTGCACAAGGTCGGCCACCGTGCCGCCGAACTTGCAGGCGTTGCCAACGTCTACGAAGCAACGATGAACCGTGACAACATGCGCCGGATGCGTGACCAGGCACGCGCCGCGGGGCTCATCGACCCGGAATCTGATTGGGACCCCGATGGTCCCGCCGACGACGGCAATCCGATGGGTCTGCTCGAGAGCGAACTCACGCACCGCATCGATGTCGCCGACTTTGTCGACGTGAAGCGGCGGGCGATCCAAAGCCACCGCAGTCAGATCACGGATACGGGTTGGTTCGCAAAGATGCCCGAGGAAGCGTTCCGTACGGCGTTCGGCGCAGAGTGGTACCGCAAGGCGGGCGACTCCGGGCCGTTCCGCGACGGCTGGTTCTTCTGATGCCGCGACTTCACCTCGTCCGACACGGACGTGCAGCAGCAGGTTGGAACGTCGACCCCGATCCGGCCCTCGACGACCACGGCCAACGGCAGGCGCGCGAGGTGTCCGACAAGTTGTTCGGTCTCGGGCCGCTGCCCGTGTTGTCGAGTCCTCTGCGCCGGTGCCGCGAAACATCCCAACCATTGGCCACGCGGTGGGGTGTCGAGGTGAGCATCGAACCACGAGTCGCAGAAATTCCGTCACCCGAGGGGCACACTCTCGAAACGAGAATCGAGTGGCTGCGTTCCGCGATGGCGGGCACGTGGGCGGAATTGGTTGCATCCGATGGCCAGCGTTACGCCGACTATCGAACCAACCTCCTCGACGCCCTTGCATCGATTTCCACCGACACCGTGGTCTTCAGTCACTTCATCGCAATCAACGTGGTGATTGGTGCAGCAACCAGCGACGACAGGATGGTGGTCGCAAGTCTCGACAACTGTTCGGTCACCACGGTGACGTCCGACGGCCGTGGGGGATTCACCATCGTCGAGATGGGCAACGAAGCAGACACCCTCATTCGCTAGATTCGTCCCGTGCTCGCTTTGCTCCTCCGCGATTTCCACCAAAACTGGTCGTGGTTCATGATCATCGGGAATGGTCTCGCGGGCCTCTGGTCTTTGGCCGCCCACAAGTGGGAGTCGCTACGTTCGCGGGCGCTCTGGTGGTTCATCGCGGTGGCGCAAGTCGCAGTGTTCGTCCAGGTGGCACTCGGCGTTGCTCTCGTGAACAAGCACAAACTCGAATTTCCGGCGTTTCATGCCTTCTATGGCTTCGTTGCCATCATTGCCGTTGCGATCATTTACTCGTACCGCAACCAGATGAAAAAGAAGCTCTACCTCCTCTACGGCGGGGGAGGACTCTTCCTGATGGGCCTCGGGATCCGGGCCCTCCTCGTTGGCCAATAGCCAAAACGCTCACCACGTGGTTCTCGGTGTGTAGTTACCCGAAAAACGGGTAACTACACACCGAGAACCCCACGGTGGTGCGCCGAGAAGGCTCAGGCGTTGGCGAGGGACTTGCCGAGGGAGTCGAGCGACTCGAGCAGTTGGTTCGGCAACTTCGGCCCGAACGCCGCGTAGTGCTCCCGAATCTGCGGAATCGCTTCGCGCCAACCGGTGACATCGACGGAGAGGATCTCTTCCAGGTCGACTGCATCCACCGACAAACCACTCGTGTCGAGATCGGCCGGTGTCGGCAGGAATCCGATGGGTGTCTCGACGGCCTTTGCAGAGCCGTCGACGCGTTCGAACACCCACTTGAGAACGCGGCTGTTCTCGCCGTAGCCGGGCCACAGGAAGCGACCGTCCTCGTCACGGCGGAACCAGTTGACAAAGAAGATCTGGGGCAGATTTTCCGCCTTGCCGCGCGAACCGACGCGCAACCAGTGGCCGAAGTAGTCGGCCATGTTGTATCCGCAGAACGGCAACATCGCCATCGGGTCGAAGCGCAGTTTGCCCACCGCCCCGGCCTGTGCGGCCGTTGTTTCCGAGGCCATGATCGAACCGAGGAACACTCCGTGCACCCAGTCGAAGGCCTGCGTTACCAGCGGAACGGTGGTACGGCGGCGACCGCCGAAGAGAATCGCGGAGATCGGTACGCCACGCGGGTCTTCCCATTCGGACCCGATCGACGGACACTGCGATGCGGGTGCGGTGAAACGGGCATTGGGGTGCGCTGCGGGTGTTTCCGTCTCGGGCGTCCAGGAGTTGCCTCGCCAGTCGGTTGCGCGAGCCGGTGCATTGTCGCTCATGCCTTCCCACCACACATCACCGTCGGGTGTGAGCGCCGTGTTTGTAAAGAGGCAGTTGCCCCACAGCGTTTCCATCGCGTTCGCGTTGGTGTCGTATCCGGTGCCCGGTGCGACACCGAAGAAACCGGCCTCGGGGTTGATGGCGTAGAGGCGTCCATCGTCACCGAACTTCATCCAGCAGATGTCGTCACCAATGGTCTCGGCTTTCCAGCCCGGGATCGTCGGGACGAGCATCGCGAGGTTGGTCTTGCCGCACGCCGAGGGAAACGCCGCGGCGATGTACTTCGAGACGCCCTTCGCGTTCGTGAGCTTGAGGATCAGCATGTGCTCGGCGAGCCAGCCGTCGTCGCGTGCCATC
>SXZT01000121.1 GCA_005787785.1 Actinomycetota bacterium
ACCCTTTGTAGTCGGGGTAGCGGGCGAGCCACGCGAGACCGTCTTCGCCCATCGCGAACGCCGCAGTCGCGAATGCGTCGGCCCACATGAGGTGCGGTCCGATGACGGTCACCGATGCGAGGCGATCGATGAACGAACCTGACCGGCCGTCCCACAGATGTGTGCCGCGCGCGCCGGTACCGGAAGTTGCGACGGCGAAGTTCTCCGGGATGTCGAACCATGCAGCGATGACCGTGCGGTCGGTCGGGTCGACGACGCCGATGCGCCACCTCTCCCCCGATGCCTGAAGACCCGACGTTTGAATGTCCCCTCCGACGTTCAGGTACCACGCCGACAGACCGTGACTCAACAGCACCTGTCCCGCGCGTTGCGCAGCCCAGCCCTTCACGAATCCTGCAGGGTCGAGCGTTCCGTCGGGACGTCGTGCGCGGAAGGCACCGTTCGACTCGTGCTCGAGCCAGGTACACGCGTCCATCACCTCGATCACGTCCGGCGACGCGTCGAGCAGATGCAATTCACCCCGGTTGATACGAGAGATTTCGCTGTCGTCACGAAACCTCGAGAACCGCTGTTCGATGTCGACGAGCAAACCCAGCGCCTCGCGCCACGCGGTGTCGACGACACTCGGGCCGACTGCATCGTCGACGTGAAGACTCGCGAAGGTTCCCATCACTTTCGTTGTCATCTTGAGACGGTCGAAAACGGCACTCATGAGCGCGAATCAATCACTGCCTGGAGTGCCGCGGTGTAGGCCTCCCAGGTGTCGGTTGCACCCGATACCGCGGAAATCCGTGCGCTGTTGGCAGCAATGACTTCGGCGTTGTAGGTCGGCAATGCGCGCTGGTTGATCGAAATCGACTTGCTGTCATCGGCCGGATACTGCAACACCGCCACATCACAGATGGCGTTTGACCGCGTGAAGTGCACCTGCAACTGGATGCCACCCCAGCGGAACAACGCGGTCGGACTGGCGACGAGGTCACCGTCACATGCCACGGCCGCCTGCACCGCGGGCGGCTCGGTTGCGGGTGCCAAGACGGTCATTGCCGGCGAAGGAGCGAGTGTCGTCGAGATCTCGGGTGCCGGCACAACGGGTGCCTCTAACTCCGGGATAAGCGAGGTCGGCGCGGCTCGACCGGCAATCGCGTTGAAGTCGAGTGACACTGAACCCGTTTCGTTGGGATTGTCGAGCAACGACACGAACGCAACACCGGCAGCAGTGAGCACTGCTGCCGGCGCAATCTGACGAACAAGCGATGGTCGTTGATTTTCTGACACGGTCACCACCATGCCCTTTCTGCGTGAATGTTTTCCGCGGGAGCACCGGCGCGTAGCGCCCCGCGCTGCACCGCCTTGACCATCGACTCGGGACCAGCAACCACAACGACACGTTCGGCGAGGTCGGGGACGGTCTTCAACAAGACGTCGGCAGCGAAGGGGTCCGGCACTTTCAGCGTCGTGCGCGCACCGACGAGGATGTGAAGACGTCCTCCGTGTGCGGCAGCCAATCGTTCGAGTTCTTCGACGTGAGCGACCTCGGCCCGTGCATGCGCACGATAGAGAACGACGGGCTGGCTCGTGGGCGACAACTGTTCGAGAAACGACACGATCGGGCCGATCCCCACACCACCGGCGATGAGCAGTACCTTGCCATCACCGACGAGATCGGGCGTGCACACGCCGTACGGACCCTCGATCGCAACACGCGCCCCCGCAGCAATGCGTGTGAATGCCCGGCTCGCATCGCCCCGATCCTTGATCGTGAAGCGCAGACCAGCCGTCGTGGGTTCTGCCGAGAGCGAAAACGGGTTGTTCGACCACCACCGACCGGGCGCAAGTTCACGCAGGTAATAGAACTGGCCCGAAGCCGCGCGATGCCGACGAAGATTGGCACCCGCGAGGGTGAGGCTAACGGCTCCGCCCGCTTCGGCACGCACCGACTCGACACGCAACGGTCGAGCGAGCGACCGGATGAGGGTCCCCCACCGACCCCACACGATCCACAGCGCAACACCAACGTGCAGCGCGATCCAGAACCAACGCGCGATCGTGTCGTCCATGAAATCGGTGCCGAGAACGATCTGGTGTGAAAACGAGAATCCAAGACCGACATAGGACAACAGGTGAATGAACCACCAGGTTTCGTAGGTGATGCGTTCGCGGAAGAATTTCAACGACGTGACCGTGACGACGAGGATGAGAACGGTGCCCGCCGTGGTCAACCCCATGTAAGGCTCGCGTCCGGTGAGATCCCTGATCGCGGTCATCACTCCCGTCGGATCGGCCCAGGCTTCGATGCTCGTCACGATGTGGGCAACAATCAGGATCGCCATCACCTCGCCGAGCAGCCGATGCCAGTTGAACAGGCGATCAAGGCCGTAGCGACGCTCGAGCATCGGTGTTCGGGTGACGAGTAACAACCCCAGGATCCCGGCTTCCGATGCGAAAAGCCCCGTCAGCGACGCGAGGGACGTGAACACGTCTGTGGCGGAGCCTCCGAGAGAGGAGACTCCGCCATGACGAGCCCACAGGCCAACCACCACCAGTGTGAGTGCGCCGATGACGGCACCCACATCGGTGTCGAGAACCCAGCTCGCCTTGGGGGGAAGGAGCGGCTGGGTCGCGACGACCTGACTGGAGGTGGTGGGCCTGGACATGTGGGGGAACCGTACGTCGGATTCTTTGATCGAACCGCCGGATGGTCCGATGAGGCGGATCAGGCGTTGGCGCCGGAGGGCTGGACCTGGACGTCACCCTGCAGGGTAGGGCCCGACTGACCCTGTGCATTCATGTCCTCGTGGCCACCACGCGGGCCGTGACCGCGACCGTGCTCGCCACGGGGACCGTGGCCACCCTTGCCGTGACCCGCTTCGCCGCGCATGCCGCCGGGCACGCCCGCCGGACGCACACCGTTCACGATGTCGTCGAGACGGGTCTTGAAGTCGGCGAGAATCGCCGCCTTCACCTTCTCCACGTCGACGCCCTTCGCCGTGGCGACATCGGCAAGCGACTTGCCCGACTGCAATTCGGTCTTCAGCTCATCGGCGGTCATGCCGAGAACCTTGGCGACCGCATCAGCAGCGGCCATGAGACCGCGGGGGCTGTGACCACCCTTGCCACCCATGGGGATCGCGCCGTTGACGATGTCGTCGATCTTCGACTTCAGATCGGCGATCTTTTGGTCGACTTCCGCCTGCGTGTGCTCACCCGAGGCGACCTCGGCCTGTTCGCGGGCAGTGAAGTCGTCGAGGATCGCGGCCTTCACCTTCTCGACATCGACGCCCTTCGCCTTGGCGACATCGGCAAGCGACTTGCCCGACCGCAATTCAGTCTTCAGCTCGTCAGCGGTCAGGCCGAGAACCTTCGCAACCGCATCAGATGCAATCGCCGCGCGCGGACCGCGGGGGGCGCGGTCCGTGCTCGATTCGCCGCTGGACGAGCCCTGCACCGTGATGGTGCCGAGAAGGTCGGTTGCAGTGCCCGTGGCGGTGTCGTCGTCAGCGTCGGTCGTTGCGTCGGCAACCCGAACGACGGCGTTCTTCGCGAACACAGCCGAGGTTCCCTGAACGTCGGTGCCGGATGCGCCGGCGAATCCGGGAACTCCGAGTGCGAGTCCGGCGACGAGGCCTCCGGCAACCCCGGCCACCACGCTGGCGGCCACGATGCTCTTCTTCAGTGTTGGCTTGTTCTTCACTTGTGTCTCCTGGTTCGGGGGGTCTTGCCCGTTTTCGCCGCAGCGGATGCCGTGACGGGGCATAACTTCGTCGTCGTTCCCGAGAATCTTCCTAAGGACAAGTAAGAGAAGGTGAAGAAGTCCTCAATGATTCGGCAAGAGCCACGGAATGGGCGAGATTCAAGGCTTTCGAGCCGTCACTGGAGATTATTCGCCACGGTCCTGCCGGCGATTCGGCCGAACGTCGCGCCGTTCGACAACGAATTGCCACTGCCCACGTAGCGGTCGCCGATGATGCCCCCGGTGACTTCACCCGCGGCAAACAGCCCCGGGATCGGCTCGCTGAAATCGTTCAGCACACGCCCGTCACGATCGATACGCAGGCCCGTCTGTGTGAAGCACACGGTCGCGGGACGAACTTCGGCGCCGTAGTACGGCGGGTGCGAAATGGGTCGCAGAAACTTCTTGTCCTTGTCGTAGTCGTCGACACCCGCGGCACATCCCGCGTTGTAACGCTTGATCGTGGCGACGAAACGTTCGACGGGAAGTCCGAGTTCACGTGCGAGCCCCTCGAGTGTTTCTGAACGTTTGATTCGTCCACGCCCAACTTGCTCTTCGACCATGATCGGATTCCAGTTCGGACTTCCTCTGCCTTCGCGTCCCGGAATCGTCTGCTTGTAGGTCTCGACCTGCGGGCCCTTCTCGGGATTGAGAACCACGTCATCAAAGATCGCGAATGCGACGTTGCCCTGAGCGGTCATGAAACCGTCCATCAGTCCGTACGGGGCATTCTCCGCACCGAATCTGCGTCCGTCGCGGTTCACCAACACCATCCATCCTGGCACGAATGCTTCGAGCGTGGTGACGAAGTTCGGGTGCAACAGTCGCAGGCCACGACCGTGTCCCGTCAACTGTGCATTGACCGACTTGGTGAATTCGATCGCGTCACCGCGTGATCCATCGGCGCCGATGTACCACATCCAGTCGCCGGTGCCGTATGCACCGGGAAAGAACTCCTCCATCAACGCCATGTTCTTTGCGAATCCACCCGAAGCAACGATCACTGCGTGCGCACGAATTTCGTCGTCGCCGACTGCGACACCAACGACACGCCCACCTTCGACGATCAACCGATCGATGCGTTGGCCCAGTGCGATGTCGATCTCACGCTCACGTGCCTTCGCGTGCAGTGAATCGATGATCCCCTGACCGCCGTTCACCGCACAGTGGCAACGCGGCACGATCTCCCCACCGCCATAGATGAGATCCTCGTGGAACTGCACGCCCAGATCGCCGAGCCAGTCGACCGCGGGACCTGCCTCGTCGCAGTAGCGACGTATGACTCCTGCCTCGACCATCCATTGGTTCAGCGACATGTAGTCGTGGAACAACATGTCGGCGGAATCATCGATTCCGGCCGCCTTTTGATAGCGCGTCGGCGCGCCCATCACGATTCCACCCGACAAACGTGAAGAACCGCCGACGACACCCTCGGATTCGGCGACGAGCACCCGCTTGAGTCCGGCCTCCCAAGCGCTGTGCGCGGCAGCCAAGCCCGCGATTCCCGACCCGATCACGATCACGTCAACGTCTACATCGGCCATAGTTCCCCTCCAGAAAATGCGGCGATGAAAAGACGCTAGATGCGCGCGAGCCGCACGAACGTGTCGTGGTACGCCACGCCACCGCCCATGTCTGTGGGGCCATCGGAGGTCAGATCGTTCACCGACGTCACCCCGTCGTGGTGCGAGTCCCACCACCCGAAGGGCACGGC
>SXZT01000122.1 GCA_005787785.1 Actinomycetota bacterium
CCACCGAGCGGGTGGTCGACGGGGTTCATGGCGACACCGCGGCTCTGCGGACGCACACCCTTCCAACGGTTGCGGCCGGCCTTGCCGATCTTCATGAGTTCGTGCTCGGAGTTACCGACTTCGCCGATGGTTGCGCGACAGTCGATGAGCACGCGGCGCATTTCGCTCGATGGCATGCGCAGCGTCGCGAAGTCACCGTCTTTTGCGACCAGTTGGACGGCTATGCCGGCTGAACGGCCGATCTTGCCGCCCTGGCCAGGGCGCAGTTCAACGTTGTGAACCGTGGTGCCGACAGGGATGTAGCGCAGCGGAAGTGCGTTGCCCGGCTTGATGTCGGCACCCTGGCCCGACTCGACGCGATCGCCGACCTCGAGGCCCTTTGGCGCAAGGATGTAGGCCTTTTCGCCGTCGAGGTAGTGGAGAAGCGCAATGCGGCAGGTGCGGTTCGGGTCGTACTCGATGGCGACGACCTTCGCAGCAACACTGTCCTTGTTGCGCTTGAAATCGATGACGCGGTACTGGCGCTTGTGTCCGCCACCGCGGTGACGTGCGGTCTTCCGGCCGTACGCGTTGCGGCCACCCGTGCGGGGGCGCGGCGCGATGAGCGTCTTTTCCGGCGACGACTTCGTGATTTCGGAGAAGTCGGAAACGGTCTGGAAACGACGACCTGCGCTGGTGGGCTTCCGTTTGCGAATTGCCATGAGTGTGCTCTGTTCTCTCGGTTCTTCTCGGTCAGCTCTCGAACAACGGGATCTCGTTGCCGGCGGCCAACGTGACGAGGGCGCGCTTGGTGTCTTTGCGTGTGCCAAGACGGTTGGTGCCGCGTGTACGGCGCACCTTGCCCTTGCGGTTCATCGTGTTGACCCTGTCGACCTTGACACCCCAGATCGCCTCGACTGCGTCGTGGATTTCGGGCTTGCTGGCCGAAGGGTCGACTTCGAATGTGTAGACGCCCTGCTCGATCAATGCGTACGACTTCTCGGACACGATCGGCTTCAGGATGATGTCGCGGGGATCCTTCATCACTCGCCGTCCTTTTCTTTGGGAAGGGTCGACCTGGTGAAGACGACCCACTCGTTGCACAGCACGTCGTAGGCGTTCAGTTCGTTCGACGGGATCACCTGCGCATCATGGAGGTTGCGGAAGCTCTTCTCGACGTTCGCATCGTTCGGGCCGACAACGACGAGCACCGAACCGCTGATGCCGAGCGACTTCAACGCGGCCGATGCCGACTTGGTGCTGGGTGCAGCGAACGACCAGTCGTCCACAACGACGATGCGGTTTTCGTTCGCGCGATCCGACAACGCGGACGCAAGAGCAAGTTTGACCATTTTCTTCGGAGTGCGCTGGGTGTACTTGCGGGGCTTGGGTCCGAGAGCAACGCCGCCGCCGCTGTAGTGCGGTGCGCGCGTCGAGCCTTGACGTGCGCCGCCGGTGCCCTTCTGCTTGAACGGCTTTTTGCCGCCGCCCGCAACTTCCGAACGGGTCTTCGTGCTTTGCGTTCCCGCACGGCGGTGTGCCAACTGCGCGGTCACGACTTGGTGCATCACCGGCACGTTCGGCTGCACGCCGAAAACCGACGCTGCAAGTTCGATGTTGCCGGAGTCCTTGCCGGCTGATGTCTTCACGGTTACCGAGGGCATGACTTCACTTCGCCTTCACTGCGTTGCGGACGATGACAACTCCACCGTTCGGGCCGGGAACCGAGCCCTTGACGAGCAGGAGCCCGCGCTCGAGGTCGGCCTGAACCACTTCGAGGTTCAGCGTCGTGACCTGCTCGTGGCCCATGTGACCAGCCATTTTCAGACCCTTGAACACGCGGCCGGGAAACGAACACGAACCGATCGAGCCCGGCGCACGGTGGTGCTTGTGGTTACCGTGGCTGGCGCCCTGGCCGGCGAAGTTGTGACGCTTCATGCCGCCGGCGAAACCCTTGCCTCGGCTGATGGCGGTGACGTCGACGCGCTCACCGGCGGCCATTGTCTCGACGGTGATCTCCTGGCCGACTTCGAAACCGTCGACGCTGTCGAGACGCAACTCGACAAGACGACGACCCGGTGTCACGCCGGCCTTGTCGAAGTGTCCAACCTCGGCCTTGTTCAGCTTCTTTGCTTCCTTGTGGCCATAGGTGACCTGAACCGCGCTGTAACCATCGCGCTCACCGGTTTTCACCTGGACAATGCGCGCTGGTTCAACACGCAACACAGTGACGGGGATGACGCGCTGGTCATCGCCCCACACTTGTGTCATGCCGACCTTTTCGCCGACGATCGCTTTTTGTGCCATAACGGCAACCCTTTTTCTCGAGGAGTTGACTTGACTTATTCACGCAAATGCTCCGTGCGGCGAGGCCGACGGAGCACTGAGTTCGGTTGTGCCGCGAGGTTCCCGCTTCCGGGCACACACGGACGTCGATTGAGGGGCGAACGCTATCGGGCCCTCCCCCCTTTTCCCTCAGGGTTCTCGGTGTGTAATGACCCGCTTATCGCTACCTGATGCACCGAGAAGCGGGACGGGACGACCCGGGATCCGCTAGGTGAGATCAACCGTCGGGAACCGGCCCTCGTCGGGTTCGTCGCCCGTGGCCAGGCCCGCATCGGGGAACGGCGGCGACGTGGTCCAGGGCCGGTGGGCCCAGCGGGCATCGTCGCCCAAATATCGAAAACTGACGACCCGCCGTCTTGCTAAATGATTTTCAGTACCTGGCGCCGCGTGGAGGGTTCGAAAGTGGAAGGCGACGACGTCCCCCGGCTGGGCCGGACAGGCCCGCACCCCCGGATCGGCCCACCAGCGGGTTGGGTCGCCCATCAGTTCGAAACCTTGTGCATTTGTGACGTACGGCGAGTCATCCCTGAACCGGTTCGGGATGAACCGCTGACCAGAGACATGGCTGGCACGAACACAGCAGAGAGCGATCGACTCGGGGACGGGATCAAGCGGAACCCAGAGACTCACGTTGTCGACGCCGTCGATTCCGTAATACGGGTCGTCGTGGTGCCACGGCGTGGGAGTCACGGTTCCGGGTTCCTTCACCAGAACGTGTTCGTGGAAAAAGCGCGGACGACGGGTTCCCATGAGGGCACCCGCAGTCGCTGGCAACGGCCCACTCAAGGCGGCGTCGCGGAACTCGTGAATTCGCTGCCAACTGACGTAATCGTCGAAGAACCGTCCTCCCGCTCCCTTCGGTGTGTAGTCGTTCGTCCATTCGCTTGGCGCGGCCATGTTCTTTTCGACACCGGCGGCAAGCGCGTCGAGCACGCTCCGCGACACGACACCTCGCAGGACGACAAAGCCATCACGCCGGTATGACTCGACGTCGGCCTTGCTGACGAGATCGCTCACGTGCTCAGGCTATTCATCTTCGATGGGCTTCTCGGTGCGCGGTGTCGCGAAAAACGAGTCGATACACACCGAGAACCCTCGTTAGTCGTTGGAAGTGTCGCGTTCGACGAGTGTCGCGCGGAGCGTGACGGTCTTGCCGCCGCGTTCGACCACGATCGTGATCGTGTCACCAGGTTGTGCATCACGGACGACGGCGATCATTCCGGTACGGCCCGTGATTGGCACCTTGTCGATCGCCAGCACGACGTCACCTTCCTCGATCCCGGCCTTCGCCGCGGGCGAGTCACCTTCGACGTTGGCGATGACCGCACCCTGCCCACCATCCGTGCGGTCCGTCAGGCCAACCCCGAGGAAGCCCTGCTTGCGCTCAACCCCGTTTGCTTGGTCGCGCAATGTTTCGACGACGCGCAGCACTTCCTCGGTTGAAATGGCGAAGCCGATGTTGTTGGCCGCAGTACCCATGTCGCCACGCGCGACCGCGGTGTTGATGCCGATGACCTGTGCCTTGTCGTTGACGAGTGGCCCACCCGAGTTGCCCGACGAGATCGCGGCATCCGTTTGGATGAGCCTGTCGAGCGCACCGCTGTCGGTGGTGATGGTGCGACCGATTGCCGAGACGATGCCCGACGTAACACTGGGGCCTCCCTCGAGGTTGAGCGCATACCCAATCGCAACCACGGGATCTCCGAGGCGGACCGTCCTCGAGTCAGCGAACACCGCGGCAGTGAGGCCCGTCACGTTGATCTTCACGAGGGCCAGGTCATTCTGTGGGTCTGAGGCAAGCACCACTCCCTCAACCGGTTCGGTCTCGTTCATGAGCCGCACTTGCACCGTCTTTGCTCCCTCAACGACGTGAGCGTTGGTCAGCAACTCACCGTTTGAGTTGATAATGACCCCCGTGCCAACGGATTCACCTTCACCCATTTGACTCTCGGTCGTCGCGGTGAGTGTCACGACACTCGGTGCAACAGCGACGGCGATTTTGCCGATCTGTGTGGTTGCTTCACCCACCTCTTCGACATCGGTCGGCTCGACGGTCACCAGCGTTCCGGTCGTGATCATCTCATCGTCTTCACGCGTGGCGACGACGCCAACCGCCGCGCCGATGAGCGCGGACACGGCAGAAACGAGCGCGAGGCCCACGACACTGAGGCCGCGACGGCGACCACGTGCCGTGGGTGTGGAGACGTTCGTCCACTCACTGGGTGCTGGTGGCGGAGGCGGCAACGGCGACTGGGCCGTTATTGGCGTCCAACGGGGTTCGATAGTCGGGATCGTTTCGTTCGGGTTCGAATCGTTCCAAATACTCATGTGTTTGTTCTACAACGCAAAGGGTCGGCACACCATGCGCCGACCCTAAGAAGTTGCTAAAAAATTGTTGTTCTGTGTCGAAAAATCAGTTCGACTGAATCTTGATTTCGATGTCAACGCCAGCCGGCAGCTCGATGCGCTGCAGACTGTCGATGGTTTTTGTGTTCGGATCGACAATGTCGATGAGCCGCTTGTGGATGCGCATCTCGAAGTGCTCGCGCGAGTCCTTGTCGACGTGGGGTCCACGAATGACGGTGAAGCGGTGCTTGTCGGTCGGCAACGGGATCGGACCACGGATCGTCGCATTGGTACGTGTCACCGTCTCGACGATCTTGCGGGTCGACTGGTCGATGATCTCGTGATCGAAAGCCTTGAGACGGATTCGGATGCTTTGTGCCATGTTCAATTCCGTCCTTACTTGATGATCTTCGTGACGCGACCCGCACCCACCGTACGACCACCCTCACGAATAGCGAAACGCAAACCCTCGTCCATCGCGATCGGCTTACCCAGTTCCACCTTCATCGTCACATTGTCACCAGGCATCACCATCTCCGTACCCGACGGCAACTC
>SXZT01000123.1 GCA_005787785.1 Actinomycetota bacterium
CCCCTCGCGGGGTCTCGGTGTGCGAATACCCGAAAACCGGGTATTCGCACACCGAGAACCCTGAAGAATAGGGGTTAGGCGTGGAGGACGGCGACGTTCAGAATGCCGGGCGCGACGCGGAGTTGTTCCACGACTTCCGTCGGGACCTCAGTCGTCGGCGCGATCACCATCAGCGCGGTGCCGGGCTTGAGCGCCTTGCCCACGTCCATGTCGGCGATATTCACGTTGTGATTGCCCAGCAGTGTGCCGACGATGCCGATCACGCCCGGGCGGTCGTCGTTCGAGACGACAAGCATGTTGTCGGCCGGCGGAACGTCGGTGATGTGGTCGTCGACCAAAACGAGGCGTGCCTCGCGGCGGGGACCGACGAGTGTCGCGGCGAGGCTGTGGCCCTCGGCGCGAAGCGTCACGAGGTTCACGTAGTCGGCGTTGGTCGAGGTGGAAGAGTTGTTCTCGCGCACCTCGCATCCCGCGCCGGCCGCGATCTGCGGGCCGTTCACGTACGTGACCTGCTCCTTTGTCAGTGAACCAAAGAAACCCTTCAATGCGCTGAGCGTGAGGATGCGGGTGTCGTAACCGCCGATTTCGCCAGTTGCACTGATTTCGAGTGACTTCGGCACCGAGCCGACGAGCGTGGCGAAGAGACGACCGAGTCGCTCGGCAAGCGGCAGGAACGGCTTGAGCGTTTCGTTCGCATCGGCGGCATCGACGTTGACCGCGAAAGGAACGAAGTCGCCCGCGAGGGCAAGTTGCACCATGTCAGCGATCACATCCCCAGCCTTGTCCTGCGCTTCGCGTGTCGATGCGCCAAGGTGTGGAGTGACGACGACATTCGGAAGCGCAAAGAGCGGTGAGTCCGTCGTTGGCTCCTTGGCGAACACGTCAAGTGCTGCCCCTGCGATGGTGCCTTCCTTCAGTGCGTCGTACAACGCGGCTTCATCGATGATGCCTCCGCGTGCGACGTTGATGACCCGCAGTTCGCGTTTTGCTTTCAGAAACATCTCGCGACCGATGAGACCGACCGTCTCTTTGGTCTTCGGCAGATGCACTGTCAGAAAATCCGATTCGGCGACGACCTGGTCGAGCTGGAGGAGTTCGACGTTCATCTGGCGGGCCCGGTCGGCCGAGATGTAAGGGTCGAATGCGACGATGCGCATGCCAAAGGCGACGGCCCGTTGCGCGACGAGTTTGCCGATGCGACCAAGACCCACGATGCCGAGCGTCTTGTCGAGCAGTTCGACCCCCTCCCATTTGCTGCGCTCCCAGCGACCTTGCACCAGCGCGGCGTGCGCCTGGGGAACGTTGCGGGCAATGGCGAGAAGCAATGCCATCGTCTGTTCGGCGGCCGAGGCGATGTTCGATTCGGGAGCGTTGCACACCATCACACCCAGCTTGGTGGCGGTGTCGACGTCGACGTTGTCGAGGCCCACTCCGGCGCGACCCACGACGACGAGTTCCGTTCCGGCGGCCAGCACCTCGGCGTTGACGTCGGTCGCCGAACGCACGATGAGTGCGTGTGCCCCCTTGATTACCGGCAGCAGTTCGGCATGGTCGAGGCCGAGTCGAATGTCGACTTCGTGGCCAGCCTGACGCAGACGGTCGAGGCCGCCGTCGGCTATTTCTTCGGTCACGAGAATGCGCGCCATAGGAAGGCAAGTCTGCCCTCGGGGTTGGCCCCCGCCACAATCCTTTGCGGAATGTAAAGGCGTCAAAGGTCACGCCGTAACGTGTGGTCGTGAACCTGAGCGCCCTGCCGCCGGTCGAGATCGGCGACGCAACGGGATTCGTCCGATTGCATCGTCGCGAACTCGACCTGGTGCAGCCCGTGGCCGCGAGCCACGGAGAACACCGCTCACGCCGCGTGCTCATCGTCGAGGTGGGCAACGGTAAATCCTGCGGCTGGGGTGAATGCGGTGCACCCGATGACGCGTCGTACACCGGCGAGACAGCCGACGCTGCCGCGGCGTTTCTCGCCGATATCTCGCCCTCGTCTTTCGCAGGTCGAGCCCCGGTGACGGCCACGATGGTGCGGTCACTCGTGAGCGCGATCGATGGCGATGCCTGCTCGCGTCACCCGATGGCCGTCGCCGCACTCGAAATGGCCGTCCTCGATGCTCAGCTGCGTGCCGGCGAAACCGCCTTTGAATCGCTGTTCGGTGTGACACCGAAACGCGCAGCCACGGCCGGTGCGACTTTGGGCAACATGCCAGCCAACGCCACCGATGCGTCGGTTGTCATCGATGCCGTCGTGCGCCATGCCCTCGACGCCGTCGCTGCCGGCTATTCGCGTCTGAAGTTGAAAATCGGTCCGGGCCTGCACACGACCGAACTGGTTCGGGAACTCCGCGCTGTCATAGCGGAGGATGTCATGTTGCTCGGCGATGCGAATGGCGCCTATGGCATCGACGACGTCGGGCACGTCGCCTCGCTGGGTGAACTCGGCCTCGAGATCGTCGAGCAACCTTTCGCCCCGCACGACACCGCATCGCACCAGGCGCTGGTTGCCACGGGCGCAATTCGCGTTGCACTCGACGAGGGCGTTCGCAGCGCCCACGACGCGCTCGATGCACTGGCGAACCACGAGTGCACCGACGTGACTCTGAAGCCTGCCCGGTTTGGCTACCTCGCATGCGTCGAGGCATTGGTCAAACTTGCCGACCACGGCGCCGGGGCGTGGATCGGGGGAATGTTCGACACCGGTGTGGCCCGCTGGGCGAACGTTCGCCTTGCCGCTCATCCATCGGTGACTCTCGCTTCGGACATCGGCGCGTCGGACCGTTACTGGGTGTACGACCTCACGGCACCCGTCACGGCCAGTGCGGGCCTCGTCGCGGTACCCGGCGTTCGCCGGCCAGGCCTGTCAGGCGTTCCCTTCGACACCTGAGTCTGAGTAGGTTTGTCGCATGTCGCATCAGTTTCTGTCAGAAGAGTGGATGGCCGCCGCGCGCGAGATTCGCGAGAAGTACAAGGACGAAGCGCCGATGATCACCTTCAGCATCAAGATCAATCAAGTGGTCACCGACGTGCCTTTCGGTGACGGAACAGTGAAGAGTTTCATGGACACGAGTTCAGGTGAGATGGTGATGGATCTCGGCGAACTTGCCGACGCCGATGCCACCGTCACCACCGACTACGCGACCGCGAAGGCGATCTTCGTGAATCAGGACCAGGCGGCGGGCATGCAGGCCTTCATGTCGGGGAAGATCAAGGTCGTCGGCGACATGATGAAGGTGATGGGAATGCAGACTGCGATTCCACAAACCGACATCACGAAGATCGTCGCCGACGAGATCAAGTCAATCACCACCGACTGACGTCGGTGCTCAGTTGTCGTTCACCGACACGCCACAGTTCTCGACCAAGTAATTCGCGTACTTCGAGGTCATCTCCGGCAGCCCGTCCTGTGCATACAACTGTTGAACCTCGAGACGTAACCCATCGTCGGCGACGATTTTCTCTTCGTCGTAATCCCGTTCGGCGAACGCCTGGTTCATGGCATTGAGAATCGCATCATTGCTGAGTACCGCGTCGGCGACGTCATCGGGTGAAAGATCGACGAGAACCTTGCTCTTCGCGAGTACGGCGGCGAAGGTCTCCTTGTTAGTGCCACTTTCTGTCATCTCGTTCAGTGCAATGTTGAGGTCGTCGTACGCCGAACAGAAGGCTGTGTATTTTGGATCAATCACGAAGTTGTCGACCCCGCCGGACAGACGCAGTTCCTTTTCGTCATTTGAACATGCTGCGAGCCCGATGATGGCTGCAATTGACAGGGGCAAAAAGACGCAACGACGATTCATCGCCCCTTACGTTATCGCCGCAGTGGCTTCACGCGAAGTGCCGCAAGAAGGCCGAGAAATGCCGCGAATGCGCCAACCCCAAGGGCGTAACCGAAACTCTCAACAACACCGCGCGACAACGTCGATTCGTGCACCATCGTCATGATCGTGGTCCCGCTGACCGCACCAAGTTGCATCATCAGCTGTTGGAATGCAGCGGCCGTGCCGATGTCCTCGGGGTCGACGGCGCTCGCCAACAGACCCGTGAGCGCCGGGGCGGCGACACCGAGCCCGATACCGGCCAATGCAAGACCGAGGACGATCACAAGGTCTGACGACCCGACGCCAACCGAACCCAACACGAGCATCGAGACGATCGTTGCAAGTGCGCCGACGACCCCGCTCGAGCGTTCGCCGATCCGAAGAGTGATGATGCTTGCCGCTACAGCAACGATCGAGAATGTGAGCGGACGCGCAATGATCAGCCACCCGACGTGCGACGTCGAATAGTCGAGACCTTTTTCCAACAACTGCGGCACCGCGAAGAAACCGCCCATGTAGGCA
>SXZT01000124.1 GCA_005787785.1 Actinomycetota bacterium
CAAGGTCGGATGACCGTTTGAACAAGGTCGGATGACGTTCGTCAACTGACAAAGAAGTTGGGGCGGGTCGCAAGACCCGCCCCTTTTTCGTTTCTATGCGCCAGCAACGCGACGGCCGGCAACCCACACCGACGTGATGTCGGACGGCGCCGCCAAGCGCACGATCTTTTCGAACAACCGTTCCTCGTTGTCGATGCCATCCCAATAGTGCAAGCCCGAGTCCCCCGAATCGGCGTTGACCACGATCGCATCGAATGCGCGACCCGACTCGATCAACCCCGCGGGAATACCCAACATGTTCGCGCCACCAAGGGTCGCGGCATGGAACGCGGCAACCACGTCGACGCGCGAGTTCGCCACGCCACGCTCGCCCGGTGAACGGGCCGAATCGACTCCGTCCTCGAGCATCCGCGATGCCGACACTGCATGCTGACACTGCGGCAACAATCCGGGCAGAGGTCCACCCGACACGTCGGAGCCCAGACCGACATGCACGCCCCACTCCTGCGCGCGGCGCAACGGAAACACCGCGTTTGCAAAGTACGAGTTCGACAACGGACAATGCGCCACGCCCGCACCCGCAACGCGGATGATGTCGAAATCGTCGTCACACAGATGATCGCCGTGCGCCAACACCGTGCCTCGTCGAACCAAGCCGAACTCGGCCAGCATCTCGGCATCGCGCTTTCCGTAGCGCTCGATCACGTAACCGTGTTCCCAGTCCGATTCCGAGCAGTGCGTCTGCACCACAGCGCCCGTCCGGGCGGCAAGGTCGCCCAGGCCCAACAACAGCTCGTGTGTGCACGCGGGAATGAACCGCGGGGTGATAATCGGCTCGACGAGGGCACTGCCCAACGATCGAATCGCCTCGACCGAACGCGCCGAAGCCGCAACACCCGCAGCGGCGTCGACGTCGCGGTACCACTCGGGGGTTCCCTCCGGATGGTCCATGGCCACGCGGCCGACGAACGCCCGCTGGCCGAAGTGCGCGCACGTCTCTGCCAGACGCAACGTCGCATCTTCATGGATCGACGAGTAGTACACCGCCGTCGTGGTGCCGTGCGCCAACAACGTAGGCACCATGCGCTCCCACACGTCGAGGGCAAAGCCCGCATCGGCGTACCGCGCCTCGAGCGGGAACGTGTACTCGAACAACCAGCGCTCGAGAGGTATGTCAAGGCCCGTTCCCAACTGCGGCCACTGCGGCGCGTGTATGTGCGTGTCAACCAACCCCGGCAACAACCGCTCACGAACCGACAGATGCACCACTTCATCGGCTGCACCACAGGCATCGACGGCTTCGCGTGACACCGCAGGCAGCACCGCATCCACGACACCGTCACGAACCACCACGGCGACATTGTCGAGAACCTGCAGTGCGCGGTGCGTCGGCGTCTGCATCACGGTGCCAACGACAACAATCAGCTTTGGTGTGTCGTTCACATCAGCACCATCATCCAAATTTCCCTGGCGGAACGGAAGGGATTCGAACCCCCGGGCCTTTTGGGCCTTCCGCTTTCAAGGCGGATGCATTTGTCCACTCTGCCACCGTTCCGTCCGCGAGGTTATCGCCGTCGACGGGCAACGCTCAGCGTGTGATGCGGCTGCGTAGGTACAACACCCAGTCGTCGGCGTCGCGCCAACGGGCATCGGCGTGTTCGCGGGCATTGTGCACCGCCTGACCGGCCGCGGGAAACGACCCGAAGAACTTCACACCGCCCTGCTTGGCATGTAGTTCGCGCAGTGCGTCGGCCATCAACTCGTCGGCGACATGGCCGTCGGCGTAGATGACGAAGCAGTAGTCGCCAAGACCGGTGTTCTTTGTCGGCCGTGACTGCAGATTGTCGATGTTGATGCGCCGCGCGGCGAACTCTTGCAGAATGGAAATGAGGCTGCCCGGCTCGTCTGCACGCTGAAACACCACAAGCGCCGTGCGGTCGTGTCCGGTCGGCGCTGGCACGGTGTCCTTGCCAACCAACACGAAGCGTGTCTGGTTGTTGTCGTGGTCGGCAATGTCACGAGCAATGACGTCCAGTCCGTACATCGCAGCCGCCGACTCGGGTGCAATGGCCGCAACACCCGACAACTTGTCCTCTGCGATTCGCCGTGCGGCCTCTGCCGTGCTGGTGACTGCACGAATCTCGGCCTTCGGCAGTTCCTTGCGCAGGAACGCATGGCACTGCGCCGTGGCGACGGGCATCGAATGCACTTCGGCGACGTCGGCGATCTTCGTTCCGGGCAACGCGAGCAGGAAGTGTTTGATGTCGAGAACGACCTCACGCTGAATGTAGAGATCGTGGTCGAATACAAGTGCATCTTGGGTGAGGTTCACCGTGCCTTCGATCGAGTTCTCGATCGGCACGAAACCAAGGTCGATTTCGCCCGCTTCGACGGCATCGAGCACATCGGGAACCGTGCGGAACGGCACCAACTCCATCGCGGCCAGATCGTGCTGCGTACGCGCAGCCTGATCGGTGAACGTGCCAAACGGCCCGAGAAAGCCGACGCGTCGGGGGGTGGGTGCGCTCACGATGGGAAGGCTAGGCGAGGAGATGCCAACATTGGTCCATGTTTACCGAGACCCTCCGCCAACTGCTTGCCGATGTGCAGTCGGGTGCAACCTCGGCCGACGACGCCGTTGCGATACTCCGCCGCTTGCCCTTCACGCAGGCGGGAGACGCGCTGGTCGACCATCACCGCGCTCTTCGGTCGGGAACACCCGAGGCCATCTACGGACCGGGCAAGTCACCCGAGCAATGCGCAACGATCGTCGCAGAGATGCTGAAGCACGGCGAGGGCCCCGTGATTCTCACCCGCGTCGATGATGCGCAAGCAAAGGCCGCCCTTGCCGACAATCCCGGCGCTCAGCGCGCATCGAACACCTACGCCTGGCGTCTGCCCGACAAAGCCAATGCATCGCAGCACCGTGTGCTCGTCATCAGCGCCGGCACCGCCGACGTTCCCGTTGTCGACGAAGCGGTGCTCACTCTCCACGCCTATGGATTCACACCCGAACGCATCGTCGACGTCGGCGTCGCGGGAATCCACCGGCTCCTCGACCGCGTCGAAACCGTGCAGACCGCCGACGCCATCATCTGCGCCGCAGGAATGGAGGGTGCTCTCGCCAGTGTCATCGGCGGCCTCAGCGGTGCTCCGATCGTCGCGGTTCCCACCAGTGTCGGCTACGGCTCTTCCCTCGAGGGCGTCACCGCACTTCTTGCCATGCATGCCTCGTGTGCCGC
>SXZT01000016.1 GCA_005787785.1 Actinomycetota bacterium
CTCCACCTACGCAACGTGGTGGATCCGCCAGGCAATCACCCGCGGCATCGCCAACACGGGCCGCACGATCCGCCTCCCGGTCCATGCCGGCGACACCCTCGCCCGTTTGCAAAAGGCCCGCTCGCGCCTCGAGTTGAAGTACGGACGTCCGGCCACGCTCGCGGAGCTCGCCAAAGAAGTCGAGATGCCCGAAGACAAGGTCACCGAGGCACTGCGCTTTGCCGCCGAGCCACTGTCGTTGTCTGAGCCACTCCGCGAAGACGGCGATGCCGAACTCGGCGACGTCGTCGAAGACCGATCGGCCGAGTCACCCTTCGAAGTCGCAGCCACCGCGTTGCTGCCCGAGGAAATCCAGCGTCTGTTGGCACCCCTCGACGAGCGCGAGCGCGAAATTCTGAAACTGCGCTTTGGCCTCGACCGTGGCGAGCCGCGCACGCTCGAAGAAGTCGGCGAGCACTTCAACCTCACGCGCGAGCGAATCCGCCAGATCGAAGCGCGCGCGATGAGCAAGCTGCGTCACCCGTCGAGTGACACCGGCGCACGCGACCTTCTGGCCGTCTGATTCACACGCGTCACTTCGTCGCGATTGAATCCGGTTTTCCCAACAGCCGTGCCAACGCGCGTACACCCGTACCAACCGCCAACCCCGCGACGAGCGGTACCGCGAGACGCGGAACGACGGAGTCGCCGAGTCCAGGGACGAACCTGTTCGCGACGATCTCGCGCTCGAGGACAACGGCCACCAACAAAGCAACGGCCGTCGACGTGACGAGCGCATCGACGATCTCGCCACGATGCCGAACGGCCGCCGTTGCGATCGAGATGAGCACCGCAAGCGCGCCGAGGACGAACATTCCCGGTGCACCGCGCGCTTGCGAGGGAACGCCCCAGAACATGAATGCACCGGTGACGGCGAACAGTGCGCCCGCTCCGCCCAGTTCCCGCGGCGCGATCCGACGTGACAGGACAAAGCCCACGATGAGCGCCGGAACGGCAAGCAGCCACCACCACGACCCTGGCGCGTCACGCAGATAGAGGCTTCCGGACACGATCGTTGGTCGATTGTCGATTACCACCGGAATCGTCCACTGCTGCACGAGACCGCGATCATTGATCGCCTGCGGTGTGGTGGGGCTCATCCAATGCACGCGGTGGTCGTGCCACAGGTACGTGCCGTTTCTCGCCGCGACAACCCACGACTCCTCGCCGTCGGTCGACCCGCTTCCGTCGAGAGTCGTGCCGGCTCCGTAACGCGACTTGCTGATCCGGAAAGTGTCGGATGATTCGTTCACCGACACCGTTCCATCTTGCGCGATCCGCACGAACGGCTCGTCGTAATAGCCCGCCATCTCGAAGATGTGACCGCGCTCCACGCGAACGCGCACGAATGCATCACCACCGACGATGTCGAAACGCACGGCGTCGGTCGACGGCTTCACCGACTCGACGACGCTTTCGGTGTTGCCCGGCTGCGCAGGATCGGCAAGAGCCGCGACCGGTGGCGCAACGACGAGAAAGCCGAGCGCGCAGGCGACGAGCGCCCGCGCGCGGCGCATCACGAATTGGCGGAGGTGGACGGGAATCGAACCCGCCGGACGAGGTTCGCTCGTCCCAACCGCTTTGAAGGCGGCGGAGCCCACCAGGCGCACGGACACCTCCATGACGCCCGAACCGTAGCCGAAGAAGTTCGCAATCGACCCGTCGTGAATCACCCCGCGTGCGCACACATGACGACAACGGAAAACAACCATGCGAAAGGGCGCGAAATGATCATTCTTTGTCGGTCGGTGAAGGGCGGAAGTGGAACCACGGTGACCGCCGCGGCCCTCGGACTCTTGCTCGCCGCACGCCACCGTGGAGGCGGACACGTCGTCGACCTCATCGGCGATCTTCCGGCGGCACTCGGCATCGCCGAGCCGGACGGCACCGCGATTACCGAGGTCAACTCGGCCTTGCGCCTGCTCCCCCGACACATGCGGCCCGATGCAAGTGAAACCCAGTGGCTGTCGTTGGCCACCGAACTGAAGTCACTGCGTGGCCCGGTCGTCGTCGATGTCGGCACGCTCATGCCGGGCAGCGCCCTCGTCGAAGCCGCCACCGCGTCGTACCTCGTCACGCGGCCCTGCTACCTCGCTCTCCGCCGAGCGACGCACAAGATCCACCAGAGCGAAGTGGTAGTCGACGGCTGTGTTCTCGTGAACGAACCGGGTCGGGCGCTCACCCGGAACGACGTGGCATCGGTATTACAAACATCGGTGTGCGCCGATGTGCCGTTCGAGACGGCCATCAGCAGGGCCGTCGACGCGGGGCTCCTCTCGCACCGCGTGCCGCGCGCGCTCGACGAGGCCCTGGCCGATCTCATCGCCGAACACACGACGAAGTGAAGCAAAAGGTGTGATGCCGACATGGCGACCGAACTCTTGGCACTTCTCCACGACCCCGACATCCGCGAGATCGTCGTCAACAACGACACCGAAGTATGGGTCGAACGAACGTCGGGACTTTCCCGACTCGACGACATCGGCGCGGGTGAAGCGGCCGCCCTGGTCGAACGTCTCCTGGCGCCGCTCGGACGGCGCGTCGATCTGTCATCACCGGTTGTCGATGCGCGCCTGCGTGACGGCTCACGATTGTGCGCAGCAATTCCCCCGGTCAGCCCGCATGGCCTGAACCTCGCGATTCGACGCTTCGCCCACGGTGCCCACACCCTGGCGTCGTTCACGGATGCGCGCACCGCCGATCTCGTCGAGTCCGCGCTGCATCGGCGGCTCAACATCGTCGTCGCGGGCGGTACGTCGACGGGCAAGACGACGCTTCTCGGCGCGATGGCAGAGCTTCTCCCGTCGTCCGAGCGAATAATCGTTCTGGAAGACACGAACGAACTGCGTATCCGCCACCCTCACACGGTGTACCTCGAGACACGCCCTGCTTCCGTCGAGGGTGTCGCGGCGATCGAACTCTGCGACCTTGTGCGCCACGCGCTGCGTCTGCGCCCCGATCGGCTCGTCGTCGGCGAAGTGCGTGGCGGCGAGGCCTTCGACATGTTGCA
>SXZT01000125.1 GCA_005787785.1 Actinomycetota bacterium
CACCAGCGGCACGTAGATCTGGCCGTAGTGCTTGCTCGAGGTGTGCACCACCTTGATGCGCGGCAGGTAGTCCATCTGCACGGCCTGCGCGGTGAGCGAGAACACTCCCGAGATCAGTGCCTGCGAAGCAATGATCGTGGCCATTGTCGCGAGGATCACGATGGGGAGCACGATCGACTCGGGAACCATCCGAAAGAACACACTTTCTATGTCCTCGGGGTTGTTCAAAAGGAATGCACCCTGACCCCAGTAGGTGAGGACCAGCGACGGCAACACCATGCCGTACCAGCCGTACATGATCGGCTTGCGCCCGAAGTGGCCCATGTCCGCGTACAGGGCCTCGCCGCCGGTGACGACGAGGAAGATCGATCCGAGTGAGAGGAAAGCCTTGCCGGGTTCGTGGGTGAAGTATTTGAATGCGTAGTAGGGGTTGACCGACCGGATGATGCCCGGCTCAGGGATGATCTTCGACAATCCAACGATTGCAAGTGTGGCGAACCAGATCACCATGATCGGCCCGAACACCTTGCCCACCGCGCCGGTGCCGCGACGCTGCACAACGAACAAACCGACCAGGATCACGACCGCGATCGGGACGACCCAGTCAGTGAACGAGGTGGAAACCTCTTCCAGACCTTCCACCGCGCTCAACACCGAAATGGCGGGGGTGATGATGCCGTCGCCGTAGAGCAACGCGGTTCCGAACACGCCGAGTGCGACGAGAAGACCGGTTTTCTTGCCCGTTGACGAGTCTCGGCCAACGAGGGCCGTCAGGGCGAGAATTCCGCCCTCGCCCTTGTTGTCGGCGCGCATGACAAACATCAGGTACTTCACCGAGATGATGAGAATGAGCGCCCAGAAGGCCAGTGAGCAGACTCCGAACACGTTGATGCGGTCGACCGTCATCACGTGCGACTTTTCGGTGAAGGTTTCCTTCAGCGAATAGAGGGGACTCGTGCCGATGTCGCCGTACACGACTCCGAGCGCACCGAGGGCCAGGGCAACCGTGCCAACCTGGTGTGCTGCGCCGTGATGGTGGTCGCCCCCACCTGCGGTTTCTTCGACGGTTGTGTGGGTGCCCGACTCCCGCGCCTTCTTGGCAAGTTCGACGGATTCCCGTCCGGCTGACTGGTCTGAGCCCACGAGAATCCGAGGCTACTGCCGCCCCGTCGGCTTGGGAAATGCCGATGTGCATCCCTCGTCGGGTGCACCAAGGCGGCCGACAACTTCTCCAAAGCCCTGTCACGGGCTCTCTCGCCATCGCCCGTCGCGCAACGACCCGGCGGGCGACTGTTCGGAGGGGGATCATCGTGCACGCCCCCATCTACGACAACGCGAAGTGGACGCGAGAACCCGGCGTCATGGTCCTACGGATCGGTGACCTCACGACGACCTCGTACGTCGGCGAGCTGGCCGATACCGATTGGCGCGGAATCGTTCAGCGCGCGGCGGACAAGTTGGCCGAGGCCTGAGCACTCCACGCACCTGCAAGCAGCGCGATCGAGCGCACCCGGGATTCGGTGCGATCGGCATGGTGTGCGGTGATGATCTCGTCGGCCCCGGTTTCGGCGGCGAAGGCAGCGAGTGTGCGCACCGCCGAGTCGGCGGTTCCGACTGCCGAATAATGAAAGACGCGGTTCAGGTACGCACCGCGAGGTGACATGAGCAACTCTTCTGCCTGTTCGTCGGTCAAGCGGTTGCCCGGGGGGCTGAACAGCGCTTTGGCAAACGTCCGCCGGCGACGCTGGAACTGTCGTTCGGCATCGTCGGTGGTGTCGGCGACGATGACGCTGTGGCCGCAGATGAGATACGGCGCGTCGAGCTGTCGTGAGGGTTCGAAGCGCGAGCGATAGATCTCGATCGCCTCGCGCAGTGAGTCGGGTGCGAAGTGTGATGCGAACGCAAAAGGCAGACCCAGTGCGGCGGCCAACTGCGCACCGAACAATGACGAACCCAGGATGTACAGGGGCACGTTCGACCCCCGCCCGGGGGTGGCCACGACGTTCGCCACGCGCGACATGTCGGAGAAGAAAGCCTGCAGTTCGAGCACATCCTCCGGAAACCGTTCGGACGAACGCGGATCGCGGCGCATCGCCATGAAAGTCGTTTGGTCGGTGCCCGGAGCGCGGCCGAGACCGAGGTCGATGCGCCCCGGGTGCAGTGCGGCGAGCGTGCCGAATTGCTCGGCGATGACGAGGGGCGAGTGGTTGGGCAACATCACGCCGCCGGCGCCCAGGCGGATGGTCTCGGTCTGCGCCGCCACATGGGCGATCAGCACCGCGGGCGATGAGGAGGCGATGAACTCCGAGTTGTGGTGTTCGGCGTACCAGACCCGCTCGTAGCCGTGTTTCTCCGCGCTCCGGGCGACTGCCACACATCCCGCGAGCGACTGGCCAATCGTCTCGCCCTCGCCAATCGAGGCAAGGTCGAGGATCGACAACTTGGGGAGAGCCATAACCTTCAGGCTAGGTGTTGCGCCCGGGTCCGCTTGGGGGTCATGATGGTTGACGTCGAACGAGGGGCGTTCGACCCAACGAAAAGCCCAACAACAGGCCCAACGACAAGGGGGTCGGCGATGACCGACATGCTCGACAGCAAGCAAGCAAGCGAACGCAAGCCGTGGTTCCTGACGGGCAACTACGCTCCAGTCGCCGACGAGGTGACCGACTTCAACCTGAAGATCACGGGCGCGATCCCGAAGACCCTCTCGGGCATGTACCTGCGCAACGGCTCGAACCCCAAGACCGGATACACCGACCATTGGTTCTTCGGTGACGGCATGATTCACGGCGTTCGTCTCGAGGGTGGCGAGGCGAAGTGGTACCGCAACCGCTACGTGCGTTCGACGAAGTACGAAAAGGGTCTCGAGGCGATGGATCCGGATTGCATGTTCGATCCGACCGCGAGTGCGGCGAACACCCACGTTCTCGGTCATGCCGGTCGCATCTGGGCCCTCGAAGAGGGTCACTTCCCGTGGGAGCTGTCGCGCGATCTCGAAACAATGGGTTGCGACGACTTTGGCGGCAAGTTGACGACGGCTTTCACCGCGCATCCGAAACTGTGTCCCGAGACGAACGAGTTGCACTTCTTCGGCTACGCACCGATCGCTCCGTATGTCACCTACCACGTGCTCGACGCAAAAGGACAGCTCGTTCACTCGGCTCCCATCACGACGCCGAAGGGCACGATGATGCACGATTTCATGATCACGCGCGACCATGCGATCTTCATGGACCTGCCGGTCGTGTTCGACCTCGACAAGATCGCCCAGGGTCTGCCGCCCATCGGTTGGGACGACACCTACGGCGCACGCATCGGCATCATGCCCCGCATGGGAACGGACGCCGACGTTCGTTGGTTCGAGGTCGACCCCTGCTACGTGTTTCACCCGCTTAACTCCTACGTCGAAGGTGACGAAGTCATCTGCGACGTAGGCCGTCACGCAACCATGTGGAAGAACTCGATGGAGGACTTCGATCCCTCGTACATGTGGCGCTGGACCTTCAACCTGAAGACCGGGGCGGTTCGCGAGCAGCAGTACGACGACTGGGCTCACGGCTTCCCACGCGTCGACGATCGCGTCGTCGGTCTGAAGCACCGCTACGGCTGGGCCTCGGGCGCACGCGACGCCAAGGTCGGCGCCATGGACTCGGCTGGTGTCGTCGCCAAATACGACATGAAGGACGGCTCAAAGACCGTCCACGACTTCGGGCCGTGCGCACATCCGGGAGAGTTTGCATTCGTGCAGGACTCGGCCACGGCCGGCGAGGACGAAGGCTACGCGATGGGTTTCGTCTACTACAGCGACACCGAAACGTCCGAGCTCGTGATCCTCGACGCCACCGACATGGCCAAGCCGCCGGTTGCCCGTGTGCATCTGCCCCAGCGTGTGCCCTTCGGTTTCCACGGCAGCTGGGTCGACGACTCGATCTTCAACTGAGTCGCCGGCCGTCGCAGCCGCGATCAAGTACACGCCTCACGCAGTGTCGACCGCGCCACCCAATGCTCGGCGGCGGGGAGTTCGTTGTGGGACTGCTCGTCGTGCGCGGCGTCATCCTCTGACACCGCGCCGGGAGCGACCCGGTGCAGTGCGGTGGAGCTGGGGGGAATCGAACCCCCGTCCATCAGGTGTTGAACGCGCGTGCTACGACCATTCCCAACTTCGAGGCTGACGCAACCTCACCGGCGGGTCGGCTGTTCGGTTGCCCGAACAGCGGATCGTCTTTCCGATCGGTCAGCGCGCTTTCGTGCTGTCAGCGTTCTTTCACGCCGTCATCCACCGCTTCTGTTGCCGGGCTGCGGTGAACTGGCCCCGTGCGGCCTCGCGGCTCACGAGTGCTCTCTGACACCTGATGAATCAGGCGGCGAGAGCGAATTGCTCGTTGGCAATTATGTTTTTGCCCCGTTTTTCGAGTCTGAGCAACTCGGGTCGCACGATCGCCCAGCGGACCTGCTGTCGAAACCTGTCAGCCCCGTTGTGTGAACGTGTCGTCAGTGTAGGGCGGGGGTGGGCGATACCGTCGCCGATGTGACAGGGAAGTCCGACTTCGTCGAACTGTCGAAGCGCGCACAGGTCTCGCGGATGCGCTCGGTCGCGGTCGAGGCGCTGCGAAGTTTCCCGGTGGCCTTTGATCGCTTGACCCTTCTCGAACACGGCTTCAACACGACATTCCGTGTAGATACGACCGACGGCACGAAGTTGGCGATGAGAATCAATGTCAATTCGCGTCGCTCGCCTGCGAACATCGCAGCAGAACTGCAGTGGATCGATGCGCTGGCGCGGGATACCGATCTCACGGTCGCTGCTCCACTGCGCACGACCGGCGGAGACCTGGTTGCGTCGGTCTTTTATCCCGACCTCGAACGCGATCTGAGTGTTGCGCTGTTCAGTTGGCTGAATGGACGTGACCTCGGCGAAGCGCCGACGTTGGAAAAGATGCGCGCGGCAGGCCGGGCGATGGCCACCCTGCATGACCACGGTGCAATGTGGCGTCCGTCCAGCGGTGCCGAGATGTCGGTGTTCGATGAGCCGTTCTGGACATTTCCCGATCGCCTGTCGCCCGAAAACCTGCGAGTCGATGACGACGACTTTGCCGTCATCCGCACGATGGTTGATCGGTCGGCGTCGACGATGAAGCAATTGTTCGCGACCGGATCACCCCAGCCCATCCATACCGACCTGCACAACTGGAACATGAAGTGGTATCGAGGCCGTTTGTCGGTGTTCGACTTCGACGACAGTGGCATCGGTCTTCCGATTCAGGACCTCGCGGTGGCCACGTACTACAGACGACCGGAGCACGACCATGTCGACGCGTTGTTCGAGGGCTACGTGTCGCTACGGCCGCTTCCCGAATACTCAGTCGAAGATTTCGAAACTCTCGTGGCCCACCGGAATCTGCTGTTGTTGAACGATCTGTTGGTGACGACCAACGCCGAGCATCGGGCGATCATTCCGAACTTCATCCGCAACACCGTGGTGAAGCTGCGGAACTTCCTCGACACCGGCGGGTACCGCCACGATGTCGAAGGACTATTGCCGCTGGGCTAGACGAAGGACATCAACTGAGGACGTGAACCTCGACGAATCGCTGGGCCTCCCTAGCGAGTTTTGTGTCGGTGGTTATCAAGGTGTGTTCAAGCTGCTTCGCTAGCGATACGTAGCAGGCGTCGTATGCCGAGAAGGAGTCGGACAGTTCCCAAATATCGAGTGAGAGCCGCTGCATCGGTACCAGGTCGATCGGCAGCAGTGAAAGATACGCGACTTTGTCCCTGACGATCGCCTTGGTCACTAACTTCAGCCTCGCCGACTTCTTGAGGGCATTGACTGTTTCAGGAATCAGGATGGCGGGGGCGAAGAGATCGTGAGAGAGAAGGCGTCGCGACTTTGCTGCAGTTTCGTCCTTCAACAATATTTCGATCAGGGCGGATGCATCGATGACACTCAACGCGAGGCTCGCCCTTCGCGAACGATCGAAACGATTTGATCTGTCGAGATGTCAACGGATGGAGTTTGTGAGACGAGATCGAGCCATTCGTGAATCCGCGGGCGCCGTAGTTCGCGGTCGAGGATCTCGGTCACCACTTCGCTGATCGTTCGACCCTCGACATCGGCGCGTTGGCGCAGAAGGTCGTGTAGGTCGTCCGGAAGGTTCCGAACTTGGAGTGCGGCCATGTGCATGAAAATAGCATGCAACATGCATGTTGCACTCTGGGTCTACTTCAGAAGGGCGAGTTCGCTGCGCAGTACGGTGCGCTGGCGGGCCGCGGGCCACGCCTTCGGATCGAAGGTGGCCGCACTGGCGATCCCGGGGATGAGGGCCGAGAGGCGATCGGCGGCTTCGTCGATGTCCACGTTGCGGCGAATCGTGCCGTTCTTTTTCTTCACGCCGAGACAGGTCTTCAGTCGTTCGCGGGTGGTGGCGGCGCGCTGACTTTGTTCGTCGGCGTAGGTGGGGTTGGTCAGCGCTTCGCTCCAGAAGGCGAACCAGATCTTCCAGTCGTCCCGACGCTCTTGGTCGAGGGGGAGAACGGCTTCGATGAGCCCCTCGATGTTGCCGGGGTCGGCGGCGAGAGCCCGTTCGACACGACGGCGCGAACGGGCGGTGGCAAATGAATACGTCTCGTAGAAGAGGTCGGCCATGTCGTCGAAGTAGTGCGAAACGACGGTGGTCGACCAACCGGTGGTGGCGGCGACGCGACGGGCAGTGAGGGCGTGGCGCCCCTCGCCGATGACGATTCGGGCGGCCGCGAGGGTCACCTCGCGACGACGCTTTTCGTGGTCGACGATTTTCGGCATGTCGTTCCCCTCGACTTGTGGCGGCGGGTTGTTCCTTGTGGTAGATTCTACAACACTTGTTGCAAATAAAGCGACAAGCGAGGTGGCGGTAACAAAGAGAGGGAACGGCACCAACGATGTCTCAACTTCCGGACGAAGAGTTCGACGTCGTCGTCTTGGGCACGGGCGCCGCGGGTTTCACCGCGGCGGTCGTGGCCCACGAGTTCGGCGCATCGGTTGCGATCTTCGAAAAGGCCTCGCTAGTGGGAGGCACCACCGCGTGGTCGGGCGGCCAGGTGTGGATTCCGAACAATCCGCACATGCCGGAAGTTGGTGTTCACGACAGCCGTGAAAAGGCAAAGACCTACATCATGTCGTTGTCGCGCGACATGCTCGAAGAGCGTCTCGTCGATGCCTACATCGACAACGGCCCCGACATGGTCGATTTTCTGGAAGCCAAGACGCCGGTTCAGTTCTACGCCGTGCCGGAGATGCCCGACTACCACCCCGAGTTTCCGGGTGGCAGCCCCGAGGGCGGGCGAACGATCGAATGCCCGATCTTCCCGTTCGAAGAACTGGGCGAGTGGGAAGACATGGTGACACCGTCGCCGTACTTCGCCGACCCGCACATCACGATGAGCGAGACGCCGCTCGGCAAGGCCGTACCGCAGCCGCCGTCACCCGAAGAGCACGCGCGGCGCAAAGAGCACAACGAACGTGGGTGCGGTCAGGCGCTGGCGGGTCGTTTGCTGAAGGCGTGCCTCGACCGTGGCATCTATCCGCGCGTGTTGTGTGCGGGCCGCGAATTGATCATCGAGAACGGCGAGGTCGTCGGCGTGCTCATGGAAACACCCAAGGGACCCGTCGAAGTGCGCGCACGCAAGGGCGTGATTCTCGCGTCGGGCGGTTTCGAACACGACAAGGAACTGGTGCGTGCGTTCACACGTGGGCCGATGACGCATCCGGTGTCGATCGAAACCTCGACGGGTGACGGTCTGCGCATGGCGATGAAGGCCGGCGCGATGTTGTCGAACATGCGCGAGGCGTGGTGGATTCCCACCGGAGTCGTTCCGCTCGAGGCGAACCCCATGGGCAAGGTGTTGGTCAACGGCCAGCGCACGCTCCCGCACTCGATCATGGTGAACAAGCGCGGGCGTCGCTTCACGAACGAGGCGGCGAACTACAACGCGTTCGGTGCGGCGTTCCACGTCGAGAACGTCGCGAAATTCGAGTACGAGAACCTGCCGTGCTGGTTGATCTTCGACCAGCAATACGTCGACACGTACGGCTTCCGTATCAGTGCCGGTGGCAACGGCTCGGTTGTTCCCGATTGGATCCCGCGTGGCGAAACTCCGCAGGAATTGGCGGCGAAGCTTGGCGTCGATGGTGATGAACTGGTGAAGTCGATCGCGCGTTGGAACGACAACGTCGCGGCCGGCCACGACCCCGACTTCGGTCGTGGCGACAGCGCGTTCGACTGCTGGTGGGGCGACCCGTACCGCAAGGGCCGTCGCGACGCCACGCTCGGCACGCTTGAGCGCGGTCCGTACTACGCATTCGAAATCAAGAGCGGTTGTCTCGGAACCAAGGGTGGCCCGCGGGTCGACCCGAATGCGTGCGTGCTGAACGTCGATGGCGATCCGATCCCGGGTCTCTACGCAGCGGGCAACGTGATGGGTTCGCCGTTCGGCATGACCTACGGCGGTCCCGGCGGAACTCTCGGCCCGGCCATGGTGTTCGGTTTCATCGCCGGGCGTCACGCGGCCGGACGCAACACACCCGGCGCCTGACAGCTTCGTCAGCGGCGGTTGCGCTGCGAAATCTCGCGTTGAATCTCGCGCTTCACGTCACGTTCGGCAATGGCCTGACGTTTGTCGCCCTTGGTGCGACCCTGTGCCAACGCAAGTTCAACTTTCACCTTGCCGTCACGCAGGATCAACGAAAGAGGCACCAGTGTGAAGCGGTCTTTCATGATGCGTTCGCGGAAGCGACGAATCTCGGCCGAGTGCAACAACAACTTGCGTGCGCGGTCGGGGTCGTGTGCACCGACACCCACGGCGAACTGGTATGGAGCGATGTGTACGCCCTCGAGCCACACCTCGCCGTCGACGATGCGCGCGTACGCGTCGGCCAACTGCACCTGGCCGGTGCGCAGACTTTTCACCTCGCTGCCGAGCAGCACGATTCCCGCCTCGACCACATCGATGATGTTGAAGTCGTGGCGTGCCTTGCGATTGCTCGCGAGAACGGAGGTGCCTGTGGGTTTCATTTGTTTTGCCTGCGGATTTCGCTGATCAGTGAATACCCAATGCCGCGATATCCACCGCGGCGCGCCGACAAATGTCGGCGAGTTCCGTCATCCGCTCGGCTGTCAGGCGGGTTGCGGGGCCCTGGATCCCGAGCGCGAAGTTCGTGCTCGACGACGTGGGAGAGATCACCGGCACTGCCACGCCGTTTGCGCCGTCGTAGCGTTCGCCTGCGTTGATTGCATAGCCCCGCGTGCGCACGGCCTCGAGTTCGCGTACCAATTCCTGGCGGGTCGTGATGGTGTGGGGGGTGAAGCGCGACAGTTCGCCCAGTGACGCAGCGGCGTCGGTAATACCCGAGGGGCTGAATGCAAGCAGCACCTTGCCCATGGCTGAGGCGTGCAGGAACAGTTCCTTGCCCGCGAGGTGGTCGACGCGAAGGGGTTGAGGCGAGTGTTCCTGCAGAACCACGAGCGCAGTCGTTCCGTGCAAGGTTGCAAGGCTCACCGATTCGTCGGTTTGTCGGCACAAGGAACGCAGGATCGGCACCGCACGCTCGAGGCCCGCCGACGAGAGGTATCCCTGGCCGAGGACGCCGGCAAAAGGCCCGAGGCGGTAGCGCTCGGTCGAGGAATCCTGCTCGACGAGGTGTTCGCCGATGAGAGCGCGCAACAGTCGATGGGTCGTGCTGGGGGACAGGCCGGTGGTCTTGGCAACAACGGCGAGCGGCAGGCCGTCGGCGGTCTGCGAGCCGTCGGGGTGCGGCTCGGCGAGGGCTCGAAGGATTGCCGCGGCCCGGGCCACTGATTGAACGCCCCCGGGCTCTGCTGCCATGGGCCCATGTTGGCAAACGGGACACGTTTTCGGTGCGAGTTGTAATTCCCGACAATTCTGACTAGGTTGCTCAACAATTAGAAATGGAATGGTGTTCCGAAATACGGAATACGCTCCCAGCCCGAAAGGACCCCCATGAAGAAGTGGAAGAAGCCCCTCGCAGCCGCGGTGGTTGCGGCCCTTGCGTTTACGGTGCCGGTGATCGGCGCCGACGCATCGTCGAAGAACCCAACGTCGACAACGGTGGCCCCCAAGGGCAAGGTCGCCAAGAAGATCCGCATTGGATATTTCGCCAACGTCACCCACGCCGCGGCACTCGTCGCGGTGCAGCGCAAGACCTTCGAGAAGTACTTCAAGGCCGACAAGACCAAGGTCGAGTTCACTGTGTTCAACGCGGGGCCCGCAGTTGTCGAGGCGATGAAGGGCGGAGCCATCGATGTCAGCTATATCGGTCCGAACCCTGCGATCACCGGATTCGCAACGACGAACGGCACGCTTCTTCGCATCATCGGTGGTGCGACGCTGAACGGCGCGCAACTGGTCGTCAAGCCCTCGATCAATTCGATCGCCGACTTGAAGGGCAAGACCATCGCAACTCCGCAGTTGGGCAACACGCAGGACGTGGCGATTCGCGCCTACCTGAAGAAGCAGGGTCTGACGACGACGATCACGGGTGGTGGTGATGTCGCCATCACTCCGACGGAGAACTCGAACACTCTCACGCTCTTCAAGAGCGGTCGTCTCGACGGGGCGTGGGTGCCCGAACCATGGTCGTCACGTCTCGTGGTCGAAGCCGGTGCGAAAGTCTTGCTCGACGAGAAGGACATCTGGGCCGACAAGAAGTTCCTGACGACGCACCTCATCGCGACCGAATCCTTCCTGAAGAAGTTCCCGGGTTCGGTGGAGTCGTTCCTGCGTGCCCATGTCGAGACGGTTGATTTCATCTCGAAAAAGAAGAACGAAGCAGCCGTCAAGAATCTCATCCAGGCCGAGTTGGTCGCCAAGACCGGCAAGGCACTCGCTGACGACGTCATCAATCGGGCATGGGGCAACATCATCGTGAGCGAGGATCCCTTGGCGAAGGTGCTTCTTGAAAGCGCGAACGATGCCGTGGATGCGGGACTTCTGAAGCTCGGCGCAAAAGGCGTGACCGGGATTTACGACCTTCGCATCCTGAACAAGATCCGGTTGCAACAGAATCCGAAATTCAAGAAGTACCAAACCGCAGGACTGGGGTTGAGTTGAGCACATCGGCAATCGAAATCAAGAACGTGTCGAAGACGTACCGGGGCGAATCCGCCCCGGTACTCGACGACATCAACGTCACCCTCGAGGCAGGCGAATTCGTCTGCCTCCTCGGTGCGTCCGGATGCGGCAAGACCACGTTGTTGAATCTCGTGTCGAATCTCGACGTCGCAAGCGTGGGCTCGATCGCAACCAGCGGCAAGGTGTCGGTGATCTTCCAGGAGTCGGCGTTGTTCCCGTGGCTCACCGCAGGCAAGAACATCGAACTCGCCCTGCGGGCCTCGGGTGTCGCGAAGGCGGAACGCAAGGAGCGGGCGCTCGAGTTGTTGCGCCTGGTGCATCTCGAACACGCCTACGACAAGCGACCGCACGAACTGTCGGGCGGCATGAAGCAACGTGTTGCCATTGCCCGTGCACTGGCGCAGGACGCCAAGATCCTGTTGATGGACGAGCCGTTCGCTGCGCTCGATGCCATCACCCGGGACTTCCTGCACGAGGAAATCTCGACGGTCTGGAAAGAGCGTGGGCTGACGATCGTGTTCGTCACGCACAACGTGCGTGAGGCAATTCGCCTCGGTCAACGCGTGCTGCTTCTGTCGTCGAAGCCTGGTCGCGTGATCCGCGAGTGGGGGATCGACCTGCCCCAGCCGCGCAACATCGACGACCCGGCGGTTGCGACGCTCGCTGCCGAAATCACCACCGAGCTGCGCAAGGAGATCAGCCGTCATGCAACCCGTTGAAGTTCCCGAACGCAACGACCTCGCCACTCTCGAAGCGGGACTCGATGCCCTCGAATCCAATTCCGTCGAGCGAATCTCGCTCGGTCGGCGGTTCGTCAAAGCCGCCGTTCCCGCGGTCATTTCGATCGCGGGTTTGTTGATCGTTTGGCAGGTTCTCTTCGCGCTGAAGATCTGGCCCGAATGGAAGTTCCCCGGCCCCGGCAACGTGTGGCGCTCGCTGCGTGACCAGTGGCAGCAAGGTCTGGTGTGGTCTGCGGTGCGCAACAGCGTGAGCCGCGGTCTCATTGGGTTTGCGATGTCGGCGGTCATTGCGACGCCACTTGCGATTCTGATCACGCGCGCACGTTTCGCCCGCACGGTGTTGCGGCCAATCCTCAGTGGCCTCCAGCAGTTGCCGTCGGTTGCTTGGGTGCCCGCAGCCATCATCTGGTTCGGTCTCACCCCAACCACCATCTATGCCGTCGTCATCCTGGGTGCCACGCCGTCGATCACGAACGGTTTGGTGAACGGCATCGACCAGATCCCGCCGCTTTATCTTCGTGCTGCCAAGGTGTTGGGCCTGCGTCGGTTCGACAACATCCGTCGTGTGGTGTTGCCCGCCGCTTTGCCGAACTACCTGACCGGCCTCGAGCAAGGGTGGGCCTTCGCGTGGCGTTCATTGATGGCTGCCGAACTCATCGCGATTTCGCCCGCGCTGGGCAACGGCCTCGGCCAGACGCTCGAGACAGGACGTCAGTTGGGTGACATGTCGCTCATCGTGACGGCGATCCTGCTCATTCTCACCACCGGAATCCTGGTGGAGAAGTTGGGCTTCGCGCCGGTGCGGCGTCGTGCGTACCGCAACCGCGGTCTCGCCGTCGCCTGAGATCTGAGTCGATTGGTTGCAACACGGGCTATATCAAGTTAACTTGACGGTGTGGATCCGGTCATCCTCGACAGCGCCAGAAAGCACGGCGTTGCCGACGCGGACATGCTCCACGCATTTCAACACCCGATTCGCGTGCTGAAACTCGACGACCTGACGATGTTGATCGGCCCCGACCGGTCGGCAAGACTTCTGGAAGTCGGCCTCAGTTCAGGAGACGGAGTTGAGTTCATCGTCCACGCCATGCCGGCACGACCGAAATTTGTCAGGTGATCATCATGCCAAGGTCAATCCAAGAGATTCTCGACCATGCTGAAGAGTTGTCACAGCAATTCGAAGACTTCGATTCTGACAAAGCGACGGAGATTCCACTCGAGGAGTACCTGCTCCAGCGCGCGGTTGTCACGCGAGCTCGATCCGAACAGCAGTTGCTCGACGCCGTTGCAAAGGCGCGTGCGGCGGGCCTTTCTTGGCAGAAGATCGGCAAGTTCATCGGTACGTCTGCTCAAGCTGCGCAGCAGCGATACGGAACGGTTCTCGGTGCAGCCTGAAAACTTCGCCGTTGCCCGACGCGCGTCGGTAGATTCGTCGACGTGGCGACACCATCGAAGCTGACGGTTCCCGAAACCGAACTGCGTGCGATGCACGACCACGCGCTGGCGGGTTACCCGTACGAGGCCTGTGGCCTGATGGTCGGTCGGCCCGACAGGGCAGAGGTCGTGCGCTTCGTGCCGTGCACGAACGTGGCGAACAGTGCGCGCGTCTACACGATCGACCCGAAAGAGCACCTGCGTGCCGAACTAGCGGCCGAGGCCGACGGCCTGGAGATCATCGGTGTGATGCACAGCCACACCCACAGCGAGGCGTACCCCAGCCCGACCGACGTGGCGCAGGCCCCCGACCCGGGGTGGCACTACCTGATCGTGACCCTGGCGCGGGAGGTGCCCGAGGCGCGCAGCTTTCGCATCGACCAGGCCGCTCCCGAGGGTTCGCAGATCACCGAAGAGGACATCTCGACGGCCTATTGGCTCGCCTGAGCAAGCCGCCCGACAATTCAGTACAATTCCGACAGGTTTAGTCGTTTTTTGATCCCGCTTCGGTGGGACCCCAACCGTCGGAAGGAGGCTGAGCATGAGCATCGAGACCCGCCTCAACATGGTGAACGACAGCGTGCTCGACCTCATCGGCAACACCCCGATGGTCGACGTCAGCGTGCTCTCGCCGAAGCCGTCGGTACGCCTCGTCGCCAAGTTGGAGAACCAGAACCCCTTTGGTTCGGTGAAGGACCGCATCGCCAAGGCGATGATCGAGGCCGCCGAAAAAGACGGTCGCCTGCAGCCCGGCCAGCGCATTCTCGAGCCGTCGTCGGGCAACACCGGCATCGCGCTCGCCGCCATCGCCCAGATCAAGGGTTACCCGATCACCATTCTCATGCCGACGAGCGTGTCGGTCGAGCGTCGTCAAATGCTCCAGATCTTCGGTGCCGACATTGTGTTGACCCCCGGCGAAGAGGGTTCGAACGGTGCGGTGCGTCGCGCTCAGGAAATGGCCGAGAAGCATCCCGAGTGGTGCTTCCTCTACCAGTACGGCAACGATGCCAACCCGCGCGCCCACTACGAAACTACGGGTCCCGAAGTGCTGCGTGATTGCCCCGAGATCACGCACTTCGTTGCGGGTCTCGGCACCTCGGGAACCCTGATGGGAGCGGGCCGCTATCTGCGCGAGCACAAGCCCGACGTGAAGATCATCGCCATCGAGCCACCGCTCGGCGAGCGCGTCGAGGGTCTGCGCAACCTCGAAGACGGCTACATCCCGCCGGTCTTCGAGAACTGGAACGGGTTCGAACTGCTCGATCGCAAGCGTGTGGTGCGTCCGCGCGAGAGCATCGAATGGACGCGTCGATTGGTTGCCCAGACCGGCATCTTCGCGGGTCTCTCTTCAGGCGCCTCGCTTGCGGGTGCCATCAAGGTGGCCAACGAAATCGACGAGGGAACGATCGTGTTCATCATCTGTGACGGCGGGTGGAAGTACCTCTCGACGGGTGCCTACACCGACGACCTCGACGTGGCCGAAGCCGCGGCCGAGAAGATCATCTACTTCTGAGTCGCACTCGTCAGCCGACGACGAGAATCACCAGTCCGCCGACTGCGATGCACGCAGCGGTGACTCGTCGCCTCGCGTTCGGCTCCTTCAGCACGAAGACGCCGACGAGTGCGGCGATGATGACGCTCGACTCACGCAGCGCGGTGACGTAGCCCACCGATGCCCGCTGCACCGCGACGAGAACCATCCAGTAGGTCAGTACCGATGCCGCACCCGCAAGGGCGGATCGCCGCCATTGCGCCCGCAGCGCAGGCAGCATCGCCGGGCCGCGACCGATGACGAAGCCGTGAACCGTCGTGAAGAACGCACTGGCGACGAAGGTTGCGAGGGCGTAAAGGTTTCCACCCGTGTCGCGTGAGCCATGGCTGTCGATCACCGAGTACACGCCGATCGTTGCCGCAACGGCAAGGGCCGCGCGCACGTGTGCGTTGTCGGCGGGTCCTGCAAGCAACCACAAACCAACGACAGTCACCGCGATGCCAACGAAGTTGAGTGCCGACAGCGAGTCGTCGAGCAACATCACGCCGCCGATCGCCGCGAGCACCGCGCCGGTCCCGCGGGCAATGGGGTAGGAGACCGAGAAGTCGCCGAGGTCGTATGCGCGGGCGAGGCTCCACAGGTAACCGGCGTGGGTGAACCCGCTGAGCGACGCCCACACCCATGCGCTTGCCGGCACGCCGCCGAGCGCGACGAGAAGAACGACACAGCCGGCACCGGCGACGAAGAATTGTCCCCACAGTGCGAGCCAGCGATCGCCACTCTGCTTGATCGCGAGATTCCATCCAGCGTGCAGAATCGCCGCTCCGATTGCGAGAAGAGTGGCCGCGAGCACCCACTCAACGTACTCGTGGTGACGAACCCATAGTCTGAGTACCGATGGTGCAGCCGATCGGAATGTTCGACTCCGGCTTCGGGGGACTCACGGTGGCGCGTGCCGTCATCGATCTTTTGCCCGCCGAGGACTTGGTGTACATCGGTGACACGGGCCGCTATCCCTACGGCAACAAGCCCGCCACGGAGGTGCAGCGATACGCGCACGAAATCGCCACCAGCCTCGTGAACGACTTCGACGTGAAGATGATCGTGGTGGCGTGCAACACGGCGGCTTCGGTGGCTCTCGACCAATTGCGTTCGATTCTTCCGGTACCCGTTGTCAGCGTGATCGAGCCGGGTGCTCGCGCGTTGGTGCAGGCAACCCGCAACGGCCGTGCGGGAGTCATCGGCACCGTGGGCACCATCGATTCGGGTGCGTACGACAAGGCGGTCGCCGAGGTCGATGCGTCGGTCGACCTGGTGTCGGCGGCCTGTCCGGGCTTGGTCGAGTTCGTCGAACGTGGCCAGACGACGGGACACGAAGTGCGCGTTCTTACGGAACGACTTCTCGCCCCTGTTTCGTCGGCGGGTGTCGACACGTTGCTTCTCGGTTGCACGCATTACCCGTATCTGGCGCGCGTGATCGGCGACGTGATGGGACCCGACGTGGTGCTGGTGTCGTCGGCCGACGAGACGGCATTCGCCGTGCGGGGAATGCTCGAGACCAGTGGCCTCGCGGAAAAGACCGACCGCAAGGGTGAACACCGCTTCTATTCGTCGGGTGATCCCGAATGGTTTGCACAGCTCGGCAGCCGCTTGTTCGGTCCCGAGCTCTCCGATGCACAATCATGGTCGGCATGACACGACCCGACGGCAGACACCCGAACGAATTGCGACCGCTCTCATTCGAGCGCGACTACACCGAAATGGCCGCGGGTTCCGTGCTCGTGTCGTTCGGCAAGACACGTGTGCTGTGCACCGCGTCGATCGACGAAGACGTGCCGCGCTGGATGAAGGGCAGCGGCAAGGGTTGGGTCACCGCCGAGTACAGCATGTTGCCCGGGTCGTCGCCCGAGCGCGTCGACCGCGAGGCGGCAAAGGGCAAGCAGAGTGGTCGTACCGTCGAGATCCAGCGGCTCATCGGTCGGTCGTTGCGCGCGGCATGCGACATGCAGCTGCTCGGTGAGCGCCAGGTCGTCGTCGACTGCGACGTGTTGCAAGCCGACGGCGGAACACGCACCGCGAGCATCTGCGGTGGTTTTGTCGCGCTCCACGATGCCCTGACGCGCGTCATGCAGAACGGACTCATCAAGAAACATCCCCTGCATTCGCAGTGTGCGGCCATCAGCGTGGGCATCCACAACGGCACGCCGATCCTCGACCTTCCCTACGTCGAGGACAGCTCGGCCGAGGTCGACATGAACGTGGTGATGCTCCAGCCGGTCGCCGGCGGCGAGGCAAGATTCGTCGAGGTGCAGGGCACGGCCGAAGGCCAGGCGTTCGCGCGCTCGGAACTCGACACGTTGCTCGAACTCGCGTCGCACGGTCTCGGCCGAATCTTCGATGCACAGCGCAGCCTCTTGGCAACGCCGCCGCCGCAACGTCCGCTCGGTCGCTGACCCACGCACCCGTGACCGCATCGCGCGAACTGGTCTGCGCCACCGCGAATCCCGGCAAGGTTGCCGAGATCGCGGGCCTGCTTCCCGATGGTTGGGTGTTGCTGTCGCGGCCGCAGTCGGTCGGAGAGATCGTCGAAGACGCAGGGACACTGGTCGGCAATGCACGTCTGAAGGCGGGTGCGATTCTCGCTGTGACCGGCAAGGCCGCGGTCGCCGACGACACTGGTCTCGAGGTCGCGGCACTCGGGGGCGCTCCCGGAGTCGACACTGCGATCTATGCGGGCGAGGGGTGCACCGATGCCGACAACCGCCGCAAACTGCTCGGTGCGCTGTCGGGGGTGGCCGAACGCGCTGCGCGATTCGTCACCGTGGCGCTGGTCGCCTGGCCCGACGGTCGCGAGACGATCGTCGAGGGCGTGTGCAACGGTCGCATCGCCACGGCCGAGCGTGGTGACCGCGGCTTCGGATTCGACCCGTTGTTCATTCCCGACGACGGTGACGGTCGCACGTTTGCCGAGATGACCGCCGAAGAAAAGAACATGGTGTCGCACCGCGGCCGAGCGTTCCGTGCCCTTGCCGCTGCGTTGACCGAGTCACCAACCGCGTAGGTCGATGGCCCACTCGTCGACGACGAGGCCGTCGCGATGGACCCAGGCACGTTCGTGTTGCGACATCGTGGGGTCGACGTGCGCGGGTGCGACGAGCACGCGTTCGCCGACCTTGGGCAGGAACGTCGGTGCACCATGGGCGTTCGGATCGCGTTTCACCGCGAATGTGACGTGTTCGTCCGAGCAGAACCACACGTCGTAGCCGTCGACTTCGGGGTTGCCGTGGTCCATACCGAGTGCCTTCAGGCCGACATCCGCAACGGCCCAACCGGCCGCCCGTGATATCACCGTGCCGACGACGTGCACTGCTTGGCGGAAGGGAAAACCGAGCGTCGCGTACTGCGTGTCCATCAATGCATAGCTACCGGCCTGCAGTTCGGTGATGCCCGTGTCGAGATGTTCGCGCCACGTGCCCGTGCCGCCTGCCGAGATGACGTCGCCACCGACTTTCTCGGCGCAGCCGCGCAACGTATCCATCGCGGCCGACACCTGGTCGCGCTTCGCAGTCGCGTCGG
>SXZT01000017.1 GCA_005787785.1 Actinomycetota bacterium
CGGGTACCGCCCAAACCGAGGCCGCCGAACTGGTGAACACCTATGGCTTGCAGGTTGTACCGATTCCCACGAACAAGTCGGTGGCCCGCGCCGACCAAGCCGACCTCATCTACAAGAGCGAGGTTGCCAAGTTCAACGCCGTCGTCGAAGACATCGTCGAGAAGTACAACATCGGCCAGCCGGTACTCGTCGGCACCGTCAGTGTCGAAAAGAGCGAGTACCTCTCGCGCCAATTGAACAAGCGCGGCATCCTGCACGAGGTCCTGAACGCCAAGCAACACACGCGTGAGGCGCAGATCGTGACCCAAGCCGGTCGTCTGCACGCCGTCACCGTTGCCACGAACATGGCCGGTCGTGGCGTCGACATTCTTCTCGGCGGGAACCCCGAAGGTCTCGCGCGTCAATCCGTGCTGGCCGAGGGCTTCACCGCTGAAACACTCGCCGACGAGTTCGCCCTTCCGATGCCCCTCGAGCAGATGCCCGAGGATTACCGCCAGCAACGCGAGCGTGCGCAGGCGCGTTATGCCGAACTCCTCGCCGAGTTGAAGGCGTCGTGTGGCCAAGAGGGCGACGAGGTTCGCAAACTCGGTGGGCTCTACGTGCTCGGCACCGAGCGCCACGAGAGCCGACGAATCGACAACCAGTTGCGTGGTCGTTCGGGCCGTCAGGGTGACCCGGGTGAATCGCGTTTTTATCTGTCACTCGACGACGAACTCATGCGACTCTTCGCCACGGGTGCGCTCAGCTGGGTGATGGGTCGCGCGCTTCCCGACGACGAGGCCATCGAGGCGAAAATGGTGACGAAGGCGATCGAGCGGGCGCAGACCACCGTCGAGCAACGCAACGGGGAGATTCGCAAGAACGTTCTCAAGTACGACGAGGTGATGAACGAGCAGCGCAAGGTCATCTACCAGCGCCGCGACCAGATTCTCGAGGGCCTCGACCTGCGTGCTGCCGCGATGGAGTACCTCTCCGAGGCCGTCGACTCCCTCATCGAGACGTATTGCGTCACCGAGGCCGACGATGAGTGGGACCTGGAAGGCCTGGTGCGCGAACTCTCGACCTACTGGCCGACGTCTGTCACAACCGCGAGTCTCAACGACGCCGACGGCACCGACGGGATGTATGACGTCGTGATGGCCGACGCCGCCGCCTTCTACGCACAGCGCGAGGCCGAACTCGGCGAGTCGGTCATGCGCGAGATCGAGCGACAGGTCATGTTGCGCATCATTGACCAGCGCTGGCGTGAACACCTCGAAGAGATGGACTACCTGCAAGAGGGCATCAACCTCCGTGCAATGGGACAGAAGGACCCGCTCACGGAGTGGCAGCGCGAGGGCTACGACATGTTCGGTGCCCTCATGAAAGGCATCGCCCAGGACTTCGTGCGCTACGTCATGCACGTACAGGTCGTCACTGACGATGCCGCCGAGGTGCAAAACGTGCAGCAGCTGTCGTCCGAGAACGTCGATACCGACGGGTTCCGGGCCGCTGCCGCGGCCGCGGTTGCCGACGGCGAACTGCCCGACGAGGTGGCTGCGCCGGCTTCGACGCCGTCGAATACGCCCGTCGTCAAGAGCGAGTTCGACAAGACCCCGCGCAACTCGCCCTGCCCGTGTGGGTCGGGCAAGAAGTTCAAGATGTGTCACGGCCGCGGCGCCGCCTGACAACAACATCCTTCCCCCATGCGTGACTTCTCCGACGCCATCCGCCGCCTTCGGGAGCGCCTCGACGATGCGCGCACGTACCTGAAGGTCGATGCCGGTCGCTCGCGTTTGGCGGAACTCGAACTGGAGGTCGCTCGCCCCGATCTTTGGGATGACCAAGATCTCGCCAAGCGCATCAACACCGACTATGCGAACGTGAAGGGTGACATCGACGAATTCGACGGCCTCGTCGCGGCGATTGAGGACATCGAGGTTCTCCACGAACTGGCGCGCGAGGTCGGTGATGCGTCGCAGGAACCCGAACTAAACGACGGTATCGCAAAGGCCTCGCGTCAGCTCGACACGCTCGAAATGCGCAGCCTCTTCACCGGGGAACACGACGAGGCGGACTGCATCGTGCAGATCAACGCCAAGGACGGTGGAGTCGACGCGCAGGACTGGTCGGAGATCCTGTTGCGGATGTATTCGCGATGGGCCGAGCGGCGCGGATTCTCCATCGAGGTTGATGACGTTTCACAGGGCACCGAGGCGGGGATACTCTCTGCCGAATTCACGATCCACGGCCGCTATGCCTACGGGCTCATGACGTCGGAGCGCGGCACGCACCGCCTCGTGCGTATCCGCCCCTTCGACAACCAGGGTCGCCGTCAAACGAGTTTCGCCTCGGTGCAGGTGTGGCCCGTCATGGATGAACCAAACGTCGACGTGAACGAGTCGGAGATCCGTATGGAAGTGTTCCGCGCATCGGGTGCGGGTGGCCAGCACGTCAACAAGACTTCGTCAGCGGTTCGCCTCATTCACGAGCCGACAGGTCTCGTGGCTTCATCGCAGGAAGAGCGCAGTCAGTTGCAGAACCGCGAGAAAGCGATGAACCGACTGAAGGCGATGATCGCTGCACGCATCGAGGAAGAACACGCAGCCGAACGTGACCGCATCGCAGGCAAACCCGCGCAGGTTGGCTGGGGA
>SXZT01000126.1 GCA_005787785.1 Actinomycetota bacterium
CGCGACGACCGACCTAGCCTGCGTCATCGACCGCGTAGAGCGTCTGGGTGCGAACCGCATGTGGTACGTCGTCGGTGCACCGCAGGCCCAGCACTTGCAGATGGTCGAGGCCGCCACGCACACAGCCGGCTGGCTGCCACCGACGGTCGAAATGCGCCACGTCGCGTTCGGCAACGTTCTCGGGTCGGACCGCAAGATGTTGAAGAGCCGCAGCGGTGACAGCGTGAAGCTGTCGGCGCTGCTCGACGAGGCAGTCGAACGTGCGACGGCCGCGGTTCGGGAAAAGAACCCCGACCTCGATGTCACCGAGCAGGACGCAATCGCACGCATGGTCGGCATCGGTGCCGTGAAGTACGCCGACCTGTCGACCGACCGGGTGAAGGACTACATCTTCGACTGGGACCGCATGCTGTCGTTCGACGGCAACACCGCCCCGTACCTGCAATATGCACACGCCCGCATCTGCAGCATCTTCCGTCGCGCCGGTGTGCCACGAACCTCCGTCGATGCGTCCCATCTGGCCATCTCGGCGAAGGAAGAACGTGCTCTCGCGCTCACCGTTCTGCAGTTCGACTCGGCGGTCCGTGACACGATCGACAAGGCGAGCCCGCACCGCCTTTGTACCTCCCTCTACGAGGTTGCGACGGCGTTCACCGCTTTCTACGAGAATTGCCCCGTGCTGAAGTCCGACGAGCCCGTACGTTCGAGCCGTCTCGTGCTGTGCGACGCGACTGCCCGGGTGCTGCAAACAGGCCTCGGCCTGTTGGGCATCGACGCCCCGGAGGCGATGTGAGCCGCGCACCGATCGAAATGCGCCTTTTGCCCGACACGGCGACCGTCGAATCCGACGGTCAACTGTCGATCGGCGGTTGTCGCATCGACGATCTCGTGGCCGAGTTCGGTACGCCCCTATTCGTCTACGACGAGACGCACCTTCGCAACCGCTGCCGCGAGGCCGTTTCCTCGTTTGGCGCAGGCAACGTGATCTACGCGACGAAGGCGTTCCTCTGCAAGGCGATGGCGCGCCTCGCCGACGAGGAAAGTCTGATGCTCGACGTCGCGACCGGTGGCGAGTTGTACGTCGCTCGCGCCGCAGGCGTGCCGGCCGACCGGTGCGTGATGCACGGCAACAACAAGTCCGAGGACGAACTGCGCTACGCGGTCACCGAGGGTGTGCGCCACATCGTCGTCGACAACTTCGACGAGATGGACCGACTCGAGCGCATCCTTGCCGACGGTTCACGCGCGCGAGTGCAGGTGCGCGTGACCCCCGGTATCCACGCCGATACGCACGAATACATCTCGACCGGCCAGGACGATTCGAAGTTCGGCTTCAACCTCTCCAATGGCGATGCATTGCGGGCCATCGAGCGTTGCCGTGTGGCGCAGTCGATCGACCTCGTGGGTGTTCATTTCCACATCGGTTCGAACGTCCTCGATGCCGACCTCCTCGGTCGCGCAACCACTGCCATGGTCGAATTCTTCGCACCTCTCGGTCTTCCCGAACTCACGGTCGGCGGTGGACTGGGCGTCGCCTACACCGCGGCCGAACACGCACCAACGATGGGACAGTGGGCCGCCGTTGTGCGCGCCGCGACGGCGGGACTGCCGGCCGGTGTCGAAGTGATGGTCGAGCCGGGACGTTCGATCGTGGCCTCGGCCGCGGTCACCGTCTATCGGGTCGGGTCGATGAAGAACATTCCAAACGTGCGCGACTACGTCGCCGTCGACGGTGGCATGAGCGACAATCTGCGCCCCATGCTCTACGACGCGCAGTACGAGGTGTTCATGCCCGCGCACCCAACTGCACTGCGGGATCGTCCCGTGCGGCTGGTCGGCAAGCACTGCGAAAGCGGTGACATTCTGATCGACGACGCACACGTGCCGGCGGAACTTGCGGTCGGCGACCTTCTTGCGGTGCCCGTCACCGGTGCGTACGGGTACTCGATGGCGTCCAACTACAACATGGTCACGCGCCCCGCAGTTGTGTTCGTGGCCGATGGCTCCGCGCGCGTCGTTCGCCGCCGGGAATCTTTCGCCGACTTGACCCTTCTCGATTAGACCGCGAAGCGCTTCAGGTCGTCGAGGTCGACGAACTCGAGGGTGCGCATGTGAGTGGCCGACAGGTCGACGCGCGGCGCCATGCCATGGTCGAGTGCTTCTTGCCAGCGCATCGCACAAAGACACCACTTGTCGCCGGCCTTCAGGCCCGGAAAGTTGTACTGGGGCATCGGGGTGGAGAGGTCGTTGCCCATCGACTTCGAGAACTCGAGAAACTCGTCGGTCATGATCGCGCAGACCGTGTGCACGCCGTGGTCGTTGCCACCCGTTTCGCAGCATCCGTTGCGGTACCAACCCGTCATGGGACTGGTGCAACACGTGGTGACCGGTTCGCCGAAGACGTTCGGTTGATTCTGCATGGTTCTCTCCGTCTGTAGCCTTGAGCCGTCATGTCGAACGGCCCCCGGTATCGATTCGCTCCGTCACCGACGGGCTTCTTCCATGTTGGTGGCGCGCGCACCGCTTTGTACAACTGGGCGCTGACCCTGCGCGAGGGTGGCACTTTCGTATTGCGCATCGAGGACACCGACGAGTCGCGCAACGAGCCGCAGTGGACGCAGGGCATCATCGATGCCCTGGCGTGGTTGGGAATCGACAAGGGCCATCCGCAGTTCGAGGGCCCGTACTTCCAGTCCGACAATGCGGCAGCGCACGTCGAGGCGGCGATGCGCCTGTACGCCGAGGGCAAGGCCTATTTCTGTGACCTCACACCCGACCAGGTGCAGGAGCGGGCAAAGGCGTCGGGCAAGCCCGGCTACGACGGATTCAGCCGCGACCGCGGCCTGGAACCCGGCCCGGGTCGTGTCCTGCGGTTCCGTGTTCCAGAGGGTGAGACCGTCGTTCACGACCTCGTGCGCGGCGAGGTGCGTTTCGACAACGCCACGATCGAGGATTTCGTGCTGTTGCGCGGCAACGGGTCGCCGATGTTCCTTCTGGCCAACGTTGTCGACGACCGGATCATGCGCATCACCCACGTGGTGCGGGCCGAAGAGCACCTGCCGAACACGCCGAAGCAGCAGATGTTGTGGCATGCGCTGGGTGCGGCAGCGCCAACCTGGGCCCACGTGCCCGTGCTCGTGAACGAACAGCGCAAGAAGCTCTCGAAGCGGCGGGACAAGGTCGCCGTCGAGCAGTACCGCGAAGAAGGGATCCTCGCCGAGGCGATGGTGAACTACCTCATGACGCTTGGTTGGGCCCCCCAGGGTGACACCGAGATCGTTCCGTGGCAGCGCATCGTCGACGAGTTCCGCCTCGAAGACGTGAACCATTCACCCGCTTTCTTCGACATCCAAAAACTGCTCGCCTTCAACGGCGAATACATCAGGGCGCTGCCGGTCGACGAGTTCGTCGCGGCGTGCCAACCCGTGCTCGCGGGCCCGAACGTGCCGTGGTCCGTCGAGAAGTTCGATGCGGACAAGTTCTCCGCGATGGCCGGGTTGGTCCAGACGCGTGTTCAGGTGCTCGCCGACGTGCCTTCGATGGTCGATTTTTTCTTTCTCGACGAACTCGTCATCGACGATGCCGCATGGACGAAGGCAACCAAAGACTCGTGGGCTCGC
>SXZT01000127.1 GCA_005787785.1 Actinomycetota bacterium
ATGATCTTCTCGAGCCTTCGCGTGACAGCCGACGAGTTCTCGTCGTCAACCGGATGGGATGCCAAGCCCGAAGGCATGTGCCGAGAAGAAGTGTGTGTGCCTGCACCCGGCGCTCTCGCCGACGGGATGGTCGATGTCGAGGCGGCAGCAAAGCGACTCGGCATGCCCGTCGTGCACGACTCCGATCACGGCGTGTGGTCGCTCGGACCCGCGACCGCGACGGGCCGCACGTTGTCGAGCGCGGTCGCTCGATTCCCATCGTCGCTCATCGATGTGATGGGTCGCGGGTTCGACTTCGCGTCGCTTCGCGGTCGACGGATCATCATGATCGCCTGGGCCAGTTGGTGAGGCTGCCGTACGGCCCTGCCCGGGTGGCAGGCACTCCACACTGAAATCGAACCGCTGGGCGGCACGGTCGTCACGGTTGCCCTCGACATCGACCCCGAGCACGCGAGACCGTGGATCGTGGCTGCGTCGCCGACGCATCCGTCGCTCATCGACACGACCCACTGCACGAACGAGCTTTTCGGGTTCATCAACGTTCCGATGGCGGTGTGGATCGACGAGAACGGCGTCATCGTGCGACCGGCCGAACAAGCGTCGATCGAGCGCAGTCGCGCACGCGACATGCAGATTCCCGACGGAATCCCCGACCGACTGAAGCGCATGATGACCGAGGTCAAGGCGATTCCCGACGACTCAGCGGCCTATCGGGCGGCACTGCTCGACTGGGTACGCAACGGTTCGGCGAGTCCCTACGCGATGACTCCGGAAGAGGTTGTCGAGACATCGAGGCCGATGTCGAGCGACACGTCGCTCGCTTCGGCGTGTTTTGCGATGGGTGAACACCTGCATCGTACGGTTGGGCACGATGCCGCGGTTCCCTACTGGCGCCGCGCACACGCACTCGACCCCGACAACTGGACGTACAAACGCCAAGCATGGACTCTGGTCACCACGCCCGAGGGCGCGACGGAAAACGACCTCATGCAGGGCCCGAACGACGTGTACGAAGGGAACTGGCTCGACGACGTTCTGGCCGCGGGCGGGGGCAGCAATTACTACGTGCGAGCCAATCTGGAGCGTTCGAAATAGCCGAGTTGGGTGGATAGCGTTGGGGCGTCATGGGCGGCACTGATCACATCCGTTGGATTTCCGAACCGAGCCTCACGACGCCCACTGTCATCGCTGCATTCACCGGCTGGAACGACGCTGCCGATGCCGCTTCATCGTCACTGCAAAATCTCATACAGGGTTGGGGTGCAACCGCACTCGCCGAGATTGACCCCGAGCTCTTCACCGATTTTGCCACTATTCGTCCGCACGTGAAGTTGAGTGATGGTCGCGTACGTCGCATCGTGTGGCCGACAATCGGACTCTGGCATGCGCGCTCCGCGGGTACCGACGTCATCCTCGTGCTCGGTCCCGAACCCAGCCTGCGGTGGCGGCTCTTTACCGATCAACTGTTGGGCGTGTTCGAAAAGTACGACGCGAAGCTCTTCCTCACGCTCGGCGCGCTTCTGGCCGACGTTCCACACTCACGGCCGGTGCAACTCATCGGCACGGCCACCGACGACTCACTGGTCAATCGCTACAGCCTGCAGCGTTCGCGTTACGAGGGCCCCACGGGCATCGTCGGTGTGCTCCACGACGTGTGTGGCAAGGCATCCGTGCCTTCGGCCTCGTTGTGGGCGGCGGTCCCCGCGTACGCGGGACAAATCAGTTCGCCAAAAGCGGCGGTTGCCCTTATGCAGCGGGCCTGCGACATCATCGGTACGCCCGCTCCCGTCGGTCACATGATGGACTTGGTCGCCGCATACGAGTCGCAACTCGACTCGATGATCGAAGACGACGACGACCTGCAGTCCTACGTCGGCCGTCTCGAGACGATGTCGGATTCGGGTATCTCAATCGACGATGACGACGATTTCGATCTCGAAGACGACGACACACAGTTGCAATTCGACTTTGCAACCGACTCAGGTGATGATGCGGTCGACCTCACCGATGCCGACGTTGGCGACACTGACGTTCTGATGGAGGAAGTCGAACAGTTCCTCCGCGACCAGGACGGCCGCTAGGCCGATTCACCACTTCGCCAAATTGGGGCGCGCGGAGGATCAAACGTCGCGACGTGCGACCCACCGTCAAGTGCGTTAAACGCCATCGGCCCCCACCATTGGGCACCAGCCGTTGGATGCGGCAACTGATCCCGCGAGAACCAGCCGACGCCCGATGTTTCCAGTGGGTGCCCCCGCAGTTCTCCGCCCGTTGCACGACAGTGGAACAACAGCATGTACATACCGAAACGCGAGAAACCCATCCGCATGCCGTCGACGACGCCGAGCATTTGAACCACTTCACATTCAATGCCGGTTTCCTCGTGCACTTCCTTCAGCGCGACCTCGGCAGGTGAATAACCCACGTCCGCCCATCCCGTGGGGTACAGCCAAATTCCGCTGTCTTTGCGCCGGACGAGAAGGATCTCGTTCGCTTCATTCCCCACGATCGCACCGATGGCGACCTTGGGGGTGACGTAGCCCGGCACGCCTTCGCCGATGCTTTCCATCCATTCCTGCACGAAATGGTCCTGCTCGCGACGTACGTCGAGCGCGTCGTCGGCGGCTGCCTTGATGTCGGCCGCGACATGGAGAACCTCCTCGTATCGTTCGCGCTCGTAGAGGTTCTGCGTGAAACCCATCCCCGTTCGGGCGATTGCAGCCAGCGCCTCGCTCCAGCGCAAGAGGTCACGCGTGAAGTCCTGTGGTCCGGGTTTGCTCACAACCCGAGATTAGTTTGGCGCGACACCCGGCCAGTACCGAATCGCATGGAGTCGGGTCACTTGGAGACGGCGACCATCAACGCCTTTTCGACTTCCGCGCGATGAGCCAAGTCTGTGAGTTTTCCACCCGATGCGGACCGAACATAGAAGGTGTCGACGACCTCGTTCGTCAATGTCTGCACTCTCGCATGGCGAATGTCGAGTCCCATGTCGGCGATGGTCTTCGCGATGTTGTGAAGCAGACCGATTTTGTCGGGTGCCCGCACCTCGAGCAGCGTGCTGTTCGACGATGCGGTGTCGTCGAATCGCACCGAGGGCGGAGCGGGCGGGATGGCAGTCTTCGCACGGGACGGGCCGTAATCGCGGGCACGTTCGACGAGCCGGTCCTCGAGGGCGATCTCGTTGCGCAGTGCACGTTCGACGCTTTCGATGACCCGACCCCATTCGATCGAGTGCGTCGAGGGCGGCTGCACGCGAAACTCCGAGGCAGCCATGCCCATCTCGTCGGAGTGTGCCTCGGCGCCAAGAACGTCGAGGCCGTGCAGAGCCATCACTCCGGCAACCTTGCTGAACGTTCCCGGACGGTCGGGGCTCACGACGATGATCGAATTCTCGGTGGTGCACGCAGCGAATCGACCTTCGGCCATCATCTCAAGGACTTCGGCATCGGGGAACAATTTCCACGTCACGTCGTGTACATCACCGCCACCCAACACGTGGTGCACTCGTTCGGTGAGTTCGTACACGAGACCTGCTTTCCAGTCGCTCCAAGCCGACACACCCGTTGCCTTCGAATCGGCTTCGGTGAGGGCACGCAACAACTCGAGGGTGAGCGACGACTTCAACACGTTCGCAACCGTGGTGATGGTCGCGTCGTCGGACAGGTCGCGTCGCGTCGCGGTGTCGGCAAGCAACAAGTGGTGGCGAATCAACGCCTGCACGGTGGCAACGTCGTCGGCCGACAACCCCATGCGCGGACCGATCGTCGCGAACATCTCCACACCAACGTCGGTGTGGTCACCCGGGTAGCCCTTGCCGATGTCGTGAAACCAGGCACCGAACATCAACAGATCGGGCCGCGACACCGTATCGGTGAGAGCCGCAGCATTCGCCACCGTCTGCCACAGGTGACGGTCGACCGTGTAGCGGTGATAAGCGTTGCGCTGCGGTTTGCTTCGGTTGGGGGCCCACTCAGGCAGGACCTTCGTGATCAAGTCGCGCTGGTCGAGCGACTCGAGAACCGGAATCGCCCGTTCACCCTCGAGCATGAGCGCGACGAAGTCGTCGCTGGCACCTGCCGGCCACGGGTCGGGCCATACCGGGGTCTCCTCGCCGAGACGGTTGAGTGACTCACGATCGATTCGTGCGTTCAGGCGCGCAGCGGCCGTCGCCACCCGCAACACGAGTGTGGGGTCGACGGCTGGATTTGCGGTTTCGTCGAGGTGCACTTCGCCACGAACAAGTTCGACTCCGGGTGCGAGGCGACGTGACGGTTCGTTCGCATTGGCCGGCGGGTCGAGTCGCGCCCATGCTTCGTCGGCCGTCCATGCGACGCTGCGCCCTGCTGCTGCGATGGCGGCCATCAACTTGTCGGCGTCTCCGAATCCCGCGAGGCGAGCGACGGCATCCTGGTCTTCCAGACGCAACACGTCGCCGACGCGTTGCGTCGCGATGTGCAGTGCTACACGGGCCGTCAACAACACTTCGTTTGCTCGCTTGAGTTCTTGTCGATCAGCCCCCGACAACACGAGGCCCGCGTCAAGTGCCCACCACAACGCGTGAATGTCGCGCAGGCCACCCAAGCCTTCCTTCAGATTGGGTTCGAGAAGGAATGCAACCTCTCCGGCGCTTGCATGACGCTCGATCACACGCTTGTGCACGTCGCGCAACGAGTCGCGTCCGCGCTTGCGCCAGCGATCGCGCGCCTGGTCGATGACTTCTGCTGCAAGGTCAAGATCTCCGGCAACCAGTCGTGCAGTCACCAACGCGGTTGCGGTGTCGAGGTCACTGTCACCGAGATTTTTCGTTTCCTTCGGTGTTCGCACCGCATGGCCGACCTTGAACTTAAGGTCCCACAACGGGTACCACAGCGCACTCGCCAGTTCGTCGATCTTCTTCACGTTGCGATGCAACAACAACACGTCAAGGTCGCTGAACGGCGCCATCTCGCTGCGGCCGTAACCGCCTACGGCCACCAGGGCGACATCGCCCTTGATTCCCTTTTTCGCCCGCGCATCATCGAAGAGCGCCACGAGAAGTTCATCGGTGAGACCGGAAAGGGCGGCGCAAAACTCCGTTCCTGAAGCAGCTGCCGTGACACCCCAAGCACTCAACAGATCGCCACGTCGAGAGGGGAAAGTCGTCGGATCCGTCATCGCGGATCAAGTTTTCCCTCGGCACGCCGACGCTGCAACACCGTGCTCGCCTTGGCCGCTCCCCACACGATGCCGGGCTCGGTGAGTGACTCGTCGATGTCGTTCCAGTGGGCGGGACCGATGCCATACACGTCGTCGGGGTTGATTTTTTCGTCGTATTCGTCACGCACTTTCGTGGGGATTCCGGCTTCCCGCAGAACTCGGGTCGGAAAGCGCACGGCCTCGCGCAGTGTCTGCAACGGGTTCACTCGCTGGGCGTCGACGTCGACGTCGAGAGTTGCCCGCAGTCGCGCCACCACCCACTCGGTTCCTTCACGCGCTGCGCCGTCGGCAACGCTGCGGAACTCGGGGGTTGCAGGCCCACGGTGCATTGCGTAGGTGTCGAGGGCAATCCGCACGAGCCACGCCTCGATGACTCGTTCGATCTGACCGATCAGATCGCGTGTTGCGGATTCGTAGGTCGTTGTCATTGGTATCTGTCTCGACTCAGGAGTCGAGTGTGACCTTGATGGCGGCGTGCCCCGCCGCCCTGGAACCACCACGCAGCCGCGACCACAGGTTCGATGGGGTGATGAGCACGCGATAGGCAATCCAATACTTGCGGCAAATGGCTTTGTTCACGCGATCAGCCGTCGCCTCGTCTACGAATTCAGCGGTGCCCGTGAATTCTGTTGCACCCGGCGCGACGTTGCCGCGCACGGAACACACGCGCAAGGTCGCCTTCGGATTGTTGCGCACGCGCTTCACCTTGAAAGCGTCGGGGTCGGTGGTGAACGCATAACCACCTTCGAATGGCACCACCCAAACCGGCAACGAAACGGGGTCGCCGTTGTGCTTGTACGAGGTGAACGAAACGTACCGGGCCTTGTCCAGTTCGTTGGGCATGTCGGCAGGCTAACCGCGAGTGCAGAACTCGAGTGTCAGTTCGACGAACCTCTCGGACGCCTCCCACGGTACGAAGTGCCCGCACCCCTCGATGCGAACCGGACCAGCGTGACGGGCGAACACCACCTGTGCCATCTTGTCGAAATCGGGGTAGATCACCCGGTCGCTCGTACCGAACACGATGAGCGTCGGCGTGGCGCCATTCGCACCGTACAGCGGTCGCTCGAGACGTTTGGCTGCAGAGTAGGCCGACTCGTAGTTCCCGAACGTCTCTCGCAATCGCCGTGCGTCACCAAACGGTTCCGAATGGAAGACGACGTCGGCTTCCGAGAAGTTGTCGGGGTGTGCCCACAGCCGCGGTCCGTAGAACTGTGCCACATAGTTCCGACACGCTTCGACCGATGTCAGTTCGCCGATCAGACCGTCCGCGTCGGTTCCCTGCCGTTCGAAATAGTCACGCGTCGAAGCATCGGCACGGGTTGCAAGGCCGGCCATTTCGGCTTTCATGTAGGGCAACGGCGAATTGAAGAGCACCATTCGATCTACCCACTCGGGCCATCGCAGCGCGATCTCCTGGATCACTGAGCCGCCGAGATCGCCCCCGACGAGAATCACCCTGTCGTATCCCAGGTGATCGCACACCAATGCGTGAACGTCGAGAGCATGCGACACCACGTCGTTAAACCCATCGGGACCCACCTCCGAGTCGCCGAAGGCACGAAGGTCCGGTACCACGACATCGAAACCCCCATCACGCAACGGACCAATCACACGGTGGTACAAGCGCTTGGTCTCGGGCCACCCGTGCACGCACACCACGGCGGTGGCACCCCCGCTCTGCGCCCGCTCGCAATGAAATGCCTGCCGGAAACCGCGTGGTGAAGCAAAGTGAACCGGATACATCGGCACGTCCTCAGTCGACACTGGACGGATGTCCCGCGGTCATCGCCAACAGCCCAAGACCGATGAATGCGAACCCCGAAACATAGCGACGCATCACATAGACGGCTCGACCGCGCAACAGCCAGTCGCGCAGACCGCTTGCCATCAGGGTGTACGAACCGTTGAAGATCGTCGCAAGCGCCACGAAGACCAGCCCCAGCACCAGAGACTGGATCTTCGCATTCGACGCATTCGCATCGACGAACTGCGGAAAGATGGAAAGGAAAAAAAGCGATGTCTTTGGGTTCAGTGCGTTCACGATGATCCCCTGACGGAACGCCTGCGCAAGCGTGGAGTGGGTCGAGTCGGTCCGCAATTCGTCGGGGCGGGTCAACAACGTCTTTAGACCCGTGACGATGAGGTATGCCACGCCACCCCACTTGATGGCATTGAAGAGGCTGACGGACGTGGCAAGAACTGCGCTCAGGCCCAATGCTGCAAGCAACGCTTGGATCATGTCTCCGATCTCCAGACCGGCGACCGTTGCCAACCCGTGCGACCGGCCGTCAGCCAACGTGCGATTCAGGTTGAGAATGATCGCGGGGCCGGGAATAAGAAGGAGAACGACGGTTGCCCCGATGAAGGCGATCAGGTTCGAGGTCTCGGGCACCCGAACACCTTAGTTGCGGGCCTTTTCTGCAGAGGGAGAGGTTCGCGGATATGCAACGGTGAAGAAGATGAACGTGAGAATCATCCACACCGAGAGCACCAGCCACACGCGATGGAATGCGGAGGCCGAGCCGAGTACGCCGGCCTCACCTGCGACTGCAATCGACAGGGCGACACCCATCGCACCACCGACCTGCCGGAAAGTCAGGTTGGTTCCGTTCGCAACACCGAACTTTTCATGATCGATGCCGATCAACGCTGCAGCAGTCAGATTCGACCACGACAACCCGAGACCAATGCCGTAGATCGCGGCAAAGGGCAGATAGTGCGCCCAGTAATTCGCGTCGCCATCGAGAAACAATGCGAGTCCGGCAATACCGATGGCACAGCATCCAGTCCCCGAAGCGATGATCGGCTTGATGAGCCCGCCATCGGAGAATCGACCAGCAATCGTTGCAGTCACGAAGATGATGACCGGAGTCGGCATGATCGCAAAGCCGCTCTTCAACACCGACCATTCCCACACGGTCTGGAAGAACAGCGGCGCGCTGAACCAAAAACCGGCAACGGGAAGGTTCAACGTGAACGTCGCAACCGAGGCGGCAGTGAAATGCCGATGCCTGAAGATCAACATGTCGAGCAACGGTTCTGCGTGCGTCATCGAACGCCGAACGACGATCCAACCGAACAAAATGACACCGACGAACGACGCCAGAATTCCGGGGCTCGTCCAGCCCCATTTCCCACCCTGCAGCACACCCAACGTGAGCAACGCCAAGCCAATCGTGCCGAGGGGTACCGACACCATGTCGAGACGTGTACCCGTCGACGAGCCCTTCGATTCGCGCAAGACATTCCGGCCCAAGACGACGACGATCAAGACCACGGGGATGTTGATGAAGAAGATCCACCGCCAGCCACCAAGTTCGATGACGGCGGCACCAAGCGGTGGACCCAACCCTCCTGCCAAGGCGGCAATCGAACCCCATACGCCCACCGCCAGGCTGCGACGCTCCGGCGGAAACTCGGGAAGTGCGAGAGCGATCGATGTCGGCACCATCAGTGCACCGCCGACCGACTGAACGGCACGAGTCGCAATGAGGATTCCGACGTTCGGCGCCAAGCCGGCACCGAGACTTCCCAGTGCGAAGATGGAAATGCCGATGAGGAACACGCGTTTTCGCCCGAAGAGGTCGGCAACCCGCCCCGCAAGCAACAGCAGCGACGCCGTACCGATCGAATAACTCGTCAAGGCCCACGCGAGAGTTGTGCGCGCGACGTTCGAAAAATCCTTTTCGATCGATGCAAATCCCACGTTCAACACCGTCGAGTCGAAGATGACGAAGAACTGACCGAACGAGGTCAGCAGCAGCGCGTACCACGCACGGCGAGGGATCACTGGAACCTCGGCGGCCCCCACCGCCCCGGATTGCATCAGATCATCATTGCCGATTGAGGTGTCCCTCGACGTGTCGGGTCAATCGAGGATCTCAACGCGGACCCTCTTGTTTCCCTTGCCCTTGTTCTCCAATTTCACGACGCGCAATCGGCCCACATCCCTGGTGGATGCGACATGGGTACCACCGTCGGCTTGCTTGTCGAGGCCGACGATGTCGACAACGCGGATTTCCCTGACGGTCTCGGGGATCAGCGACACCTTGGTACGAATGAGATCTTCATCCATGACCGCGGTGTCGCGTGGAAGAAAACTGACCTCGATCGGGTGATCGTGCGTGATCGCCTCGTTGACGAGCACCTCGACTCGTTCGGCAAAGCCCTCGGGCAGCGGATCGAACTCGAAGTCCATGCGTGCCGAGAGCGGCTCCATGTTGCCGCCGGTGACGGGAACCTGCCACTCGTTCCAGATGACACCGCAGAGAATGTGCATCGCAGTGTGGGTGCGCATCAACTTGAAGCGTCGATCCCAGTCGACGACACCGTGAAGCATGTCGCCAACGTTCGGAATCGGGCCCTGAAGTGTGTGCCATGCGAGGTCGCCCTCTTTGCGAACTTCCGAGACGTATGCGGACCCGAGCGTGCCGGTGTCGTGTGGTTGGCCGCCGCCGGTTGGATAGAAATACGTCAGGTCGAGAGCCACGCGGTTGTCTTCGACGGCGACGACGGTCGCGTCGAATTCGCGCACGAAGGCGTCGCGCAGATAGGCGAGGTCGGTGTGCACCGCGGTTGCGTCAGAGAAGGTCGACGAGTTCGTCGACGGGTGTGAGCATTCCCATGCAGAACGGACCGAACTCGGCGTACTCAGCCGAGGCTTGGTCGAAGCGCATGGTGTAGACGACTTCTTTCAGGTCGTCGGGGTTCACGGCGAACAAGGTGACCCCCCACTCGTAATCGTCGAGACCCGTCGAACCCGTGACGAGCTGGGTCACCTTCGCACCGAACTTGCGGCCACTGTGGCCGTGCTCTTGCATCTGGCGCAGGCGCTCTTCGTACGGCAGCGTGAACCAGTTGGCGCCGACGTTGCGACGCTTTGACATCGGGTAGAAGCAGAACGCGTTCTTGCCCGGCACGGGGATCTTCGGATACAGCCGAGCGTTCAGCATCTCCTGGGGCACGCCGACGGCGTACTCGCTGACCTCGGTGAGGGACACGTAGCTGTCGACGATGTCGAGGCCCGCGCGTTGGATCGCGCTTTGGAGCCGACGCAGGTCGCGCATGTCGTTGGCCAGCGCCATGAAGCATGCATCGCTTTTGTGACCGAGCATGGAGACCGTGATCACGGTGAGACCTGCCGACTCGGCCTCTTTCACCGCGTTGATGGTGGCTTGGCGGTCAAAAGACTGACCCGGCTTGCAGAAAAGGTGCAGCACACCCATTCCGACCGAGGGGGACATCGGTTCGCTCATGGATGCCACGCTACCGCTGGGCGTTTGTGAACGCAGAAGCCACCCTGTCGTCCGCCCCGGGCGCGTATGCGAGGAAGAAGGAGGGTTCGACCAATTCGAGTTCCATCAGCTGCGGCTTGCCGTCAGCATCGGGAATCACGTCGACGCGGGCGTACAGAGGCGGGGCACCGAACCGTGATTCGAGGCACGTCATGATCCGCTCCCCCAAGGTGACTTCGTCCTTCGTCGCGTTGCGCGAAGCGATGTCTTCTGCCGCGTAGAGACCGTTACCCATGTCGGGCTCGACGGCGAGAATCGCGCCCTTTCGGAACGAGTGACTCAAAACGCCGTTCAACCACACCATGCCGGTCTCGCCTCGCTCATCGATACCCGATTCATAGGGTTGAAGCATCGCCACTGCTCCGGCCGCGATGATGCGCGAGACGTGCGCAACAATGTCGCCGAGAACGACCGACGCATCGCGGTAACGCAATGTGTCATGCGAACCCGCCGAGATGCTGGGCTTCACAACAATGTCGTTTCCCAACTCGTCGAGGACATCGCGAACCAGCGATTCGTCGGCGGCGGAGACAAAACGCGTGGACACGACGGGAATTCCGGATGCCATCAATTCGCCGAGATACCGCTTGTCGCTGTTCCATTCGACAACGTCGTAGGAGTTGAACAATCGTGTCGCGCTTGACGCGACGCGAAGCCGTGCGAGGAACTCGTCGCGACGGAGGTGATAGTCCCACGGACTGCGCAGAAAAACCGCGGAGTACTTCGACCAGTCGACGTCGTCGTGCCAGTTCACACAATGAAACTGGGTGCCGGCCCTTTCGAGCGCGGCACCCAGAATCGGTAGGTCTTCGTCGAGATCGTGCGACACCGCAGCGGTGACGAGCGCAATCACGACAACGAGAGAGGACGACTCAGAAGTCGTCCATACCTCCGCCCGGCATGGCCGGCGCGGAAGCCTCGGGCTTGTCGGCGATGACCGCCTCGGTGGTGAGGAAGAGTGCCGCAATCGAAGCTGCGTTCTGCAGCGCCGAACGGGTCACCTTCGCCGCGTCGATGACGCCGATCTTGACGAGGTCTTCGTACGCGCCGGTTGCGGCGTTCAGACCCTCGTTGCCCTTCAGCGACTTCACCTTCTCAACAACAACGCCGCCTTCCATGCCTGCGTTCTCGGCAATCTGCTTCAGCGGACCTTCGAGCGAACGCGCAACCAACTTGGCACCCGTCGCCTCGTCGCCCGTCAGCTTGGCGGCGCGCTCGAGCACCGCGGTCTGCGCACGGAGAAGGGCCACGCCGCCACCGGGGACGACGCCTTCTTCGATTGCAGCCTTGGTGGTGCTGACCGCATCTTCGATGCGGTGCTTCTTTTCCTTCAGTTCGACTTCGGTAGCGGCGCCGACCTTCAGCACCGCGACGCCGC
>SXZT01000128.1 GCA_005787785.1 Actinomycetota bacterium
CAAACGTTTACTGAAACCCCGACCAATGCCCCATCAATACAGGGCTTGGGAATTACGCACCAGCCTCACTGGAGTTCGGAATTACGCACCAGCCTCGGTCGAGCCCGAACCATGTCCTTGGCGCTGATGAATCTACGATGGCTAGCGATGCCTGAAGGTCACACACTGCACCGGGCGGCTCGCCTGCAGAGGCGCCGATTCGCGGGTCACCAGTTGCGAGTTGACTCGCCGCAGGGCAGGTTCACCGACGGTGCTGCTCTGCTCAACGGTCGGCTGCTGGAAGGTGTGGAGGCGGTCGGCAAACATCTGTTCCACCGCTGGGAGGGCGGGCTGACGGTCCACATCCACCTCGGACTGTTCGGACGGTTTCGGACGTACACCGGCGATGCTCCCGAGCCAACACAGGGGACTCGGCTGCGGTGGTGGGGTGAGCCGGGCACGCTTCACCTTTCGGGACCGACGGCCTGTGACGTGATCACGAGCGACACCGAGCAGCAGTTGCTGTCACGGATCGGTCCCGATCCACTCGCTGTCCGCCGAGGAGACGTGCAACGATTGCAGTCGGCCTTCACGAGACGGCGCATACCCGTGGCGCAACTGCTGCTCGACCAGGCCGTCGTGTCGGGTATCGGCAACGTGTACAGAGCAGAGTTCTGCTTTTTGGCGGGTGTGGATCCGTTCACGCCGGCCAACGAGGTGCCGCCAGAGAAGGTGGGAAATATCTGGCAACTTGCGATCGACCACATGCGTATCGGTGAGCGGATCGGACGCATCGTGACGGTGAGTCCGACAGAGGTGGGTGCTCGCCTGCATCGTGAGATCGGTTCCCAAGAGCGTTTGTACGTGTACAAGCGTCACGGTCTCGGATGCCGCCGCTGCGGCTCTGCGATCCGCCAGGCTCCGCTTGCCAGTCGCACCGTGTGGTGGTGTCCGACCTGCCAGCGCTGACTGGACCGTTCCATTGCACACAAATGTAAATGGCGTCGGGACCCCAGACGGTTTGTAAAAGAGATGCAGCATCCCGCAAATGGCTCTTTGTGTATGTGACACTTCGGGTGGTTGAAATCAACCGGATCTATTGTCGACAAAGGAGTACGCATGTTGAGGAAACTTAAGTCGTGGGGCTACAGCGCAAATCTTTCGTATGCCCTCGGATTCCTGTCAGTAATCGCGAGCATTGTTATTTGGTTCACCCAGGGTGGAACAGACAACGGCGAGGCTCAAGCGTCAGGAGAGCGCTTTGGAATTTTCGTTGGGCTCTGGGCGCCAACGTTCATGGCCATCGGCAATGGAATTGACAACTTGCCGGATGAGAAGAAATAAGACGCTTCAGCTCAAAGTCGAGCCGCACTAGCCACCAAAACTGCTAGGGCGACAGCTACAACTACGACTGGGGCGACGAGTTTCTTTAATCGGTCCACTACTTCAGGATACCTGAGGAAGTGCGCAGAAGGTTTCCGTAACCCGGTGCCATGAATCGTCGTTTCGCATTCGAAACGCTTGTTGCAACACCAGTCGGTGTGCCATCAGTGTTTGAACTTTGAAATTACTCACCGGATTGATAACGATGACCCGCGGCGGCTGACGAAGAGCTTGCATGTTCGTTGGCGACGGCACTCTTGATTCGCTTCCTGCACCGAGTCACAAAGTCCGAGAGAAAAATTGTTGTGTCCAAACTGGACCCCGTGCTCATCGAGAGGTTCGGGAGAAAAGTTTCAGACTCAAGTGTCTCGGTGCTTTTCGAAATATTTGGGGCACCGCCCACTCGCGATCGGCTATCAGAATGCGCGGATCGAATCCAGAATCTCGGCAACTCGGAGGGAACCGGATTCCGGGAAAACTGTGGCGGTGTCGCCGAGAATCGCTGCACTGACGTCTTCCACCATGAGAGCGAACGCATCATCGGGGGGAAATCTCTCGACGGTGTCCCCGATGACCAACGTCGCATCGTGCTTCCACAACGTGAATGCTTCGCCCTCGCCGGTTCGCATTGATGAGGTGGACCCGGCCACGGCGATTCGCTGTTGGGGTGCCATGTCGAATGAGCAGAGAGCATCGGCCTGAACGGAATGGTTCAAGGCGACCTGTGCGGAAGTCGTGAGGTCGACACCGGTTGGACCAGTGACCGAGACGACGTTGTCGACGGAGAATTCGACACTCTCCCCCATGAGCATCAGCCACAAGTGAGCCTGGTAACAACCCACGTCGAGCAATGCACCACCACCCATCTCGGGTTGGGATCGATAGTTGTCGGTGAGGTCACCTTGAAACGTGAACGCGGTGGAGATGGAGAGAATATCTCCGAGATCCCCGCGCCGGATGACCTCGGCCATCCGCTTCATGCGTGGTTGCCATCGGGTCCACACAGCCTCGACGAGCAGGCACTGATGTCGCGCAGCTGCGGCTTGCATCGTGCGTACTTCATCCGCATCGAGAGCGAGTGGCTTCTCGCACAACACGTGCTTGCCGGCCTTGAGGGCAGCAACCACCCAATCTTTGTGTTGAATGTTTGTGAGGCTGATGTACACCGCGTCGACGTCTGGATCGTCGATCAAGGTGCGATACGAGTCGTGAACGACGACTGGTTCCAGCTGTGACGAACGATCGGGGTCACGGCTGGCAACTGCCTGGAGGCTCGCTCCACGCGCTGCGTGCACCGCGGGCGCCATTGCACGGCTGGCGACGTATCCGGCGCCGATGAAACCCCAACGAACGGTCATGACCGTGCGATGTCGGGCACGACGGGAAGTGCGTTCCTCAATGCCGATTGCTCGGCCGACTCCATGATGGCAACGACGTTGCGCGACTGCAGAGCCTGCACCGACATCGGCGTCTTGCTGTTCAGATAGGCGACGATCGAATGGTGAAAGGAGAATGGTTCCACGGAGTCAAGCGGTACCACTGACCGCGCACCATCGGTGGCATGGAGGGTGAGAATCGCGGGCAAGTCGGCGACCGCTGGTTCCGCAGCAGGGTCCCACTCACCCACGATCGCGCCCCTGGTTCCCAGCACATGGAATTTGGGCTTCCGTGCGGCAGCGAGATCGGAATTCACGAAGGTGGCTTGCGCTCCGGACTCGAATGTGATCGTCACCTGCGCGTGGTCTGCATTGGTCGCATGCATCCACACGCGTTTGTGGTTTTGACCACTCACGTGCGCGATCGGCTCGGGGATCACAGCGAGGATTTGGTCGATGAAGTGGCTGCCCCAATCGAAGATTGCGCCACCCGATACCTCGGCGTTCGAATGCCAGTACGTGCACGGCTCGGAATAGCCACCCACGAAGCAGTCGTATTGGAAGACGTCGCCGATGGCGCCCTCGGAGATCAACCGGGACATCGTGACGAAGTCGGGGTCGTAGCGGCGATTCTGGTACACGACGAGAAGCAGGTTCCTCTTCGCGGCAAGATCCATCAGCTCGTCACACTGTGCGGCCGTCAGAGCCATCGGCTTTTCAAGTACGACGTTCACGTTTCGGGACAAAGCCGCCTTTGCCCACGAATGGTGACTGTTGGGCGGCGTCGAGATGACCACAAGGTCGATGAGGCCCGAATCGAGCATTTCAGTCGCATCGGAGAAAGCTTCGACGGAAGGCGCAAGCTCTCGCGCGGCCGCGACGCGATCGGGGTTGACGTCACACACGGCGGTTAGTTCGAGGCCCGGGGTGCCCTGCACGGCAAGGTTGTGCTCGTGGCCGATTGCGCCGTATGCGAGAAGACCAACCCGAATGTTTGCGAAGTTGTTGCGAGAAGACACTGGCTCAGACTCTACGGCGTGAGGAAAAGCTTCTGACAGGACTTCGACGCGTTACGAGCACCCTGCGCCGACGTGGGTCACGCCTTTGTGAACTTGAGATTCAACTTCAGCGTGCCGAGCATGATGCCGGGCTGGTGTATCCAGTTGTTGCCCTCGCCGTATTCGATGTGTGAAAGACGATCGAGGAGCACACCCCACGCAACCTGTTGTTCGACGCGCGAGAGGTTTGCTCCGGGACACACACGTGGTCCGGCAGAGAACGCGACGTGGCGGGTGAGGCCCTCGCGGTCGAGGTCGAGGTCGAAGGGACACTCGAATTCCTCGGGATCGACGTTCGCCGCCGCGAAACGCAGGTGCAACAACGAACCGGCCGGCACGTGGACCCCCTGGAAGACTTCGTCCTGGGAGGTCATGCGGGTCGACAAGCCGTGGGTTGGTGAGCGCAGGCGCATTCCTTCTTCGGTGAAGGCACGCACCTTGGTGCGGTCGTTGCGCAGCAATTCGAACGTGCCCGGACGTTCGCAGAGAAGTTGCGCCTGTTCTTCCAGCGCGTACTGCGTGGTTTCGAGTGCGCCGATGATCATTGCATAAACGACACCGGCGATTTCGAGGTCGGTGAGTTTGCGGTCAAGCGCCTGATAATGAACGTCGCAGAGAAAACTGATCATGTCGTCCTGCGGGTCTGCCCGTTTGATGCGCACCTGCTCGTACACGTACTCCTGGAAGCCCGCGAGGCGCGAGATCATGTCCGTGGTCTGATCGGGTGTGATTTCGTGCTTCAACCCCGTGCCGTGCACGAAGGGAATGACGACTGCATTTCCCCACGCTTCGAGCAACGGAATGTCCTCGAACGGGAAGCCCAACACCGTGGCGAACACGCGCTGCGGCAACGGGCGGGCGAAACGGCTGATGAAGTCGATCTCGCCCTCGTCGATCCATTCGTCGATGAGGTCGTTGCAGAGCTGCGTGATCATTTCGCGGTGCCGCATCGCGCCGGTACCCACCCATGGGTCGGTGAGTTCTTTGCGGTGCTTGATGTACAACTCTTGCGTGGGACGCAGTGAAACCATCGACGCCTGCATGAGGTTGCGATAGGTCTCGTAGGTTGTTTCGGCAGTCAGACCCTGAGCCGCAAAGTCGACGATTCGCTTTTGCGTGAGGCTGGTGTAGCGCTCGGTGTCCTTCACCACGCGCTGGATGTCGGCATGCTTCGTGAGGACGTACGCGTCGGTGCCGGGAGTCAGCCCGCCGCCGGGGATCCGCAGCACGGGCGCCTCGCGGTGGAGAATCTCGTACATCTCGTACCAGTGTTCGGCCGCGCCGTCGCCGAACAAGTCGACATCGTCCAGAGTGACCGGGCACTTCATCGGACTCAGTTCGTGGTTGATGTGCCGTGGAAACGTTTCCATGTTTCTTACCCCTTGCTAACCCTCACCCGAATCGCCGCTGTTTCCCGAATCGTCCGCTGGGGGCGGGGCAGGCGACGGTGCAGGCGAATCACCATCGTCGTTGTTGCGCGCCGCAGTGGTCGCAGGCGAATCATCATCGTCATTGTTGCGCGCTGCAGTGGTCGCAGGTGAATCGTCGTCGTTGTTGCGCGCCGCGGTCGTTGCGGGCGAATCATCATCGTTTTCGGTGCTTCCGCCGGAACCGCCGTCGTTTGAGGAGTTGTCCGACGAACCACCATCGTTCGACGTGTTCTCGGGCGAGCCGCCACCTTCAGTGTTCGGTGAGCCTTCTCCGTCGGTTGATGCGGGCGCCTCACCACCGTTGTCGGTGTCGGTGGTCGGATCCGAATCATTGGCCGCCTCCGCTGCCGCTTGCACTTCTCGTTCCTCGAACGTTTGGGCGTCGGCTTCGGCGATGGCGAGAATCGTGTCGTCCAGCTCTTCGGCCTCGATCGGAACCTCGGTCACCTCGGCCTCGCCGGTTTCCTCGTTGATGTCGACCGCTGACGCGACGAGGCTGTCACCTTCGGCCTCGCCGTCGAAGTCGACCGAGTAGAGCTCGGCACCCGACTCGTCGGTGATCGCGACGTCGATCGATCCTTCCTCGGTCGCATCGCCGATGTCGAGGTCTTGGCCGTCCTCGAGGGCCGCCTCGATGCTTTCTTCTTCGAATGCGTAGCCCGCTTCGACATCACCGTCGGCGGCGACGTCGATGTTCGACTCGTAGTCCTCGTCGGTCGATAGTTCGAGTTCGAAATCGTCGTACTCGGCGTCAGCAGGGTCGACGCTGTCACGGACGATCACCGACCCGGGGCCGGGTGAATCGACCGCGAAAACGAGGTCGATGTCGCCCGCGGCGGGATCGAGAACTTCGCCGATGACGGGCTTCACCTTCAAGTCGGCGAGGCCGGCGGGAATCTCGACGGTTGCGCCGGTTCCGAGGCCGCCGCGGGACGGAAAGATCCGGATGCCGTCGGTGGCCGAGGTGAGATCACGCGAGTCGACGACCTTGTCGCCGAGCGTCACGACGACACCGGCAATAGATTTTCCGCCCGTCGTCACAGTGATGCGCGCCGAACCCTTCGACTCGGCCGGACGGTCGTCGGTCGACCACGGCACCTTCTGCTCGCCCTCACGGGCGGCCATCAACGTGTAATCCATCGACCCGGTGGTACCCGTCCAGACTGCGCCCGCTTCACCTGCGTTCGCGGCGCCGACGTCGTAGGTCCATGTTTCCGCTTCGGAGTCGATGGTGAGCGCGGTGATCTCGCCCGGATAGTTGTTGTCGTAGAGAAGTATTTCGATCGCACCACCGTCTACCCACGTGACCGCAATCGGCGTGACCGCGTGACCCATGCCGTTCGCGTACATACCCAACGTCACACCCTGCTTGGCGCGCAGGGCCTGTGCGATGTTGGCGGCAATCTCGGTCGGCGCCATGCCCTGCGCACGTGCGTTGGCCTCACCGACGCTCGGCAACATCTGCGTGACCCACCAACGCGAGATCGAGCCCGCGACCGGAACCGAGGGCTTCTCCAATTCGAATGTCTTCGATGCCGCCTCTTGGAAGTCGGCGGGGGTGTTCATCTCATCATTGATGCGCTGACTGAGAACCGCCATCCCCTCGCAGCGACCGCCCTGAATGCTGAGATTGACTTGTTCGATCCACTGCTGCGCGGCGGGGAAAGGAATGCATGCTTCGCCCTCGAGTCGCGCGCACGTTCCCTCCTGGCCAAAGACCGCCACTGCGGTCGTTGCTGTGACCGCATCTTCCGCGACCGGTCCACCCCAGTTCTCGAACGAAAAACCGCCCTCGCCCGGGCGCAGACCCGAATCGGCGCATACCGACGAAGTCGTCGGCAGGCCTGCTTCGGCAGCAGCGACGCAATCTTTCGACCACTCGAAGCCACCGTCGGATTCGCCGCCCGACCCGCCGCCGCACGCAGCGAGCGCGGCGACTGCGGCGAAGGCTACGAACAACCGCCGACCGGCACCGCAACGGCCTGCTCGCGACGAGTGGACACGAGACAAGGGCTTTTCCATTTCGCCAACGTAGCCGATGACCCCTTGCGGGACTTTCGCGACTCTGCTCATCGAGGAAACGTGTAGACGATGTCGGCAAACGAGTCGGCGGCGAAGAAGTACAGAAGTCGCAGCGGTTCGTCGCCGGTGTTCACCGCCATGTGCTCGACGTTGCCGTGGATGAAGACCGCATCACCAACGGTCACGGGAGTTGATTCACCCTCGACGACGACTTCTCCCCTGCCTGCGATGAAGAAGTACACCTCGGCCTGCTCGTGGGTGTGGCCGCGCGCGGGTCGTGGCGCACCAACCGGAACCTCCGCGACACCGACCGTGAGCGCGTTGGTTGCGGTGCGGTCGCCACTGAAGAGCGTCCACCAGTCGACGTGACCCGTCGTGTCGTCCCGCCACGATTCGGTTGCGCAGTCACTCGCCCGTCGAAAGACGGCCTTTTGTTCCCCCATGATTGGCAACTTAATCGGCAGTCCCCGGCACCCATGAAAAGATGGTCAGGTGACAAGTATCGAAACGCCGGTGCTGATCGTTGGCGGCGGGCCCGCGGGACTGACGACCGCAACCGCGTTGGCGCAGTACGGCGTCGGGCACGTGTTGGTGAACAAGTACGACGGCACCGCACACACGCCGCGCGCACACATCGTGAACCAACGCACGGTCGAGATCATGCGACATCTCGGGTGCGAGGACGATCTACTGACGGTCGCCACCCCACAGGTGATGATGCGCAACAACCTGTGGGTCACGAGCCTCGCCGGTCGCGAAGTGGCGCGATTGGAAGCGTGGGGCACGGGGGCCGACCGTGCGACGGACTACGCGTCGTCGAGTCCGTCGCCGATGGCGAACTGCCCGCAGACGACGTTCGAGCCGATGCTGTTCGAAGTGGCGAAGCGCTCGGGCGCAGACCTGCGATTCGGCCATGAGTTTCTGGATTACGAACGCGACGGTGACGAGTTCGTGAGTACGGTGCGCCGTCGATCGACCGGCGAAGAGATCGTGATCCGCTCGCATCATCTCGTCGGTGCCGACGGCGCACGCTCGAAGGTGCTCGAACTCGCGGGACTGACCGTCGAAGGCCGCGCCGCGATGTCGCATGCGGTGAACGTCTGGTTTCGTGCCGACTTGTCGCAGTACCTCGCCCACCGACCCGGTGTGCTGACGTGGTTCGTTCCTTCCGAAGACACGGCGAAACTGCAACTGCTCACACTCATCTGCCACAAGCCATTCACCGAGTTCGTACTCGTGCTCCGCTACGACCCTGCGGTCGACGACATCTCGACGTGGGGAATCGACCGTATTCGCCCGTACGTCGAGGCGGCCGTCGGTGCAGCGGTGCCCGACTTGGAACTCCTCGGCATCGCAGGCTGGCAGGTGAACGGTCTGGTTGCCCCGCAGTACTCGAGGAATGGCGTGCACTGCATGGGTGACGCGGTCCACCGTCACCCACCGACCAACGGCCTGGGTCTGAACATGTCGGTTGCCGACGGCTACAACCTCGCGTGGAAGCTCGCACTCGTGGAGAAGGGCCTTGCAGGTACGGCGCTGCTCGACACCTATTCATCCGAGCGGCAACCCGCGGGCGCGGCGGGCGTGGCACGCGCTCTGCAGAGCGCGAAAGAGGCGGGCCGTTTCGGTCCCGACGGCTCGAACGACCCCTATGCCGAGAGCCTTCGAATCGCGAACCATCAGTTCAACGCGCATGGGATCGAGTTGGGCCATTGCTACGACGTCGGTGCCGTGGTGCACGACGGCAGTTTCTACAGCGAGAATCCGCGCGACCCCGTTCTGTACCACCACCCCACCACGCGACCGGGTGCACGCGTTGCACACGCGCGGCTGGTGCGCGGCGGTTCACCGTTGTCGACACTCGACCTCGTCGACGGCCTTTCCTTTTCGCTTTTGACCGGGCGCAACGATGCGCCGTGGCGGGATGCCGCCGAAGCGGCCTCCCGCGAGCTCGGTGTTTCCATCGTGGTGCACAGCATCGGTGGCGATGGCATTCATGATCCGCACGGCGACTGGCAGCGGGTGCGCGAGATCCGCGACGAGGGATGCGTGCTGGTGCGTCCCGACCGCCACGTTGGATGGCGATCCGTGTCGGCGCAGCACGACCCGACGGATGAATTGCTGCACGTCATGCGCGTGATCCTTTCCCGAGAGAAAGAGTGGCGTGCCGCGTCGGATGGCAGACTATGAAACATGACTGACTCGGCACCGGTGAGAGTCGCGGGGATCTTTTCGATC
>SXZT01000129.1 GCA_005787785.1 Actinomycetota bacterium
GCACGGGGGGATTTCGCACGCACCTCGGCCGCGGTGATACGGTGCGGAACGATTTCCGAGTACACGTTTGCCTCGCGAACCCGACGCGCAATCAACTGCGCGTACTGTGCGCCGAAGTCGACGACGAGGACCGTGTCGAACGAACGTGACATCGTTCCGACCCTAGTTGCCGCTTGCCAATCGACCGAAGTCCGAGTGACGATGTGGGCGTGAGCGCGCCGCAGAACTCAGACATCACGTCGTCGACCCTCTACGGCTGGGACATGGAGCGCGACCCTTCCGAGTGCATCGGCCTCCTGCAAAAGCCGGGCTGCGGTACCAAGCCCACCGACGCCGGCGAGCGCGGTGGTTCACTTCAACTGGCCACCTTTGCTGTGCTCATCCTCGGCCTCGCCCTCATCTTCACCGTCGTCTTCCGTAGCGTCCTGCGGGCTGACCGCCACAAGGCGGCGGAAGTCACCGACCCCGCGACCCGCTGGAAGAAAACCGACACGGAAAAACGCAGCACCGCCCCGTAGCCTGATCCCGACAACTGAAGAACAACCCTTGCGGGGTTTGGGTGCAAGTCCCAACCGGCGGTGACAGTCCGCGAACCCTTCCGTTCACGCGGTTGGGCCGACCTGGTGGAATTCCGGGACCGACGGTGAAAGTCCGGATGGGAGCAAGGTGGAGGCATGACCGTTTATTCGGGCACGTTCGACGTGCGCGACGAACAACTCATGCGCCGTGCCATGAGTGCGGCGCTGCAGGCGCGTCTGGTGGCGCGCCCCAACCCCTGGGTGGGGGCAGTCGTCGTTGCACGTGACGGCTCCACCTACGAAGGCTGCACTTCGGCTCCCGGCGGTCCGCACGCAGAGATCTCTGCACTGCGCCGCGCCGGCGACTCCGCACGTGGGGCAACTCTCTACTCCACACTCGAGCCGTGCTCGCATACCGGCCGCACCGGGCCCTGTACGCAGACGATCATCGATGCCGGTGTCGCACGTGTGGTCGTGGGTGTCGTTGATCCCGATGCAAAAGTCGCGGGTCGCGGCCTCGACCAACTGCGCAACGCGGGCATCACGGTCGACGTCGGCGCGTGTGCTCCTCTGGTGCGCACGCAACTCGCGGCGTATCTGCACCACCGCACGACCGGTCGGCCCTGGGTGGTGTTGAAAATGGCAAGCACTCTCGATGGTCGTACCGCAGCAGCCGACCGATCCAGTCGTTGGATCACGGGAGACGTTGCGCGCCAACGCGTTCATGAACTACGCGCCGAAAGTGACGCGGTACTCGTCGGAGCCGGAACCGTGCGGGCTGACGACCCCGCACTCACCGTGCGCAATCCGCAGGGTCCGTCGCCGCGACGCATCATTCTCGGTTCCGCTCCGAACGGCGCGAAGGTCCATCCCTGCACCGAATGGTCGGGCGAGATCGAACCACTCCTCGATTCCCTCGGTGCACAGGACGTGTTGCAGTTGCTTGTCGAGGGTGGTGCGCGCGTCGCTGCGGATTTCCACCGACGCGGCCTCGTCAACCGCTACGTATTCCACCTCGCACCCGCCGTCGCGGGCGGCGACGATGCGCCCGGGGTTTTCGCCGGCGCCGCGGCAGCGAACATCGCCGACATCTGGCGTGGTCGCGTCGTTTCGCTTCAACAACTCGGTGACGACATCGAAGTCGTCGTCGAACCCACGACAATCGCAGAAAGACAGGACAACAAATGAGCCAGAGCCACAACGGGTTTGCGTCGATCCCCGACATCCTCGCCGCCATCGCGCGCGGCGAAATGGTTGTGATGGTCGACGATGAGGACCGCGAAAACGAGGGTGACCTCATCATGGCCGCCCAGTTCGCCACCGCCGAGAAACTCGCCTTCATTGTCCGCCACAGTTCGGGCGTCGTCTGCGCTCCGCTGACGGGTGAACGCTGCGACGACCTGCGCCTGCCGGCAATGGTCGACCAGAACACCGAGAGCCACCGCACGGCCTTCACCGTGTCGGTCGACCTGATCGACGGCACGTCCACCGGTATCTCGGCAGCCGACCGTGCCGCAACGATCGCTGCACTCGCCAACCCAACCTTCGCCTACACGGCATTCGCCCGTCCGGGTCACATCTTTCCGTTGCGCGCCCGCGAAGGTGGGGTCCTGAAGCGCGCCGGACACACCGAGGCCGCGGTCGACCTTGCGCGACTCGCGGGCTGCGAACCCGCAGGTTTGATCTGCGAAATACAGAATGACGACGGCACGATGTCGCGACTCGACGACCTGCGGAGGTTCTGTGCCGAGCACGGTCTCCTGCTCTCGTCGATTGCCATGCTCATCGAGTACCGCCGACACCATGAGCGCCTCGTCGAATACATCGGCGCCGCACCGGTTCCCACCGAGTGGGGCACGTTCACCTGCCACGCATACCGCAGCACGATTGACGGCATCGAACATCTCGCCTTCACACAGGGCGACATAGCCACGAGTGGTGCGGTTCTCACCCGCGTGCACAGTGAATGCCTGACGGGTGACGTGTTCGGCAGCCGGCGCTGCGACTGCGGGCCACAACTCGACGCAGCGATGAAACTCATCGCGGCCGAAGGTCGCGGTGTCGTCGTGTACCTGCGCGGGCACGAAGGTCGTGGCATCGGCATCGGGCACAAGATCCGCGCGTACTCGCTGCAGGACGAGGGCCTCGACACCATCGATGCCAATCTTCAACTCGGTCTGCCCGTCGACAGCCGTGAATACGGCATCGGCGCGCAGATCCTCGCCGACCTCGGTGCACAGGAACTGCGCCTCATGACGAACAATCCGGCGAAGTACGGCGGCCTCGGCGGATACGGGCTCTCCGTCGTCGAACGTGTCGCAATCGAGATTCCGCCGACACCCGAGAACGAGAAATACCTGCGCACAAAAAAGGAACGTCTCGGTCACCTGATCGAGATGGACGGAAAGTAGGACAGGCCATGGTTGGACCGAACGATGGACTGAACAACGCAAAGATCGACGGCACCGGCATGCGATTCGGCATCGTGTGCGCCACATTCAACTTCGAAATCGTCGATGCGCTGCGGCGCGGTGCGGTGCGTGGCTTCACGACGCACGGCGTTCGCGAAGCCGACATCGAAACACATTGGGTTCCCGGTGCGTTCGAACTACCCGTCGCGGCGAAGGTCCTCGCCCGGACGGGTCGTGTCGACGCGGTCATCGCCCTTGGCGCCGTCATCCGCGGTGACACCCCCCACTTCGAGTACGTCTCGGGCGAGGCGGCATCCGGTCTGCAGCGTGCCGCTCTCGACACGGGGGTGCACGTCGCATTCGGCGTTCTCACCGTGAACACGCTCGAACAGGCCCTCGAACGATGTGCCGAGACCGACAACAAGGGCGAAGAGGCCGCTGTGGGCGCCATGATGACCGTCCAAACTCTCCGTACGATCGCAGGTAACTGACGCACACATTGCCGGTGACGAAAGGAGAGTAAATGGGACTCATCGCATCCCTCCTCTTCGTGGCGGCCTCTGTCGCTACCCCTTCGCCGCACTCCGCGGCCACCCTCGGCTCCGTCATCGAACGTGGTGTCTTCGCCACCGAACTCACCGAGTTCCCGCGCTTCGTTCGCGAGAACCGCCGTTTCTATCAAGAGCTCGACTGGTCGACCGATTACTGCAGTGCACCATTTGTCGGGAACACCGGCCGGTCGTTCAACTTCAGACTGCCCTGCCAACGCCACGACTTTGGTTACCGGAATCTGAAGATCATCGGAGCGTTCACCGAACAGAACCGCAAGCGCACCGATGACCGGTTCCTCACCGACATGAAGACCACGTGCGCTCCGCGACCCGCGACACAGAAGTACAACTGCTATCTCTGGGCTGACGCGTTCTACGGCGCGGTGCGCGTCTTTGCCGGCTGAGTCACACGCCCACCGATAGACGAATGATCTGGGTGAGCACCCGGGCGGTTGCCCCCCAGATTGTTTCGTCGTCGAGGTGATAGATGTACACGTTCATCTCTCCGTAGGGCGTCGCCCAATGCTCTTCGCGAAAGGTGTCGGCACGGGTGAGGTCGGCGAGCGGTACGTGCAGAACGCGTTCGACCTCGTTCTCCGATGCAGTGAGTTGCGGGCGATAGCCAAGGGTGCCGACGATCGGGACGATGTAGCTGGAACTCACGATGGTGAGGATGTGATCGAGCTCGCCAACGACGGACACGTCGTGCGACGGCATCGCAACTTCTTCGACGGCCTCACGGAGGGCAGCCTCACGGATGCTTTCATCGGCTTCGACCCGACCACCAGGGAAGGCAATCTCTCCCCTGTGGTTCTTGAGATGCGACGCTCGCTTGGTGAGGACCACCTCGACTCCGTCGGTACCCGGGTGCAAGGTGACGAGCACCGCACTCGGCCGGGCCTGTTGAGCGGCCTCGGTGTCGATCGAGCGGGCACTGTGTGCCGACAACCGCGACACCACGGTGTCAAAGGAACGAAGGGCAGAAAGATCCGCGACCAGCCAAGGCGCCGGACCACCGGGCTTCCAGTCGGCGGGCCGCGGGATGCGTTGGCTACCCCCCGGTCGCTTTGGCATGTTGTTGGCTAGGCCGACGGCTTCCAGCCCGAGTCACGCAGTTCACGCAGGATCTCCGCCAGGCCTGCCGTCTTCATGTTGGCAAGTGCCTTACCAGGCATCTCGTCTCCCTTTTCCCACTGCTCCCACGCGGATAGCAATTTCGTCAGATCGGGTGCGGGACGGTCAAAGGCCATGCGGGCAAGGGTACCGAGAGCGTCATTCCTTCGCACGTTCAACAGCGCGGGAAAGCCACACGTTGGTTCCGTGAAGAACCGCCGCCGAGACCAGCACGAGCGCATCGGTCCTGTTGCTGCGCACCGTGATGGCCCCTGCGATACACACGACGACGAGCATCACATCGATCGCGCCGTGCAGCGGCAGCGGAATGCGCCGATATGCCGCAAGCGGTCCCCGCGTCATGGCGGCATTGACGAGACCGACCGCACCGATTGCAAGCGGCCACGCCGGCACATCGGCGCGAGAGAGCGACAACAACAGCAGCGCAGCAACCACGTAGTCGCCTGCCTGGTGAAACACTCCGAGGCGCGGGGACTTTGTCGACATGTGCCGACAGTACGTGCTGACAACGAAAGGGCCCGGGCTTTCGCCCGGGCCCTCCGATCTTTCACGAGAAAGAATGGACGATTACATCATCCCCATGACGTGCAGCCAGGGAATGGTGCCGACTACATCATCCCCATTCCGGGCATCCCGCCGGGCATGCCACCGCCTGCTCCGGGCGAGTTCTTCTCGGGCTTGTCGGCCACCAGGCACTCGGTCGTCAGCACGAGGGCCGCGATCGATGCTGCGTTCTGCAGCGCCGCGCGCGTGACCTTTGCCGGGTCGAGGATGCCGGCCTTGATGAGATCGGTGAACTCGCCGGTTGCCGCGTTCAGGCCAATCGCACCCTTTTCGCTTTCTACGCGCTGCACGACAACCGCGCCTTCGAGGCCCGCATTGTCGGCGATGTTGCGCGCCGGGGCGACGAGCGACTCATAGACGGTGCGTGCACCGGTTGCCTCGTCACCCGTGAGCGACTCGACGACCTTGGCAACGGCCGGACGCGCACGCACGAGAGCGGTGCCGCCACCAGCGACAACGCCTTCCTCGATTGCCGCGCGGGTCGCCGAGACGGCATCTTCGATGCGGTGCTTCTTTTCCTTCAGTTCGACCTCGGTTGCTGCACCGACCTTGCTGCCGGCGACACCGCCCGCCAACTTGGCGAGACGCTCCTGGAGTTTTTCGCGGTCCCAGTCGGAGTCGGTGTTGTCGATTTCGGTCTTGATCTGGCCGATGCGTGCGTTCACGTCGTCCTTCGAGCCTGCACCGTCGACGATCGTCGTGTTGTCCTTCGTAATGATGACGCGCTTGGCGCGACCAAGCAGGTCGAGCGTGACGTTCTCGAGTTGCAGGCCCACTTCTTCGCTGATGACCTGGCCACCGGTGAGAACTGCCATGTCCTGCAGCATCGCC
>SXZT01000130.1 GCA_005787785.1 Actinomycetota bacterium
ACTGAAGAAGAGCCCCTGCACCCAGTGCGACACCGCGTAGAGATCGACGGATTCATCGATGAAACCGCGAAGCTGGGGAACCCTCAGGGCGGCTGCAAGCTGTTTGCAACTCTCGACCTGCACCTCACCCATGCGCTTTGCGAAGTCGGGGCGCATGTAAGTGCTACCCAGAGCATCGACACGGCGGCTGCGCGCAAGTGGGCCGTCGACGTCGCTCACCAGTTCGCCGATTCGCGTTGTACAGACCTCGATCAGCTCGTCACGGGTTTTGATCTCTTGAATCGCTTCGTTGAACGTGGCGGTCCGTTCCATGAGCGTTTGCGAGAATCGCACGATCTGAGCGTCATCGAGCAAGCCGCGGAGGTAGCCGAAGTGGTGGTACAGCGAACTCGGCGAGCAATCAGCCGCTGCGAGGATGTTTTCGAGACGGATTTCGGATTCGCCGGCCTCGTTCAATTGCTCGACGGTCGCCTCGAGCAGGGCATCACGCGTCGATGACTCGCGCCTGGGCCGGTCGTTCACGCGGCGCGGAGCCGGCTTGCGAGAAATCGTCATAATCGCTGGGGAGCAAGGAATCGAACCCTGAATAACAGAACCAGAATCTGCTGTGTTGCCAGTTACACCACTCCCCATCGGGGGCAAAGCCCCACGGGTGCATGAAGTCTAACCCTCTACCCCGTCACCTTCCACAGCCACCGAAAGCCGATGATTCTGCCGATCGCGACCCCGATGCCTTCCTTCACGTGCTTCGCGATCGCCGACTTTCCGTCGACGGGACTCGTCGACGTGGCCGATGTTGCTGCATCGAAACCACTCTCTTCGGCGATGAGCCGCGAACGCAACGAATGGAACGGATCGGTGACGACGACGATCGACTGCGTATCGGCATCGACCACGGAATCGTCGACGAGGGAGCGGAGATTCGCGAATGCCTCCCACGTCGAATGCGACTTCGATTCCTCTGCGATCACCGCTTCGGGCACGCCGCGCTCGACGAGATAGTCCTTCGATGCGGATGCTTCGGTGAACCTGTCGCCCGGTTGATTTCCCCCGGTGACGATCACGCGTGGCGCGATGCCGAGTTCCCACAGTTCGACGACGTGGTCGAGGCGCGCAGCCAGCTGCCGCGAGGGCCTTCCGTCGTATTGGGCGGCACCCATCACGACGACCGCGTCGACCTTCGTCGTCGACGAGGAGCGCCCCACACGCCACACCTCGAAAGTGGTGAGCGCGAGGTAGACGCCGAGCACGGCGACAACCAGGGCGACGAACCGCACGGATTTGCGGATCACCGACATCGGCCGATCAGAGGCGGGCGATCGCCGCGCGCAGACGACCGAGAGTGGTTTCGCGACCCAACACCTCGAGCGACTCGAAGAGCGGCGGACCAACCGAACGACCGGTGACCGCGACACGCACGGGTGCCTGTGTCTTGCCGAGTTTCAGTTCGCGCGATTCGGTGATGGTCTCGAGCACGGTCTTCAGGTTTGCGGCGATCCAGTCACCGCACGATTCGCACGCGGCTGTCATTTCGACGAGCACATCGCGAGCCCACGAGTCTTTGGTTGCCTTCGTCCATGCGGCATCGTCGATGACGGGTTCGTCAAGAAAGAGAAAATCGACCATCGACGGCACGTCGGCCAGCACCTGGACGCGCGTCTGGACCAGCTCAGCCATCGCGGAGAACTTGTCCGCATCGAACTTCTCGAGGGGCCACGGCACGTTCGAGCCCGCGAGCACGGGTTGGCACGCCGCGACGAACTCGTCGACCGGCAGTGCCCTGATGTATTCGCCGTTGAAGGCGAGCAGTTTTTGGATGTCGAAGAACGCGGGTGAATGGTTCACGTCTTCGAGGCGGAACTCGTCGACGATGCGCTGCCACGGAACGATCTCGGTGTCACCCTGGGGTGCCCAACCAAGCGTCATGAGGTAGTTCACCATCGCCTCGGCGAGGATCCCTTCTTCGCGGTACTGCTCGACGGCCACCTTGTCCCGCCGCTTCGAGAGCTTCTTGCGCTGTTCGTTCACGAGCACGGGCACGTGGGCCCAGGTAGGCGCTGCCGCACCCAGCGCATGCCACAACATCTGCTGCTTCGGCGTGTTCGGCAGGTGCTCTTCTGCCCGCACCACGTGGGTGATGCGCATGATCTGGTCGTCGACGACGTTGGCCAGAAGGAACATCGGCGACCCGTTGCCGCGCAACAGCACGAAATCCTCGATCGTGGCGTTGTCGAAACGCACCTCGCCGCGCACGAGGTCGTGAACGACGGTCTCACCCTCGGGAACACAGAACCGCAGGACACGACCCGGGCCAGGTTCCAGGCCGCGGTCGCGGCTGAATCCGTCGTAGCCGGGCTTGCCCGACGCCTTTGCCCGCTCCTGCACCTGGTCGGGTGTGAGGTCGCAGAAATAGGCCTTGCCCTCGGCGTACAGGCGCATCGCCGCCTCGACGTGCGCTGCCGCATTGTCGGACTGGAAGTACGGGCCCTCGAACTGCGGATGGCCCTTGTCGATTCC
>SXZT01000131.1 GCA_005787785.1 Actinomycetota bacterium
ACACGTTCGATCTGCCGGTTCTCGCCGCAGCGCGTCCCGCGAACGACAACATCGCCGATGCCACGATCCTGAGCGGTGAGACCGGAACCATCCGCAGCACGACGCTGGGCGCATCGCTCGAAATCGGTGAGCCGAAACACACGAGTTGTGAAAACGAAGCCGATGTCTCTGTCTGGCATCGATGGTCGGTGCCGAAGTCTGGCAAGGCGTCGATCACCCACACACCTCAGAATCCGTGGCGTGCCGGTGGACTCGTGCTCTACAGCGGGACCACGTTCGAGACCCTCGAACGCGTCCCGACAGTCACGTCGCCCGACTGGCGCACGCAAACATTCGACGCCGTCAACGGTGTGACGTACAGCATCGTTGCGACCGGGTGCTACCGCGGGAGCTTCGGTGCCTTCGATCTGCGCTGGGATGTGAAGCCGCAGTCCACGGGCGACAATCCGACCACTACATCACCGACCACTACATCACCGACGCCGACCAGCGCGGCACCGTCGAGCGCACCCAACATCATCGCGCCGAACACCACCAGCCCCAACACGACGGTTCCTGCGCCGGCCCCCACACTGAGGGTCGGCGACACCGGACCCGGCGGCGGCATCGTCTTCCTCACGCCATCGTCCGAAGGCAACCTCACGGGCAAGTACTTCGAGGCGGCACCGGTCACCTGGTACGCACCCTTTGACGTAGGCGGCGTCACTGCCCCGACGCTCGCCGCGTCGATGGAATACGGCGGCTTGAAGGACTGGGTCCTGCCCTCGATCAACGAACTCCGCGCGCTCTACGCGATGCGCGACAAAGCCTCGTGCAAGACCAAGTGCGCGACAAGTTTCGGCACCGGTGTCTACTGGTCGTCGACTGTCGAGCAAGGCAAGCAACCGTTGACGGTGAATTTCACGACTCAGGGTTCACTCGCAGGGGCGGTCACGGAACTCGACCGCACATCGGGTGCATTCATCCGCGCGATTCGGAGCTTCTCGTGAAACTTCGGCGCTCACTTCCGCTTCTCGCCGCGTTCGCGCTCACGGTCGGCATAACCGGCTGCGGCGACGAGTCCTCCGGGCGCGACCGCAACGTCGACGGCGGTCTCACCTGTGCGCAGGGTGGCCCTTGCGACATCGGCGACATCGGCCCGGGTGGCGGCATCATCTTCTCGACCCCGGCCGATGGTGGCGCGCTTCTCGAAGCCGCTCCCGTCAACGGCGTCGCATCATGGGGTTGCGGCACGTCCGCGCTCATCACGACGACCGGCGAGGGAACCGGTGCAACCGACTCGGCGACGGTCGCCGGCTGCAACGACCCCGCGCCCGTCACCGCGGCGAAACTCGCTGAGTCCTTTGCCTACGCGGGCGCGACCGACTGGTACCTGCCGTCCATCAGCGAACTGAAGTCGCTCTACAAGCACCGCGACAAGTTCGACTGCGGAGACGACGGCAACTGCACCACTGTTCTTGCAGAAGGCGACTACTGGTCCTCGACGGCTGACGCCACCGATCCCGCCGCTGCCCGCTACATGTCTTTCGTCGACGGAACAGAGAATTCCGACGAGCGCGCATCGGTGTATTACGTGCGCCCGGTACGCGCGATCGTCCAGGCCACCGCACCACCAACGACGACACCGCCCCCGACAGTTCCCCCGACCACTGCACCGGCGACGACCGTTGTTGAGACGACAGTTCCCGAAACGACCGCTCCCGCAACGACAGTCCCCGAAACCACAGTTCCCGAAACCACAGTCCCCGAAACCACGACCACCGCACTCGCGACGACGACCACTGAGACGCCGATCGTCTTGAGGAACTGGCCGGATCTCAAAGTCGGCAGCGACCTCGGCGCCGAAGTCACGACAGTTTCGGCGGCCCCGAACGGCGACCTCTACGCGACCGGTTTCTTTAGAGGAACCTACGGTTGCGGCACGTACGAAACGATCCTCTCGGCCCCAACAGGTGCCGAAGCCGCCTTCCTGTGCAAGTACGACAAAAACGGCGGACTGGAATGGGCGAAGTCCTTCAACGCCAAGTACATCGAATACGGTGGCCTCGTCGAAGCCGACGGCAACACCGGTGTGTGGCTCGTCGGCCGGTTCGGCGGGACAATCGACCTCGATCCGAACGAAGGTCAGGCGTTGCATTCAAGCGCCGGCTCGCGCTCGGCGTTCGTCGTCCGTCTCGATTCGCTCGGTCGCCGACTGTGGAGCGGCGTCTTTACCGGGCCGAACGGATCAGCGCACGCACGCGACATCGAGGTCTGGCCCAACGGCAACGTCACGATCGCTGGTTACCTCACTGGAAGAGTCGACTTCGATCCATCGACACAGGCGACCGCCGAACGAACAGCCATCGGCGCGCCCGACGGGTTCGTCGTCACCTTGAGGCAAGGTGGCGAGTACCTCTGGTCGTACAACTTCGGCACGAGAACAAACGGAAGTGACGGTACGTGGGCTCGCGCACTCGCCGTCAGCCAGTCCGGTGACGTCTACGTCGCCGGCCACTCTGACGGCGACGTCGAGTTCCCCACGAGCGGGGCGACGATCGTCAGGTCGATGGGCGACGCCTACGACGGTTTCGTTCTCCAACTCGGCCCTGATGGGAAGTTCAAGTGGGCGAATCGCATCGCGAGTCCCCAATCGGTCTTCGTGCGCGGCATCGCGACCGATGAGCCAGGAAACGTTTACGTCACCGGCCGCGCGCAGACATCATTCGAAGTGAAGAACGACTTCGGCACCATCAACGACTCGCGCCCGTTCGATGACGACTACGACGCCTACGTCGTGAAGTTCGCGCCGAGCGGTGCCCTCGAATGGACATCCGTTATCGGGGGCTCAGGTTTCGACGAGGGATACGCGATCGACGTCGACTCGTCGCGGGGCATCGTCGCCGGTATCAACTACGAGGGACGGGCCAAGAACATCTCATTCGGCGGAATCACTTTGCCCCAGAACTTCGTCGAACCGCAGTCGAATGACTCGCTCGACATCGGCCTGGTCAGTCTGAGTCGGGACGGTGCATGGATCGGCTTCGAACGATTCGGGGGCAACGGACCCGATCTTGTGCGTTCGATTGCTCTGCTCCCCAACGGCAGGGCATACGTCGGCGGTGTCTTCGGCAACCTCCAGGAACCCCGCGACTCGGTCGAGGACGAAGAGGGTTGCGTCTATGAGGAGATACCGGGATGCGTCGCATGGTTGGCCCGCCACCAACTTGCGACACCGTGGCCATCTACCAATCCGTTGATCATTGTTCAAACTCCGCCGACCACAACAACATCGACGACGACAACGACGACAAGCACAACAACATCGACGACTTCGACAACCACCACCACGGTTCCGCAGACGACAACGACCATCAACCCGAACGACTGCCGCATCTCGGTCGAACCGACCCGTGTTTCGTGGGCCACCTTGACGGCAATTACCGTCTCGGCCTGCGACACGATGACGTCGATCGTCTACCGATACATGTCGGGATCGACGCCGATGTCGGTCTTCGGAAGCACATGGGTATTCTCGGATCGCACTCGACTCATTGAAGACGTCGCGACCCTGAGCCGTTTACCTGGGTTCACCTCGACAAAACCGAATGCAATCTTGTTGAGGATCGCGCTCGCCGGCGCACGGCGACTCCCGGAAGTGACGATTCCGCTGTCGACCAACTCAGTCACCACCGCCTTGGTGCGCATCCCGCCGCCGACGACGACAACAACTTCGACAACGACGACTCTCCCGCGGACGACCACAACAACCTCGACAACGACGACAACCATTCCGAAGACCACAACGACCGTCCGGCCGACGACGACGACGGTCGCACCGACGACCACGCTCGGACCGAACGACTGTCGCATCACCTACGACGGCACCTACCTGAAACTGTGTTCTGCGGTTCAGTCGTATGAATATGTCTATTTCGACAACACCGAGTCGCTTTCGGGCATGTTGAGTAAATCCCTCAGCATGCCCACCTCGAGCCTCAGGATCACCTCCACCTACTACCCGACCGCCACCCGACTCCGCATCAGCATCAACTTCACCAACGGTGCCGAGCTCAGCGAAGTCTTTGTCCCGTTCGGTAGTGCAGGCGCGACGACGGTGGCCAGGTTCACTCGACCACCGACACCCACGACGACAACCACACCCAATTGTCCACTCACCATCGCCTGGTCCGCACTCACAGCATGCAAGGCGATCACGTCGTACACGTACCAATGGTGGAACGACACACGGTCGCTCTCCGGCCAATTGGGTGGCAGCGGCGGTCCGCAGCAAACCCTTTACTTCGCTGCCATGGGTGCCAGCCAAGGAACGACCCAGGTCCTCATCACGCTGCGCTTCAGCGACGGTACGTCGATCAAGCCGATCAAGATTCCTTACGGCCAACCCGGTTCGATCACCGTCTACGGCCAGTACTGACGACCGTTGCCCGCGGCCGCTTCGCGAGCGGCAAGAATCGGGGCATGGAGACCCAGTACTGCCTCGTCGAGAAAAATAACCACGTGATGACGGTTCGCCTGAACCGTCCCGATCGATTGAACGCGATGCATCCGCCGGCGAATATCGAACTCGGCCATGTTTTCGACGACTTCGAATCTGACGATGACATGTGGGTCGCCGTGATTACCGGCGAGGGGCGTGGCTTTTGCGCCGGCAACGACCTGCGCTACCAGGCCGAGGGCGGCAAGCGTGACCCGATGCCCCGTGGGTTCGGGGGACTCACGTCGCGTTGGGACATGGTGAAGCCCGTCGTCGCCGCGGTGAACGGGGTGGCGAGGGGTGGCGGCGTCGAAATCGCCCTCGCCTGCGACCTGATCATCGCCTCCGACAAGGCGGTCTTTGCCCTGCCCGAACCCAAGGTCGGCCTTGCCGCGCTGGCCGGCGGACTCAACCGGCTGCCCCGCCACATCGGCCCGAAACGGGCACTCGGCATGATCCTCACCGGTCGCCACGTCTCGGCCCAAGAGGGATACGAACTGGGTTTCGTGACCGCGGTGGTCCCCCACGACGAGTTGATGCAGCGCACCGGGGAATGGGTCGACCAGATCCTTGCCTGCTCACCCCTGTCGGTGAGGGCCAGCAAGGACGTCGTCTATCGCAGCCTGTCCACTGGCTCGTTGCGCGAGTCGATGGAGGCCACCTACGAGTCGGTCCGTCGCCTCCAGCACAGCGAGGACTTCGTGGAGGGTCCCAAGGCATTCGCCGACAAGCGCCCACCCCAGTGGAAGGGTCGCTGACCCACCCGACGAACGACCCGAAAAAATCGGGTTTTTTGCCCGTGGGTATCACCCACTTTCCCGTCGGCATCTAATAGTTTCGGGTCCATGAAGAAGCGTGACCTCATCCAAGCAGTAGCCATCCACGCCGACGTCGACAACAAGACGGCGGCCAAAGTTGTCGAAGGAACGATCGACGTCATCCTCGCGAATGTCGCGAAGGGTGAAATCGTGAACATCTCCGGCTTCGCAAAGTTCGCCAAGATCAAGCGTCCCGCCCGCATGGCTCGCAACCCAGCGACCGGCGAGCAGATCAAGGTCAAGGCAAAGACCGTTGCCAAGATCACCGCACTCAAGGGCTTCAAGGACATCGCTCTCGGCGTGTCCCCCGCTCCGAAGTTGAACACGGTGCGCAAGGCAGCTCCCGCTCCGGCAAAGAAGGCCGCAGCAAAGAAGCCCGCAGCGAAGAAGGCCCCGGCCAAGAAGGGCAAGCGCTAGTTCGCTCCTCTCTCTCTTCGTTACTACGGAACAAAAAAGAAGCCCGGCCGCAAGGCCGGGCTTCTTCCATTTCTCGACGTGTTGTGCGGCTGTCGCGTCAGCCCTTGCCGGGGGTCGGCGGTTGCATGCCCGGTTGCATCGTTCCCGGCTGGCCGGGCTGCATCGTGTTGCCACCCGTCGGCGGCTTCATACCCTGTTGGCCGGGCTGCATCGTGCTGCCCCCATTCATCGGCGGCGCGA
>SXZT01000132.1 GCA_005787785.1 Actinomycetota bacterium
GCCATCACCGACGCGATGCGCAGCGCGAAACACTTCTTGCCGAGCAATGCATTGCCGCCGTACCCCGAGCCGTAGCTCCAGATCTCGCGCGTCTCAGGGAAGTGGACGATGTACTTGTTGTCGGGGTTGCACGGCCAGGCGACGTCGGCTTGACCCGCTGCGAGGGGGGCACCGACCGAGTGAACGCAGGGAACCCACTGGCTGTCGCCGAGGACGTCGAGTGCGCCCTGACCCATGCGGGTCATGATGCGCATACTGACCGCCACGTAGGCCGAGTCGGTGAGCTGCACGCCGATGTGGGCGATGGGCGATCCCAGCGGTCCCATCGAGAACGGCACGACATACATCGTGCGACCCTTCATCGCGCCCTTGTACAGCGACGTCAACTCTTCACGCATCTCGTCGGGATTGCGCCAGTTGTTGTTCGGCCCGGCGTCGGCTGCGTCGTTCGAGCAGATGAACGTGCGGTCCTCGACGCGCGCGACGTCGCCCGGGTCGGAATGTGCCCAGTAACTGTTCGGACGCTTCGCTTCGTCGAGTTTCGTGAAGGTTCCCGCATCGACGAGCAGTTGACACAAACGGTCGTACTCTTGCGCGCTGCCGTCACACCAATAGATGTCACTCGGCTCGAGAACCGCAGCCCAGTCCTTGACCCACTGCTGCAGTTTGGCGTTCTTGGTGGTGGCGCTCACGCGTCCTCCTTGGCGGGGATTTTCGATCGGGGGATGACGATGTTTTCCGACGAAAAAACTCACGGAAAAACTCGGTGAGAAAACGATAAACCCTGAGGGGCTGCAGCGAGAACTTCGGGTGAACCGGTCAGAAACCGGGGGTGCCCATGTCGGATTCGGAACCGAGGCTCAGACGCGTTGCCCGACCCTCTGAATCAAGGGTGAAAACCACGCGCTGGCCCTGTCGCAACATGCGGAAAATCGATCCCTCGAGCGCATCGGGGGCCAGGTTGAACTCGCTGAGATCTTTGTCACTGATGACAATGCCGTCGCCCGATCCCGGGTCGTAGGCCTTGATGATCCCTTGCATGCGGTCCAGTCTCGCAGACTTCGGTCGCGGCGGACTAGCGGCCGGCCTTGACTACCTTGCCGGACTTGATGCAGCCAGTGCACACGTAAAGACGCTTGGGTGCCCCGCCGACGAGAGCGCGGACGCGCTGGATGTTCGGGTTCCAGCGGCGCTTGGTGCGCACGTGCGAGTGCGACACCGACATGCCCCACGAGGGGCCCTTACCGCATACCTGACACTTAGCCGACATGAGAGTCAAGGCTAACAGCGCTCCTTCCGAGGCCCAACCAGCGGGGACCCGATTCCCTGCGTTGTCCGTACCGATTCAGGGTGGGGAACGCCCATGCCCTGTTGAATCATTACGATTTGACCCGTGCCCGGCCTTGACCAGCTCTCTGCCGTGCAAATCCGCGATGTCATCGCCACGTTCCGAGACACGATCCGCCGACATCAATCCGCGATCAACCGTCTGAACGTCTACCCGGTGCCCGATGGTGACACCGGAACGAACATGGCTCGCACCCTGGATGCGGTCGTCGCCGAGGTGGATGACCGCGTTGCCAAATCTGGTCTGTCCTTCGAAACCGTGTGCGGCGGCATCAGCCATGGTGCGTTGATGGGTGCGCGCGGAAACAGCGGCGTGATTCTCTCGCAGGTCTTGCGCGGTCTTGCCGCAACGTTTGCCCCATCGGACGCCGTGGGTGTGACCGCGCCGAAGCTGGCCGACGGACTGTCTGCGGCATCGAAGTCGGCGTACGAAGCGGTCTTGAAGCCGGTCGAAGGAACCATTCTCACCGTCGTTCGCGAATCCGCCGATGCAGCGGCCGCAGGCGCAGCTTCGGGTGACGACCTCACGGCCGTTCTTCTCGCCGCGCGCGAAGCCGGCGGCGACGCGTTGCGACGCACGCCCGAGATGCTTCCCGTCCTTAAACAGGCGGGGGTCGTCGATGCGGGCGGAGCGGGGTATCTCCTTTTGCTCGATGCGTTGCTCCACGTCGTGGCAGGAGTCGCACTACCCGAACCTGACGAGTCGGCCGGGCCCGACCTCGATGCGCTGGAATTGGTCGCGCACCGCTCGTCCGACGAAGGAGTCGATGTCAGCGAACTGCGTTACGAGGTGATGTTCCTCCTCGACCTTGCCGACACCCAGCACCGGACATTCATGGAAGCGTGGGGACGTATCGGTGATTCGATCGTCGTTGTCGGTGGTGACGGGCTCTACAACTGCCACATCCACACGAACGACATCGGTGCCGCAATCGAGGCGCCTCTCGAACTCGGGGGGCGTCCGCACGCGATTCGCGTTACCGACCTGTTCGAGGAGGTCGCCGACGAACACGCGAAGCGGGAAGCCGAACTCGGGGTCGACGCGGGAGACGTGGTGCATCCGGCGCGCGTTGGGCATGGTGGTCAGCACTCGACCTCTCTGCCGCCCGTGACGTGCGCCGTGGTTGCAGTCGCGAGTGGTGATGGCATCGCCGAACTGTTCGGCCAACTCGGAGTCCATGGTGTCGTGTCCGGCGGGCAATCGTTGAATCCTTCGACGGCTGAACTTCTCGATGCCGTCGAGCGCATGAACGCAAACCAGATTGTTCTGCTGCCGAACAACAAGAACATCATTCCGGTGGCGAACCAGGTCGGAGAACTGACGAAAAAGGACGTGCGCGTCGTACCCTCATGTTCGATGCCCGAAGCGCTTGCCTCGCTCGTGCTGTACGACCCCGAGGCGTCGGCCGAGCAGAACGCGCGCGAAATGAGTGCTGCTGCGGCAAGCGTGGCGACGGGTGAAATCACGCAGGCAGTCCGCGACACCGACAGCGATGCAGGGTCCATCACAACCGGTGACTGGATCGGCATCGTTCGCGGCGACGGCATCGTGGCGATCGGCGGAACCTGGCGCGCCGCCACGACCCATCTGCTCGACCACCTCATTTCGCCCGAACGCGAGATTCTGACTGTGCTTGCGGGGGCCGATGCGACCCCCGCAATGACGGCCGAACTGTCGGCGTGGATGGCCGAGCATCACCCCGGCATCACGGTCGAGGTCCACCACGGTGGCCAGCCGCTGTACCCATACTTGTTCGGTGTCGAGTAGGAAAACCGAACCCGCCGAAGAAACCGGCACGGGTCCCTTGACGCTTGCCGAATTGCAGGCGAAGGACTTCGAGGGTTTCAAGGGCATCGGCGAAAAGAGACTGGCGGACCTCCACGCGTTGGAAGTCGACAGCGTCCTCGATCTCCTCATGTACTACCCCCGCCGATGGGTGGACCGCACGCAAGAGTGTCGCGTGTGCGACCTTGCCGCCGGCGCATCGGCGCTGGTCGTCGTCGACGTGCTGTCGGTCGACAAGCGATCCACGCGCAACGGACGATCGATGGTCTCCGCCCGCGTGGGCGACGACACGGGCAAATTCACCCTCACGTTCTTCAACCAACCGTGGCGCAGTCGACAGTTGTACGCCGGTCTCACGATTTCGGTGTGGGGCAAGCCCGACACGTACCGGGGTGCGTTGCAAATGACCAACCCCATCGTCGATCTGATCGGTGACCGTACGGGCCGCATCGTGCCCATCTACCCCCAGAGCGGCGACAACGGCGTCAAGACGTGGGAGATGGCGAAGTGGGTCGAAACCGCACTGCGTAAATGTGCTCCGCGCGGCGTCGACGATCCGGTGCCCGATGGCGTACGTCGCAAGTACAACCTCGTGCCGCGCTTCGAAGCGATGAAGTCGATCCACTTGCCGTCCTCGATGGACGAGGTGGAGAGCGCGCGACGACGCCTTGCTTTCGACGAACTGTTGCGCGTGCAGACCTATCTGGTGCGGGAAAAGAAGCGCATCGAACAGTCCGCACGCGGCATTGCACACTCGACACGCAGTGTTTTCGTGAACCAATTCATCGAAAACCTTTCGTTCCCATTGACATCCGCGCAGCGCCGCGTCATCGATGAAGTCTCCACGGACATGTCGAGAACCGTGCCGATGAACCGGCTTCTTCAGGGTGACGTCGGCAGTGGAAAGACCGTTGTCGCGGTTGCGACGCTGCTGACTGCGGTCGAAGGCGGCTACCAGGGTGCGTTGATGGCCCCAACCGAAGTACTCGCCGAGCAGCATTTCGCTGGTGTGACGCGTCTACTCGATGGTCTCGTGGTCTCCGACCCCGACAATCTCTTCGGCGACCGACCGGTGCGGGTGGAACTGTTGACGAACCGCATCACGGGTGAACAGCGTCGACGCGTCGTTGCAGGTCTGGCCGACGGCTCCATCGACATCGCCATCGGAACCCACGCCCTCATCCAGAAGGGGATCGAGTTCAAGTCGCTCGGCGCTGTGGTCGTCGACGAACAGCACCGTTTCGGGGTCGAGCAGCGGGCAAGATTGCGTGAAATGTCGGAGATCCGCCCCGACACGTTGGTGATGACCGCGACACCCATCCCGCGCACGGCGGCGTTGACGATCTTTGGCGACCTCGATGTCAGCGTGCTCGATGAAATGCCACCGGGTCGTACCCCGATCGTCACGCATGCGGTCGCGGGCGAGGCGGAAACGAGTGCGATGTGGGCCGCGGTTCGCGAGACAGTCGGCCGGGGAGACCAGGTGTACGTGGTGTGCCCTCTCGTCGAAGACAGCGAGAAGCTCGAGGCTGCCTCGGCAGAGGCGACGTTCACCGACCTCTGCGACGGTGAACTGGCAGGTCTGCGTATCGGACTCATGCACGGCCGCATGAAGTCGACCGAAAAGGACGTCGTGATGGGGTCTTTCCGCCGGGCCGACCTCGACGTTCTCGTCGCAACCACCGTCATCGAAGTTGGTGTCGACGTCCCCAACGCGACGCAGATGGTGATCCTCGACGCCGATCGATTCGGTATCGCACAGTTGCATCAGTTGCGTGGACGCGTCGGTCGTGGAGACAAGGCATCGACCTGCTGGCTCGTGACGCGGTTGTCCGACGACGAACTGATCGCCGAAATGAAGCCACGTATCGAAGCGCTTGTCGCGTCGACCGATGGCTTCGACCTTGCCGAGATCGACCTTCAGCTGCGCGGTGAGGGCACGATCATGGACAAGCGACAGAGTGGTGGCAGCGACGATCTCAAACTCGCATCGTTGAAGACCGATCGTGATCTCATTGAGGCGGCCCGCGAGGTCGCGATCGGCATTGTCGGCGACGATACGAGCCTCGCCGCCCATCCCCACATTCGCGATGAGGTGCAACTCTTCATCGAGGATCCCGGGCGCGAAGACTTCGTTGTTCGGAATTGAGCCGACGGAAATCAGTCGTCGGGGGATTCGACGTCGTCGCTCTCAAGAATGATGTCCCATCTGTCGCGGCAGTCCCTGCAGCGATAGGTGACGATGTCCCCGACCAACCAGGTGCCATCCTCGCGCGGGCGAGTGAGAAGGTGCGCAACGCCGCCGCAGTCGACGCAGATGCTCTCGGATGGTGGTTGCTGCACGGACCGATTATTGCCTGACAGACTGCTTCCATGCGTGTGGTGGCAGGCGACTTGCGGGGGCGCCGCATCGAGGGCCCTGAAGGCAACGCAACCCGTCCGACTACCGACAAGGTCCGCGAAGCGGTCTTCAACGCGCTCGGCAGCATCGATGCAATCGATGGTGCCGTGGTCGTCGACCTCTTCGCAGGTTCCGGTGCACTCGGCATCGAGGCACTGTCGCGCGGCGCGGCACGGTGCACTTTCGTGGAAAATGATCGTCGAGCTCTCGGTGTGCTTTCGGGAAACATCGACTCGCTCGGTATCGGGGACTTGTCCCGGGTCGTCCCTCTCGACATCGTCCGCGACATCGCTTCGGCCGGTGCGTTGCGCCTTCGCGAGGAAGTCGTCGACGCAACACTGGTTCTCGCCGATCCGCCGTACGTATTCCCGCACTGGGACGAGATTTTTTCTGTGGTCGAGTCGGCCGACCCTTCCGCCATGCTTGTGATCGAGACGGAAATGCGGGCTGCGGTTCACGATGAAGCGCCGCGGGGCTGGAAGGCAGTCCGCCGGCGTGACTACGGGCGCACAACGGTTGGGTTTTTCGTCCGTGACGGGGTGAATGCCGACGGGTCGTGAACGTGCGGTTGTACCGTTGTGGGTGCATGACGAAGGTCCTCTATCCGGGCAGTTTCGACCCGATTCATCTAGGTCACGTCGACGTGATCGAACAGGCGTCCCGTCTCTTCGGCCACGTCGTCATCGCCATTCTCCACAACCCCGAAAAGCACGGCGGGGTGTTCACCGTCGAACAGCGCATCCACCTCATCGACGGTGCACTCGCCGACGGGCACTGCGCGGGCAAGTATTCGGTCAAGGCGTTTCCCGGTCTTGCGGTCGATGCCGCAAAGGCCGCCGACGTCGACTTCATCGTGAAGGGTCTGCGCAACTCGGGTGACTTCGAGATCGAACAGCAAATGGCGCACACCAACCTCGCCGTTGCCGGTGTTCCCACCGTTTATCTTCCGTGCAGTCCCGAGCGGTCGTCGGTGAGCAGCCGCTTCGTGCGCGAGATCGCCCAGTATGGTGGCGACCCTTCGTCCATGGTGCCGAGCAACGTCACTGCGGCGCTGAAGGAGATCTTCTCATGAGCTACGACGACGGTTACGACGACTTCGAGCAGCAACCCGTCGAGCCGCAGATGGGTGACGCCGAGGCCTTGGTGCGTCGCGCACTCGACATCATCGCGTCGGCGCCGAACATGCCGCTCTCGAGCACGCCGCGCATCGACCGCGACGAGATCATCGAGATCCTCGAAGATGCCCTCGTGCGTATGCCCGAAGAACTGCGCCAGGCACGGTGGATGCTGCGCGAGAAGCAGGAATTCGTCAACAAGGCGCGCCGCGAAGCCGACGAAATCATCGAAGCCGCTCGCGTCCAGGCCGAGCGCATGGTGCAGCGCACCGAAGTCGTGCGCGCCGCCGAATCCAGGGCGCGAACGGTCGTCGAGAACGCCGAGGCTGACGCACGTCGTCTGCGCATGGAGACCGAAGACTTCCTCGACCAGCGACTCGGCAGCTTCGAGATCCTGCTCGACCGTCTCATAAAGACCGTGGCCACGGGTCGTCAACGCCTTTCCATCGGCAACCGACCCGACGCCGACGAGCCGCAGCCGACCGATCCCTCGGGCGAGATCCAGGGGTTCTTCGACCAAGACCGCTTCTGAGCGTCGGCGAGTAGTTGTGACATCTCCTCTTTCGGGTCTCGTCGTCAACGTCGCCGAGGTGCTGCGGCGCGTCGGCAACGTGAAGGACGTCGACGTCGCCGTCGACAGCAACCTGCTCGAACTCGGTGACAGTCGCATTGTCACCCAGGATGTTCCCATCGCGTTTCATCTCGAATCGACGAACTCCGGAATCGTCGTGCGCGGCACGGTGTCGGCCCGGTACCGCGACACGTGCCGACGGTGCCTCGCTGAGGTGCGTGACACCGTCACCGTCGAGATCCGTGAGTTGTACCAGCGCGAGATCACTGATCCCGATGCCTATCCACTCGAGGGGGATCAACTGCTTCTGTCGCCGTTGGTTCGGGAGCATCTGCTGTTGTCGCTGCCTGACGCACCCCTCTGCAGCGCCGATTGTCCCGGACTGTGTCCAGTCTGTGGGGCCGACAAATCGAACCCCGGCGAGGCCGAATGTGGTTGCGCGGTCGGCGCCTCGGACCCCCGGTGGGCCGGCCTCGATGCCCTGCGCGAGCGGCTCGACGACCGCTGAACGCGGGTGGGCGCAAACTCCCGTCGTGCCGATAACCTCTCGGGGCTGAGAAAGACGTCCAACGGAGACCATCGTGGCTGTACCCAAGAAAAAGAAGTCGAAGGCGAAGACCCACAGCCGCAAGTCCGCGAACATGCGCATGGAATTGCCATCGCGGAGCGTGTGCCCCCGTTGTGGCGCGGCGAAGAAGCCGCACGTGGTGTGTGGCGGTTGCGGTTGGTACAAGGGTCGTACCGCCGTCGAAGTCGCCTAATCTCGCTCCGTGAATCTTCCTGTTGCGGTCGACGCACTCGGCGGCGACAAAGCTCCCGATGAAATCCTGAAGGGGACCCTTGACGCGGCCGCTGCTGGCGTTCCGTGCGTTCTTGTCGGGCCCGACAATCTCGCTTCGCTCACGTCGATCGACATCTCGTCACTCGCCGTGATTCGCGCCAACGAGGTCATCGCGATGGACGAGGACCCGGCGGGTGGCGTGCGGCGCAAGAAGGACTCCACCCTCGTTCGTGCGGCTGAAGCGGTGCGCGACGGCAAAGCCTCGGCGATGATTTCTGCAGGCAACACCGGCGCAACCATGGCCTCGGCATTGTTGCGCATGGGTCGTGTGAAGGGTGTGAACCGTCCCGCCATCGCCACCCCGATCCCGGTACCCGGTCACACGCCGACGGTTCTCCTTGACGCAGGGGCCAATGCCGAAGTGCAGGCCGACTGGCTGGTGCAGTTTGCGGTGATGGGTTCGATCTACTCCGCGCGACGTTTCGGCATCGCAAACCCGCGCGTCGGGCTGTTGTCGATCGGTGAGGAACCCGGAAAGGGTGACACGCTGCGTAAGGAGGCCTACGAACTTCTCTCCGTCGCGCCGGGCATCAACTTCGTCGGCAACGTCGAGGGCCGTGACATCATGACGCCCGACGTCGATGTGGTCGTCGCCGACGGCTTCACGGGGAACGTCGTCCTAAAAACGCTCGAAGGCAGCCTCAAGACGGTGGTCAAGGCGCTGTTCTCGGCGTTCGGTTCCAGTCCCGACCTCAAGGTGCACGCGGATGCGTTGCTGCCGGCGCTGTTGCCGCTCTACGAGTCACTCGACCCCGACACCTACGGTGGTGCGATCCTGCTCGGCGTCGACGGCGTCTGCATCATTTCGCACGGATCGTCCTCGGCTCGAGCGATGCTCAACGGCATCAAAGTCGCCAAAGAAATGGTCGATTCAGGCATGGTCGAGGCCATTCGCTCGGCAATCGGTCTAATCTCGGACACGTCCGTCAACGACGGACGCTGACGAGCACCCAACCGCAACACCACAGGAGACAGACATGGCATCAATCGATCGGGCCGGAATTTTTGCGATCGTTCGCGACCAACTGTCTGAGATTCTCGAAATCGATCCAAGCGCAATCTCCGAAGGTCAGTCGTTCGTCGATGACCTCGACGCCGACTCGCTGGCGCTCATCGAGCTCGTCGAGGCCCTCGAGGAAGAACTCGCCGACGTCGTCGCCGGATTCCGTATCGAGGACGAAGACCTGCAGGACCTAAAGACGGTGCGCGATGCCGTCGACTACGTCTATGGTCGAGTTTCATCCGGATCCTGAGGCACTCACCCGACTGGCAGTCGGGTTCGACCACGAGTTCGCCGATCCCACACTGCTCGTACGGGCCCTTCAGCACCGTTCGTGGCAAGCCGAGGTCGAAGCGCCCGAGTCGAATGAGCGTCTCGAATTTCTTGGCGATGCGGTCCTCGGATGGATCGTCGCCGACATCGCATTCACGACGTTCGGCGATCTTCCTGAAGGTCGCCTGACCGATCTGCGCAAGAGCGTCGTCAATGCGAAGGCTCTCGCGTCGCTGGCGCGTCAGGTGAACCTCGGTCCCGCACTGTTGCTGGGCCGTGGAGAAGATACGGCGGGCGGACGAACAAAGACGTCGATCCTGTCCGATGCCTTCGAGGCCGTCATCGGCGCGATCTATCTCGACGCGGGGCCGACTGTTGCCTACGAAAAGGTGAAGCAGCTTTTACTACCCGCGATGCACCGTGCGCTGCCCAACATCGACAAACTTGATGCAAAGACAGTCCTTCAGGAACGCGCCGCACGTCTGGGTCTGCAGGCGCCCCGCTACGTCGTCGACAGCGAGGGACCCGACCACGCAAAGACGTTCACGGCACGCGTCATCGTCGGCAAAGTCGAAGCGGTTGGCACGGGGCCATCGAAAAAGAACGCCGAGCAAGTGGCGGCAGAGGGCGCCCTCGGTCGTTTGCCCGAGCCGACCGACGGCTGAGCCGCGACATGCCCGAGTTGCCCGAAGTGGAAACCGTGCGACGTTCGCTCGACACCGCGATCGTCGGATCACGTGTGATCAGGGTCGACATCGGCCGGTTGCGGAGCGTGCGCCGTACGCGCCCGGAGGTGGTGCGCGCGGGCCTTCTCGGAGAAACCTTCACCACGACGTATCGACGCGGCAAGTACCTGTTCTTCGACCTTGCCAACGGCAACTCGATGATGGTGCACCTGCGCATGAGCGGGCGGCTGTTGCTCGCGGCGCCGGATGCTCCCCGCGAGGCCCACACTCACGTTGCGCTGCTGCTTGAACGCAGCGGTGCCGAGCCGACCGAACTGAGATTCGTCGACCCCCGCACGTTCGGCGAGGTAGTGGTGTTCAACCCCGACGACGACCTCGTCCCCGAAGTCGGTCGTCTCGGTCTCGATCCTCTCGTTGACGAGTTCGGTTTTGAGGCGTTCCGTTCCGCGGTCGCAGGTCGTCGCCGTGGCCTGAAGGCTGTGCTCCTCGATCAGACGGTCATCGCCGGCATCGGCAACATCTACGCCGACGAGATCATGCACCGCGCACACATGCGCTGGGATCGCCGAGTCGACACCCTGGCAACCGCGCAACTCAAGGTGCTGCACCGCATGACCGTCGAGGTCCTCCGCGAAGCCGTAGCGGCGGGCGGGTCGACCCTTTCCGACACGCAGTACGTCGATGCACTCGGACGTCAGGGCATCTTCCAGGCCGAGCACCGCGTGTACGCGCGGGAGGGGGAGAGATGCATCACGTGCGGTCGGGGGATCATCCGCCGCGTGACCGGGGCGGGTCGGTCCACCCATTTTTGCCCTGTCTGTCAACGCTGACGGGCCCGCGGAAGTCGGTCCAAATCTGCCCGATCTTGTAAGTTCGGATTGTTGTGTTTCTCAAGTCCCTGACCCTGAAAGGCTTCAAATCCTTCGCCGACACCACGGTGATGGAACTGGAACCCGGGGTTACCGTCGTCGTCGGTCCCAACGGGTCGGGCAAGTCGAACGTCGTTGACGCCATCGCGTGGGTCCTCGGTGCGCAGGCACCTTCCGCCGTGCGCAGTCAGAAGATGGACGATGTCATCTTCGCGGGTACCGAAAAGCGACCCGCCCTCGGTCGTGCCGAGGTGGTGCTCACGCTCGACAACTCCACGGGCCTCTTGCCGATCGAATTCACCGAGGTCACGGTCGGTCGTACGCTCTTCCGTTCGGGCGAAAGCGAGTATTCGATCAACGGCGTCGAATGTCGACTGCTCGACGTTCAGGAACTGTTGTCCGACGCGGGTGTCGGTCGTCAGCAGCACGTCATCGTCAGCCAGGGCCAGATCGATGCCGTATTGAACGCGCGCCCTGAAGACCGTCGTGCCATCATCGAAGAGGCAGCCGGCGTGTTGAAGTACCGCAAGCGCAAGGAGAAAGCAGAACGGCGCCTCGACAGCACCGAGGCGAACCTCCTTCGTGTCCAGGACCTCATCCGCGAGGTACGCCGACAGCTGCGTCCCCTCGAACGTCAGGCGGAAGCGGCACGTCGGCACGGCGATCTTGTGACCGAGTTGAAGGCGCTCCAGATCTACCTCGCGGGTCGCGAGATCGCCTCGACCCGCGCCCGTCTCGTGTCACTCGCCGGGGACAAAGCCAACGGTGTGCGCACCGAGCAAGAGCTGCGTGTCCGCCTCTCCGGGCTTGACACCCTCGTGTTGTCGTCCGAGGTCGAACTGACAGCGCTTGGGGACACCGGAGTCAGCGACCAGTTGGTGCGCGTCGAGCAATTGCGCGAGCGTGCGCGCGGCCTAGCGGCTCTTCTCGCTGAACGTCGTCGTTCGATGGAGCGTGACCGTAGTCAGTTCATGGACGCCGATGTGATGGCCTCGCTCGAGGTCGATGCGGCGGCGCTGCGCGAAGAACTCGACTCCATCAACGCGGAACTGTCCCTCGTCGACCCCGAACGCGGGTCGCTCGAGCGCGATGAAGCAGACTTCGCGGCACGCCGAGAAACCGCGAGCGACGACGACGTTCCTGAGATAACGACAGCGATTGCGGCGAGCGCCGCCGCCGAGGTGCGCGGAGAATTGCGCACCCTGCGCGCAAACGACGAACGCGACCGTGCCGAATTACAACGTGTTGCAACACGCATCGCGCAACTCGATGACAGGGCGATGCGCCTGGCGGCCGACATCGAGCGCCTCGGCAACGAATACGAATCCGCCGAAGGCGCGGCAAAGCGCATCGAAGACGAGGTGCGCGGCCAGTCCGAACGTCGGGCTGTTGCCGAAGTCGCGCTCGATGCAGCCACGCAATCCGGTGCCAATGCGGCTGCTTCGCTGGCGCACTGGAACGCCCGCGTCGAGGTGCTGCGCGAGGCCCTCGAAACCGCACGCAGCCGCGCCGGACTGCAGCATCTTGCGGACGTGGACGGCGTGGTTGGCGCCCTCGTCGATCTTGTTCGCATCGAAGACGGTTGGGAGGCCGCGGTGCACGCGGCTCTCGGGGATGCGGTTGCCGGCATTGTGATGCGCGATGCATCGGCTGCGCGTGCCGCGTTGTCCAGCCTCGACTCGATGAACGTGAACGGAGCCGTGCTGGCGCTCGGTGGTGCTCGGGAATCGACCGGCGCCACTCCGGCCGGCGCGCGGCCGGTTCGCGCAGTCGTGCGTGCCGCCGGGCCCGACGCGGGCGCGATCGACGCTCTGCTCGACACGTTGCTTTCACGAGCGTTCATCGCCGATTCTTGGGCAACCGCCGTGGACGTTGCACTGGCGAACCCCACGCTGCACGTGGTCACGCGTCGCGGTGACCGCTTCGCGCCGTCAGGGTGGCGTATCGGCGGCCAGGCCGATGCGGTGACCGCGGCTGCGCTTGGCGATGCGGTTGCGCGGCAGTCCGAGGCGAACACCGAATCAGAACGCCGTGCAAGCGATTCGGCGCGTGCCCGGGCAGAAGTGCAATCCGCACGTGATTCCTTCGCTGAACTCGAGCGTCGTCACGAACAACTGACGCGTGCACGTCTTGCAGCGGCCGAGAGTCTGCAACGAGTGACGGGGGAGCGGCGCGAAGTGATTGCCGAGCTCGATGCCGTCCGCTCGCAGCGCGACGACGTCTCAGGGCGTCTCGAACGGGCAGCGTCGCGGCTTGCGGAACTCGAAGCAGTTCTGCCGCGTCTCGAAGCCGACGAGGCGATGGAGGCCGAGACGATGCGCACCATCGGTGCCGCACGAGCGGGGCTCGATGCCGAGGCCTCGCGACTCGCATTGAGACGCAAAGACCTCGAGGTGAAGTCCGTCGGCCTCGTCGAGCGTCAGCAGTTCGTGCAGCGCCGACTCGACGAAACAGAGTCCCGTCTGGCCGCCGACGCCGACGCGCGCGCGCAGGCCGCAGAGCAGCGGATTCGTCTTCAGCGCGCATTCGATGCGATCGTCGGTCTCAGCGACCTCGTCGACCGTCACCGCATCACCACAGAGGCCTTGCTCGTCGAACTTCACGAGGCTCGTCGCCGCCAAAGCGACGAGGTGCGCGAGGTCGCGGCACGACTCGACACGGCACGACGCGAACGACAGTCGACCGAACGTGAACTCGACGAACAGCGTGAACGAGGCCGGCGCGTCGAAATCGACGAGGCCGAAGTGCGGATGCGACTCGAAGCGGCCGTCGAATCACTGCGTCGTGATCTCGAAGTCGAACCCGAAGTCGCCGAAGCGACGGAGCCGCCGCCGATGACCGAAGGCGTCGTGCCGATCGCGCGCGTGCGTGAACTCGAACGAGAGTTGCGCCTCATGGGTCCGATCAACCCGCTGGCGCTGCAGGAGTTCACCGAGCTCCAGAAGCGGCACGAATTCCTCGAAGCCCAACTCGAAGACGTTCGCAACACGCGACGGGATCTTCTGCGCGTCATCAGGGCAGTCGACGAAGAAATCCAGTCGGTGTTCGGTACCGCGTTCCACGACGTCGCCCGCAACTTTCAGGAACTCTTCGGAGGTCTTTTCCCGGGCGGTACGGGCCGGCTCACATTGACCCTGCCCGAGGACCCGTTGAACACGGGTATCGAAGTCGAGGCTCGTCCGGGTGGCAAGAACGTGAAGAAGCTCTCGCTCCTGTCGGGCGGAGAGCGGTCGCTCACCGCACTTGCCTTTCTTTTTGCGGTGTTCCGCAGTCGCCCCTCACCGTTCTATGTGATGGACGAAGTCGAGGCCGCTCTCGACGACGTGAACCTGTCGCGGTTTCTCAGCCTGCTCGGCGAATTCCGTCGCGACGCACAGTTGCTCGTTGTCAGTCACCAGAAGCGCACGATGGAAGCGGGCGACTGTCTTCTCGGCGTCACCATGCAGCCGGGTGGCTCGTCGAAGGTGATCGTCGAACGCGCCTCGACCCCGAACTGAGCCCACATGGACAACGCACCCCTCATACTCCTTCTCCTCGTCGGCATCGTCGTGGTCTTTGGACTCGGCGTCATCGCGCTCAACCGCCGCAGGGCGGACGCTCCGGCTGCCGTCGAGGCGCCATCTGCTCCGACCGTCGAAAAGTCGCTTCGTATCGACGAGGTTCCGCGTGTCGAAGAACCCACGGTGCGCAAAGAGGTCGAAGAGGTCGAAGAGGTCGAAGCGGAAGAGACGGGTCCCGAACCCGGCCCGCTTGTCGAGCCCGAACCTGTGGCACCGAAGCGCAGGTTTGCCAAGGCCGCGGGCATTTTCACGGGTGCATTTGCCGGCGTGCGGGCCAAGGAAAAGATCACCGCTGACACGTGGGACGACCTGGAAGAAACGCTGCTGCGCGCCGACGTCGGCCTGTCGGTGACGACGTCGTTGCTTGCGGGCTTGAAGTCACGCATCGACAAAAAGGAAATCACCGACCCCCGCAGCTTGGTCGATGCTCTGCAGGCCGAGATGACAGCCCAGTTGAGCGCCAACGCGCGCGATCTCACGTTCGATGCATCGGTCAAGCAGCCGAACATCTGGCTTTTCGTCGGCGTGAACGGCGTCGGCAAAACAACGACGATCGGCAAAGTGGCCTTCGCGCAGAAGGCGAACGGCCGGAACGTGCTTCTCGCCGCGGGTGACACGTTCCGCGCCGCGGCCAGCGAGCAGTTGGAGACGTGGGCCGGGCGAGCCGAAGTTCCCATTGTGCGTGGCAGCGAAGGGGGCGACCCGAGTGCGGTCATCTTCGATGCCGTGCAGAGCGCCGCGGCGCGCGGGTGCGACCTCGTTCTCGCCGATACCGCCGGCCGGTTGCAGAACAAGACCAACCTCATGGAGGAACTGAAGAAGGTTCGCCGCGTCGCAGAAAAGGATGCCGGCACCGTCACCGAGGTGCTTCTCGTCATCGATGCGACGACGGGCCAGAACGGTCTCTCCCAAGCGGCGCAATTCGCCGAAGCCACCAACGTCACCGGGGTGGTGCTGACGAAGCTCGACGGATCCGCAAAGGGTGGCATCGTGTTCGCGATCGAAACGCAGTTGGGCATTCCCGTGAAGTTGGTCGGACTCGGTGAAACAATCGCCGACTTGGTTGCCTTCGACCCCGACGAGTACATCCACGAACTCTTCGACGCCGGGTCCTGACAGACGTCACGCGAACGGCGTCTTGCAAGGGTGACGAGCGCATTGCTGGCGTCAGTCGTAGATTTCTCGTCATGAAGATCTTCTCCCGGTTCACACTCCTCGCCGCCGCCTCGGCACTCGCTCTTGCTGCATGCGGCAGCAGCGAAGAGGCGGCTGAGCCGATCGTGTTCTCCTCGGCGCAGTCCACGTTGTCGTCGCGAACCGCCGGCGCGGCCGAGGCCGCTGCGGACGCGGCGATGCCGAACAGCAAGATGGCGGGTCTCGCCCCGTACGCGGTCGAGTACGAGGTCGAAGGAGACCTTCCCGCGCTCGACGACAAGGCCCAGGCGTGGAAAGCGAAGGGCGAGCCAACGAAGAAGCAAATGAACGCGATCGTGAAGGCGTTGGGCGTCGAGGGTGATCTGGTCGAGCGCAAGAAGGATGAAGGTGGCGGCTTCGTCGCGGGTCCGATCGATGGCTCTGCACCCTCGGTGAGCTTCGGCGATGCCGAATTCGACCCGTACCTCAACTGGTACTACTCGGCCGCGTGGGCTGCGTCGTCTCGTTCATCTGAACCCGCAGTCGCCCCCGACACAGCGACATCCGATACTGCGACATCCGACACCGCGATATCCGATACTGCGACGTCCGATGAAGTCGTCGAAGTTCCCCAAGAGATGAAGAAGCCTGAGAATCTGCCCACCAAGGACGAGTCGCGTGAGCGGGCAAAGTCGATCATGAAAGACGCCGGCGTCGACGTTCGTGACGACGACATTGAGGTGTACGCCGACGACTGGTCGGTATCGGTGACCGCGTGGACGCGCGTCGGGGACGTGCGTGCACCGATGTCATGGACGTTCGGCTTCGGTGGGAACGGCGCGGTGACCTGGGCGGGCGGCAATCTTCTCGCCTTCGAAAAGGGCCCCAAGTTCCCACGGGTCGGAGCGCTCGCCGGTGTCGAGCGTCTGGGGGACCCGAAGTACTCCGGCTGGTACGGCTACGGACCGGTTGCGAAGGGAGTCACCGAGCCCGCGTTCGCGGAGGATTCGGTCGCGATCGCGCCGTCACCCGCCGGCGATGCAGCAACAACCGATTCCGTCGCACCAACTGTGCAGACGATCGTGATCACCGGCGTGAAGGAGTCGCTGACGCCGATCATCGACGCTGGCAACGTGATGTGGCTCGTGCCGTCGTATGAGTACACGGTGAAGGACGGCTACACGATCAGCGCACTCGCGATCACCGAAGAGTTCATCGAACAGGCGACGCCCACTCCCGACACCACTCCCGACACCACTCCCGACACCTCGTCCGACACCGCGACCGGTGGTGGGTCGAGCGGCTCCGGTTCATCCGAAGGCTCAGAGGGCTCGGGAGAAACGCTGCCCGCCGTCGACGTACCGGCACTCAGCCAGGACGAGGCGGTCACGTTGGTCGGCCTCACCGAGGACGAGGCCATGAAAGTCGCCGAATCGAAAGGTTGGATCACCCGCGTGAGTTCGCGCGACGGCGAAGACTTCCAGCTGACGATGGACTACGTGACCAATCGCGTCAATCTTGCGATCGTCGACGGAAAGGTGACCGGCGTCAGCGTTGGGTAGCCTCACGGGCGTCATGTTCGACAGCCTGAGTTCGAAATTCGAGTCGATTCTCAACAAGGTCCGTGGTCGCGGTCGCCTCACCGAGGATGACGTCGAGGAAGTTCTTTCGGAAATCCGGGCCGCACTGCTCGACGCCGACGTCAACGTCACCGTCGCGCGCAACGTCGTCGCGCGCATTCGCGAGCAGGCAGTCGGCGCAGAGCTTTCGAAGGCCCTCGACCCGGGCCAGCAGATCGTCAAGATCGTCAATCAGGAACTGACGGCGATCCTCGGCGGCGACACGCTGAAAATCACCTATGCCGGCAAGCCACCGACCGTCGTCTTGATGGCGGGTCTCCAGGGATCGGGCAAGACCACCAGCGCCGCCAAGTTGGCCCGGTGGTTCAAGTCGCAGGGTCGCCAACCCTTGCTGGTGGGTGCCGACTTGCAGCGTCCCGCTGCCGTCGAGCAGTTGCGCACGCTCGGTCGCCAGATCGATGTCCCGGTGTTTTCCGACCCGGGTGACCCGGTCACCACCGCAACGCGCGGTCTCGCGGAGGCACGACGTATCGGCCGCGATGTTCTCATCGTCGATACCGCCGGCCGTTTGTCCATTGACGCCGACTTGATGGACGAGATTCGTCGTATCAGTGACGCGATCGAGCCGCACTACACCTTCCTCGTCATCGACGCGATGACAGGCCAGGACGCGGTCAACACCGCAGAGGCCTTCAATGCGACGCTCGAGATCGACGGTGTGATTCTTTCCAAGCTCGACGGTGATGCACGTGGTGGTGCCGCCCTGTCGGTGAAGGAAGTCATCGGCAAGCCCATCGCTTTCGCGGCGACGGGAGAAAAAATCGATGCATTCGAACAGTTCCACCCCGACCGCATGGCAGGGCGCATTCTCGGCATGGGCGACGTTCTCACGCTCATCGAGCAGGCCGAGCAGGTCTTCGAAAAAGAAGAAGCCGAGGCGACCGCGGTAAAAATGTTCGAGGGCGAATTCACCCTCGACGACTTCCTCGAGCAGCTTCAGCAGGTCAAGAAGATGGGGTCGATCTCCAGCATCATGGGAATGCTCCCCGGCATGCCGAAGGAACTAAAGAACGCAGAGATCGGCGACGATCAAGTGAAGGTGACCGAGGCGATCATCAGGTCGATGACCCTAGAAGAGCGTCGCAGCCCCGAGATCATCAACGGTTCGCGACGTGTGCGCATCGCGAAGGGGAGTGGCACCACCGTGCCCGACGTGAACCGCCTCGTGAAGCAGTTCAGCGAGATGCAGCGCATGATGAAGCAGATGGGCGGCCTGGCGGGCAAGAAGTCGGGCAAGAAGGGCAAGCCGCCCAAGATGAACCCAGTCAAGATGGCAAAGGCCATGAAGCAGATGGGTGCTGGTGACCTCTCGGGTTTGGGCCTGCCCGGCCAGCCGGGCCTGCCCGGCCAGAAAAACCCCGGGGCCTTTCCCGATTTTCGCGACTTCCGATAGCCTTTCCCAGTCCGGTCGCGGCCGCCTCCAGCCTCGACGACCCAGTTGCAGGAGTTTTCATGTCAGTCAAGTTGCGTCTCACCCGTGTCGGAAAGACCAAGCAGCCGCATTACCGCATCATCGTCGCCGACGAGCGCCGCTCGCGCGACGGTCGCTTCATCGAGATTCTCGGTCAGTACAACCCGCGTCAAGAGCCGTCGCACCTGAAGGTCGACAATGACAAAGCGGTTGCCTGGTTGCAGCAGGGTGCACAGCCCACCGAGCGTGTGCGCAAGCTTCTCGAGATCTCGGGCGCGTGGGCACAGTTCACCGCTTCGAAGAGCGCCAAGTGAGCGACAGCGGCAATCTGGTTCCCGCACCCACGGCGACGGCGGTACTTCACCACGTCGTTCGATCGATCGTCGACGACCCCGATGCGGTGTCGGTCGACCATCGCGAGGGTGACGACAAGGTGTACCTCGAGGTGCGCGTCGGCTCGGGCGACCTCGGTCGTGTCATCGGCCGTCGCGGTCGCACGGCTCAAAGCATTCGCACCGTGGTGCGTGCGGCGGCAAGCCGCGACGGCGTCGACGTCGACGTCGACTTCGTCGATGAATGAGCCGTGTTGACGGATAACCCGTGTCGATGAGCAGCCCGCCCGACGGTCTTCTCGAAATCGGCAGACTGGGTCGGCCCCACGGAGTGCGCGGCGAGATCTATCTCAGTTTGGTCTCCGATCGTCCCGAACGCAGACGAGCCGGTTCGCAGGTCTTCGTTGCCGGAGGATGGCGCACGATCGAGGCCATCAGGCCCTCAAACGACCGTTTTCTCGTGGTGCTCGAGGGCCTCGGCGTGCGCGAAGATGCGGCCAAACTGACGAACGAAGTCGTCTACGGCGAACCCATCGACGACCCCGCCGCTCTGTGGGTCCACGATCTCGTGGGTGCCCGCATCATTTCGGTCGACGGAACCGAGTTCGGAACGTGTGTGGCCGTCATCGACAATCCCGCACACGCGATTCTCGAAACCGACCGCGGCGTGCTCGTGCCGGTTCCGTTCGTGACGTCGCGTGAAGACGGTGTCGTCACGGTGTCGCCGCCCGCGGGGCTGCTCGACCTGCAGGACAACGCCTGATGCGTATCGACGTCTTCAGCATCTTCCCCGGCATCGTCAATGGTTTCTGTTCGGAAAGCCTGCTCGGCAAGGCTCGGGAGTCGGGACTCCTCGATCTGCGTGCCCACGACCTGCGAGACCACACGAGCGACGTCCATCGCTCCGTCGACGACACGGTCTTCGGTGGTGGCGCCGGCATGCTCATGCGCCCCGAGCCGATATTCGACGCCGTCGACGCCGTGCAGCCGCCCAGACCACTCATTCTCGTCGGCCCCGGAGGTGACCGTTTCGATCAGGCAATGGCGCGTCGACTCGCCGAATTGCCCGGTTTCAGCATTCTGTGTGGCCGCTACGAAGGAGTTGACCAACGTGTGCGCGAGCATCTCGTCGACGCGGAGGTGTCGGTCGGTGATGTGGTGCTGTCGGGCGGGGAAGTGGCGGCATGTCTCATCATCGAGGCGGTCGTGCGGCTCGTTCCGGGTGCGATGGGCAACGCAGAGTCGCCCTTGACCGAAAGTTTCGGAGCTACGGGTTTGCTGGAAGAACCCCAATACACGCGCCCGGCCGACTTCCGTGGGTGGTTGGTCCCCGACGTGTTGCGCGGCGGCGACCACGCGCTCGTTGCCCGTTGGCGCCTCGCCCAGGCGCTGCACCGCACGATTTTGGCGCGACCCGACCTCATCGAGGCCCGTGGAGGGCTTTCGGCCGCGGAAAAGAGACTGTTGGAAGAGTTCGCCCCCGTCTCGTATCCTTCATCGTTCGCTCAGGGCGGCTCACCCGCCCCCGACCAGTAACGGATCGCCCCATGAAGACCACCGACCTCGTCGACAACCAGTACCTCCGCAGCGACCTTCCCGACCTCCGCGCCGGAGACGAGGTCAAGGTTCATGTGCGCGTCGTCGAAAGCGGCAAGGAGCGCATCCAGATTTTCCAGGGCAACATCATCGCGATCCAGGGCTCGGGCGTTGCCGAGTCGTACACCGTCCGCAAGCTCAGCTACGGCGTGGGTGTCGAGCGCACCTTCCCCAAGCACAGCCCAGCGGTTGCCAAGGTCGAACTGATGCACCGTGGTGAAGTGCGCCGCGCAAAGCTCTACTTCCTCCGCGAGCGCACCGGCAAAGCCGCCAAGATTCGCGAGAAGCGCGAATCCTGATCCGCGCACACACTGACGTGAACCATTGCCTCGTGCCGGGGCCACGTTGAACACCGACGACCTCGAGAATTTCGAGGCCGAGCGCGAATTGCAGCTCGCCCAGGAGTACCAGGACGTCGTGTCCATGTTCCGCTTCGCGGTCGAGTCCGAACGCCGTTTCTACCTCGCGAACGAGGTCGTCACGCGTGTCGCCGCTGACGGTCCCCGTCCGCTCATCGAAGTGGAGTTGACCGACGCATGGGTGTGGGACATGTACCGCAAGAGCCGATTCGTTCCCCGGGTGAAAATCCTCTCGTTCAAGGACGTGAACGTCGAGGAACTGCCCGGCCTCGAGAACTAGCCGCCGCTCGTCGCGCCCGCGGAGCGTGGGGCGAGAACCTGGTCGCGTCGTGGTACGTGCGCAATGGTTGGCGCATAGTCGGGCGCAATGTGCGTCACGGCAGGGGAGAGGTCGACATCATCGCCGAGCGGAATGGTGTGTACGCCGTGTGTGAGGTGAAGGCCCGACGCAACAACGAGTACGGCTTCGCAGCCGAGGCGATGACACCGGCCAAGTGCCGAACCGTGCGTCGCACCGCGTTCGGGTGGGCACGCGACAACGGCGTGCCGAATTCGCGACTACGTTTCGACGCCGCCTTCGTGGTGGGCTCTTCCATCGACGTCATCGAGAACGCCTATTGACCGATCACGCAGAAGCGGAGCGGTCCCGACGGTCCCAACACGCGTGATGCCAGTGGCGACGCAGATCCGGCGCGTCGGCCGGAACCGTGACGCAATGCCCCGTTCCCGTCGGAATCTCGCGGTTGCAGCCCGGACAGAGGTAGGGCTTCGTTGCTTCGTAGGGCTGCACGCGACGTACCTCGACTGGCCCGTAGAGACCGCTCCAGATGTTGCTCATCGTTCACCCAAGAAAAGCCCAGGCAACGAGGGCCAGGGCGACGATCAGCGCGGCCGCGACGAAGACGATGTCCGTACGGCGCTTGACCCGCTTCCGCGTCGCATCGAATCCCACGGCGTCATTATGTATCGTCGGGTCATGACAACCAACGCGTTCGAGACAATCATCGTCGAGCGGGCCGACGGCGTCGTCACCGTCACCCTCAACCGCCCGACAAAGAAGAATGCGGCGAACAACACGATGTGGAGCGAACTACTTGCGACGTTCCGCGAGGTTGCCGCGTCACCCGATGATCGTTGTGTCGTGCTCACCGGCGCGGGTGGCGACTTCTGTTCCGGTGCCGACCTGTGGGCCGGCGACGACGCGTCGGCGAGGCAGCATCAGTTGGCGCGCATGCGCAACGTCGGCGACGTCGCCATGGCCCTCGCGCGTTTGCCCCAACCCGTCATTGCGAAGGTTCGCGGGGTTGCCGTCGGCGCCGGTATGAACATGGCACTCGGTTGCGACCTAGTGGTTGCCTCAGAGAATGCCCGATTCTCGGAGATCTTTGCCAAGCGCGGGCTCAGCATCGACTTCGGCGGATCGTGGTTGTTGCCGCGTCGTGTTGGTCTGCACCGCGCAAAAGAACTTGCCCTCTTCGCCGACATCATCAACGCGGCCGAGGCCGAGCGCATCGGGCTGGTGAATCGGGTCGTGCCCGACGTGGAACTCGATGCCTTCGTCGATGGTTGGTCGAAGAAACTCGCCGCCATGCCACCGATTGCGATCGCCCAGACCAAGCGCATGTTGAACAACGCGATGAACGTCACGCTCGAAGAGGCACTCGACGACGAAGGCGCGGCGCAGACGGTCAACTTCGGCACGAAGGACACGGCCGAGGCGATCGCGGCCTTCACCGAGAAGCGCGACCCAGTCTTCCGCGGCCGGTAGCGGGCGTGCGCGGTCGTCGTGTCGTTGCGGCGCTCGCGGTGCCGGTGGTGCTGGCGTTCGCCTCGCACGCCCATGCTTCCGTCGACCCGAACGGCACGTCGACGATCGTCGAGGTCCCGGTCGACGAACCCGTCGATGAGCAGGGAGGTGTGTCAGTTCCGCCTGAGGTCGTATCCGTCAGCACGGTGCCCTCGGCAACCACGACCGTGCCCGTGGGTTGTCCACCCGCACCCGTCTCACAGGCGGTGTTCGTCGGCAAGGTCAAGGTGCTCGATGCGACCCAGGCGCTCTTCGAAGTCGTCCGCTTGAGATCGGGAAGTCTCGGGGGTTACTCGACCGAGGTTCCCAATGTGGATGGCACCGTGGTGACCGAAGTCGGCATCTACTACGGCCGCGACGTGAAGTTCCTCGAGGTCGGAGACTCGTACCTCGTCGGTACCGCACTCGATGCAACGACCGGCCGCATCTACTCGCGCGTCACGGAAGCGGCGCCACTCTTCGGCGGCAACGAAGTGGCCGACATCAACAATTCGGGCATTGTGTGTCCCGACTTTGCGGACGTGGCTCGAACGCTGAACGTCGACGGCTCGTCGGTCGAGTCGGGAGTGTTGTCGGGTCTTTCGGGTGAATCCGATCGCGTCACCCTGGCGGTGCTCGTACCCGCGGGCTTGGTTCTCTTGGGTCTCGTCACGCTCGTTTTGATCAGGCGTTCGTTGCCGGCCTGATCCGCGGCGCGCTCAGGTGACTTGCATCAGGCACTGAAAGCGGCAGTGCCCAGGTCGCGCAGTTCCGACACCGCGGCAGCAAGTCCGCCCGGGTGCTTGAAGAGGGCACTTCCTGCGACGAGTACATTTGCCCCCGCCGCAGATGCGCCGGAAACCGTCGCAGCGGAGATGCCGCCGTCAACCTCGACGTTGATCGCGTCGCCCAGTCCGGCTGCCGTGATCATGTTGCGCACTTCACGAACCTTGCACTCCATGGTGCCGATGTAATTCTGGCCGCCGAAGCCGGGATTCACGGTCATGACGAGTACGAGGTCGATGAGATCGAGCACATTTTCGACTGCCGATGCGGGGGTTGCCGGATTCAACGCGACGGCAGCGGTGGCGCCGAGCGAGCGGATGTTGTCGAGCGTGCGGTGGAGGTGCGTGCAGGCCTCGGCATGAACGATGAGGCGCGAGCAGCCTGCCTTCACGTACTCGGCTGCCATCACGTCCGGGGTGAGCACCATGAGGTGTGCCTCGAAGGGGAGATCACAATGCCTGCGAGCAGCGGCGATGACGTCGGGACCAAACGTGAGATTCGGAACGAACTGACCGTCCATGACGTCCCACTGAATGAGGTCGACACCGGCCGTCTGCAGATCGCGCACGGCCTTGCCGAGTTCGGCGAAGTCTGCGGGCAAAACCGACGGTGCGATCTGGATCGGAAGCGTCACGCGGTCCACTCTACCGATGCACCTCCAAACGTAAGGTTGATGCATGGAACTCGAGGCCGGCGCCCTCGTCGCCGGCGGCGATGCAATCGGTCGGATGCCGAGCGGCAAGGTGATCTTCGTCGACGGGGCGCTACCGGGCGAGCGGGTCGAGGTGGTCCTCACCGACACCCGCAAGGACTACGCGCGCGCAACGGTGACGCGCGTGATCGAGGCGTCGTCCGGGAGGGTTGCGCCGCCCTGTCCGCACGTCGTGCAGGGCTGTGGTGGGTGCAGATGGCAACACCTGTCGGCCGACGCGCAATACGAAGCCAAGGTCCGCATCGCCGTCGAATCGCTGTCCCGTATCGCGCGCATTCCCGTCTCCGACGATTTTGTGGCGCGCGCCGCCAGCGGTGTGCAAGTCCCCCCATCGGGGTACCGCACCACCATTCGACTCGCCTTCGACTCCGAAGGCCGACCTGGTTTCCGCGAACGCTCGAGCAACAAAGTCGTCGCGATCGAAGAGTGTCTCGTCGCACACCCGTTGCTGCAGTCGGCGATCGCGTCACTCTCGGTGCGCCGTGGAAGCAACGTCGAAGTGACTGTGCGCTGCAGCACGACCACCGGCGTCGTTGGTGCGGTCGTGCACGGAGATGAAACCGAGGTGCGCGGGCTCGAACGCGTCGATGTCGTGGGTGACGGGGCACGTCTCGTCGAGACGGTTCACGGAACAGACCTCGTCGTGTCGATGGGGTCTTTCTTTCAGTCGGGCCAGCTCGCAGCCGAGGTGCTGGTCGACACGGTCCGGCGCATCGCGGGCCCCGAGGCGCTGAGTGGTGCTTTCGGGCAGGTTGTCGATGCCTACGGGGGAGTGGGGCTGTTCTCGGCGACGATCGTGCCCGCGCACGTTGCCGTCACTCTCGTCGAGTCGAATCCCTTCGCCGTGGCAGATGCGCGGCACAACCTCGTCAACCATCGCGCAACCGTCGTCGAATCGCTCTTCGAAGATTGGCAACCGCAGCCCGCCGGTCTCGTCCTCGTCGACCCCGCCCGCACGGGCCTCGGATCTCCGGGCGTGTCGACGCTCGTCGCCACCCGTGCACCCGTGATCGTGCTCGTCAGTTGCGATGCCGCTTCCGGCGCGCGCGATGCCCGGCTGCTCGCCGAGGCGGGTTACGAACTCGACGACCTCGTGGTTCTCGATCTTTTTCCCCACACCCACCACCTCGAGATGGTGATGCGTTTCCGTCAATCGAGGGTGGCCGACGAGAGCCGGTCGGTCACAAGATTCGTCGGAGGAGTCGTTCCACCCGCTGCATGAAGCGGTCGCGTTCGAAGCGGGTCGAGTGATCGAGCGAGTAGAGGGCAACCCAGCGGGCACGGCAGCGCCACGAGCACAACCGCCGCACGCTACGCACGATCGTTGCACGACCTGCCTGCCCACACATGAGATTCACCGTGCGTGACCGACCATGGGTGGTGATGGCGATGATGCGCGTGACGTTGCGCAATGCGGGCATCGCGTGTCCGCTCGATTCGTCGAGATTCCACGCGACTCCGTTGGCGAGAACGCGGTCGACCCAACCCTTCAGCACCGCCGGTTGGCCCGACCACCACGTCGGATAAACAAAGACGAGCGTGTCGCACCACGCGACGTCGTCGAAGTACGGGCCGAGGTGCGGCTTCGACTCCGGTGCGGCGCCGCGCAACGTCCATTCGTTGGCCGACACGACGGGGGAGAACCCGCGCGCATACAAGTCGTGCAAACGCACGTCGGCCCCGCGACCCTCCGCGACGCGCAGGACGAGGTCGCGCAGCGCTGCCGAAAAACTCGCCTCGTCTGGATGCGCGAAGACTATGAGAACCCGTCGGGTCACCGCAGCGCCGCCAGTCGCTCGCCGGTCCGGCGCAGGAATCGAGCCCGCTTCTCGTCGTTCGTCGCGGCCTCACCGGGGCCGGCCCAGCACACGAGGGTTCGCGTGCGCAAACCCGTGGCGCGTCGCAGTGACCTGCCGAATGCGCGTGCCAAGTGCCGGGTCGACCGCTGAGGGAAGTGTCCCGGGGGCTCGGCGGCGGTCACGACGGCAATGTTGCGCACGTGACGCAGTCCGGGGCTGACGCGCCCCGTGTCTGCAAGATCGAATGCCACACCCGGCGCGAGAACCCTGTCGAAAAAGCCCTTCAGCATGGATGGTGGTCCCGACCACCACATGGGAAACACGAAGGCGATCACTTCGGCCTCGCGAACGAGGTCGGCGTACCTTGCGTTGGCGACGGTGGGCTGCGACGTGGGGTAGGTGCGCCACTCATCGCACGTCATGGCGGCTTCGAAGTTCTCGCGGTAAAGGTCGACCACGTTCACCTCGTGGCCCGCCGCGACAAGACCGTCGACCGTGACGTCGAGCAATTCACGGGCGAACTGATCGGGCTTCGGATGGGTGAAGACGACGAGCGCGGTCACTGCCCCCACTCTACGAAGCCCGTGACCTGGACTACCCTTGCTTTGGGGGGTGAGTGCTGTGGGGGCTGCACCGCGCGACGTGAGTGACATTTCCGCTGAGTGGCTGGCCGGTGTGATGGGCTGCCGGGTCGACGACTTCGACGTCGAGGTCATCGGCGCCGGGATCGGTTTCATGGGCCAACTTGCCCGCGTGCGGCTGGTCGCACGCGACGTGCCGGCATCGCTCGTCGTGAAGATGCCCTCGTCGGACCCCGGTGCGCAGATGATCGGTGGGATGATGCGGGTGTGGGAGCGAGAACATCGCTTTTACATGGAGGTTGCGCCGAGGGTGCGGTCCGTGCGATTGCCGCACTGCATCCATTCGGGAACAGATCCGTTCGTGCTCGTTCTCGAGGATCTTTCGCCGGCGGCTCCGGGCGACCAGGTGGTGGGTCCGACGCCCGAACAGGCACGCACCGTCATCGACACCGCGGCCGCGCTGCACGCGGAGTGGATGAATCATCCTGCTCTCGCAAGTCTGGATTGGATGCCCGATCTCAACGATCCCTCGACGGGCATAATCGCACAGTTGTTCCCTGTCGGCTGGCCGACGTTCCTCGCGCGCTACGCCGACAGCCTTCCCGAGCGGGTTCTGCGATGGTGCGAAGCTTTCGTGCCGCGCATCGTCGATTGGATCCACACCTACGACGATTGGCCGACGACGTTGATCCACGGTGACTTCCGGCTCGACAACATGTTCTTCGACGACCGTGGCGGGATGACTCTCATCGACTGGCAATTGGCAATGCGCGCCCCGAGCACCACCGACCTCGTCTACTTCATTGGCACAAACCTGCCGACCGACACCCGCCGTGCGATGACGGACGAACTCATTGATCGCTATTGCGAAGGTCTGCGTCGCGGAGGCGTCCACGCCGAGTGGGCCGACCGTGAACGAATCATGAGGGGACTGACCGAAGGAGTGCTCTTCTATTGCACGTCTTTCGCCGCGAGTATCCTTTCACTTGACCAAGCCAACGAACGCGGTGCAGCCTTGATGGACTCGCTCGTTCGCCGCGCGTTTTCCGCAGCCGACGATCTGGATGCCGGTGCGCTTCTTGGACTCGACGGCTGAAAAGTTCTAGATTGGCGACTCATGTCCTGCCGGCGAGTGTTTCGTGTTTCCATCGGCCTGCTCGTCGTGACATTGGTGCTGACCCCCCTCGTTGGCTGTGGTCCACCGACGCGTAAGGCACGCGTGCCCTTCCCCACCGTGCCTGATCCGCTTGCAGAGACGGGTGCCGAGCGCGATGTCGAAGGAGTGACGGCGGGGCCGGGAGCGGATCTTTCCGGACTTGACCTGACGCGTGAGGATTTCTCGGGCCTTGACTTGTCGGGCGCGAACCTCGAAGGTGCAGTCATCGCACGGTCGTGGTTGTCTCGTTCGAAGTTTGTCGGCGCAAATCTCGCCGGCGCCGATGCCATTGCAGTCAACGCCTACCGCACCGACTTCACCAACGCGGACCTCACGAACGCCAGTTTCGTCGGTGCGAATCTGGAAGAGGCGATCCTTACGGGGGCCAAACTGGACGGCGCCGACTTCTCGTTCACGTACCTGCGGGGCGCCGTACTGGATGAGGGTGCGACGTCCGCCGCGAATTTCGCTGGCGCCACCATGCCGGATGGCACAATCGGGAATTGAGTTGCGTCGGTGCACGGTTGGCGCGATTGTCTGCGTCGTCGCGGCCACCGCGGCGATCCCACTCGGTAACGCCAGACCTGGGCTTGCGAAGTCGAGCCCATGTGCTGCGGTGCGCAACGTCGTTCTGCCCTCCGATGAACTCGGCCTGATTATCGTCCAACGCCAGATTCTCGCTTGCGTCCGCCATCTTCAGCGCTATACGTACGGGCAGGGTCGCAAGCAAGAGTGCATTCCATTTGCGAATGCGCTCATGAACATCCTGCGTCCCGCGCTGAAAGACCGTGTCATCGGCCAATCTCGTCCGCACAACGCCGGCAACTTCACCGAGGCGCTGCGGTGGCGGAAACTCCTTTTTGCCCGCGACCGATCGACGGGTCTTCCAGAGCGTCCGCGCGATCTTGGCTCGCGGCCCGCGTTCGTCTGGTGGGACACCAATCAGAAGACCGAAGGGCACGTCGGCGTCTACATCGGTGGGGGCCTCTTCGTCGACAGTTACGTCGGCTACGAACTTGCGAAGCTGTCGAACGACGAAATGGCTGCGATCACCGACCCATCGCGTTGGTCGTGGACCGTGAAGCCGGGTCCACAGCGCCGCGTGCCGTGGCCCGAAGGCCACTGGCCTCGCGAGCGGGTGAACGACGGGTTCTCAGTCGTTCGCGTTCGCGGTGCCTGACACAACCTTTGCGCGGCGACCGATGGCGACCCCCGAAATGATCGAGATCACGCCGATCACGACCCATGCGATGCCGACGGTGCGAAACGGCGAAAGAAGGGAATCGGCGACGACGGGTACGGCGGCGTTTGCAAATCTGTCCGTCTCGTCGACCGACGACGCCACCGCCGAACGCACCGCCCCGGCGGCGACAAGGTCGACGACGCCGAGAACGATCATCGTGATGCCGCCGAAGAGCAGGGCTCCGCGCTTCGACCGCGACCAGCGTGCGTAAAGGGCACCCGCTGCAAGTGTCAACAACAAGGCGATCCAGAAAAGAGAGTTGAGGCCGTCCTTGATCGACTTCAGGTCGGGGCCGTCGTTCATCGGTTCGAGTTCGAGGCCCTTCCAGTCGTCAACTTCCTGCTGCAAGTTCGAAAACTCAGGGTCAACTTCGACCAAGGCATCGACCAGGTCGCCAACCACTGCCTTTGCTTGGACAACCTGTGTCTCGTCGACGCCGTTCACGAAGAAGTCGTACACCTCGTCCGAAATGTCACCGACCTTTGCCATGAACTCGTCGTTCGCAACCAATTCGTCGAGCTTGGTGCTGATCGTCGACTCCAATTCATCGAACCTCGCCAAGTCCTCGGCCGACGCACCTTCGGTCAACTTCTCGATGAAGAAGCGCGCCGCTTCATCGCGAACCTCTTTGTTTTCCGTCAATGCGGTGACGGTCTTGCTTGCGGGGCTTCCCGCACCCACCGACAGCCACGTCGGCAGGGTGACCGATAGGACGAATGCGAACAGGACGAAGAGGATGCCGAACAGCACGGCGAACCCTCGTTTCGCCTTGAAAAAGTACCCGGCCACGTGGGGACGTTAGATCAATCAGGGAACGGTTGTGTGCGGTCCTGGTGGCGGAACTAAGAAAAAGGCATGAAACGTCGTGCTTTTCTGTCGCTGTCCCTGTTCGTTATCGCCGCGTGCGGCCCGACCGAAACGGGTTCCCCCGCGAAGGGAGTGGGTGGCGACGCCGTCGAGACGGTCTACGACGTCGGTGTCACGACGGTCATGATCAACGAGTTCATTCCGGCGGAGGTCTGGTATCCCGCGGTCGACGGTCCCGGGGTCACGGAGGAGTACGACGTGCGCGACTTTGCGCCGTCGATCATCCGTTCGATGCTCACGGGCGATGCTCCGTCGACGTATTCCTACCCCGCGACGCGCGATGCCGAAGTGGCGGGCGGGCGGTTTCCGGTCGTCCTCTTCAGCCACGGTTTCGGCGGCTTCCGAACGCAAAGCACCTTCTTGACGGCGCACCTCGCGTCGCGGGGCATGATCGTCATTTCCCCGGATCACCCTTCGCGCGATCTTGCTGCGGCTCTTTCGTCGGGGACGTTCGAGACAGACGACCCGCAGGTGCACCTTCTTGAATCGCTGGACTATCTCGTGGGGGACGACACACGCTTTGCGGGTCACGTCGATGCGGATCGTGTGGCGACGCTCGGACACTCCGCTGGTGGCGGTACGGCACTGGCCGTTGCGGCCGATGATCGGATTGATGGATTCGTCTCGATGGCGTCCGGACGGCTCGGAGCCGCGGGTGAAGGCAAAATGCCGAACAAGCCTTCGTTCTTTCTTGCCGGGTCTGTTGACGCGATCGTTCCACCGTCTCGAACGGAGGAAGCGTACGCCGCTGCTGCTGAGCCCGCCGTCTTTTGGACGATCGAAGGTGTCGGCCACAACGGTTTCGACGATCTCTGCACCTTCGGAAACGGACTCGGCATCATCGGTGTGGCACTTGCTTCCGGACTCGAGCGTCTCCTCGAGATGCAGCCGCAAATGAGGTCGCTCGGTGAAGACGGTTGCGTACCGCCGGCACTTCCCGTTGTTGAGACGTTCCCCGTCATACGTGACGGAGTGACGTCATGGCTCGAGGCGCTCTTCAATGGTGCACCCTCAGTCCCTGAACCGCCGGAGGGCATCGAGGTTGCCGTCGCGTCCAAGTAAAAGTCGCCTCGGCTACGCTCTCGAGATGACCACACAATTGCCGCCACCTCCGCCGGTTTCGATTCAGGCAATTACTCCCACGCAACTTGCCTCCGCCGGTTCGCGGATCGGGGCCGCTCTTCTCGACATTCTCCTCATGATCGTCACGCTCTTCATCGGTTGGCTGATCTGGAGCATCGTCCTCTGGAAGCAGTCGACCTCGCCCGCGAAGAAGATGCTCGGCATGACGGTCGTCGACGCCAACACGGGTGCGCCGGCGACGATCAAGCAGATGGTCATGCGCGAGGTCCTCGGCAAATGGGTCGTCGGCTCGGTCGCGGGAATCGTCACGCTGGCCTCGCTCGTCATGTTGTGGGCAACCCCGCGCCGCCAGGCTGTCTGGGATTACATCGGCACGACGGTTGTCGTGAAGCGCTAGGGGCGCGCGGCCCGCTTTCGGCGTTTGCGAACCCATTCAAAACCGTCGAGGCTCTTCGCGATCACGAACGCAACGATGCAGAGAATCGCGAACCACGTGAGGTACGCGCCACCGCGGCCCGCAGCGGCGAGAAAGATGCCCAACGTCAATCGACGGTTGACCCAGTCGGCTTTCTGCAGCGGAGGAATTGGGCGGTCCATGACGTTGAGACCCGAGACGACCGACCGAAGAATATTCACCCTCGTCGGTGTACAAGTTGCTGAATGAAACAATCTCGGCACGACGTTTACTATTGAAGAGTGCTCAAGAAATCTGCCCTGCTTGTCGTCTTAGCCGCAACGATATTTGGAGCAGGTTGTAGCCAATCAGAGAACGATGTCTCCGGTGGCGCTCGGGCGAAGAACTCCGCCCTCGATGAAGAACAGGCAGTACCGACGACCGTGGTTGCTTTACCTAGGGACGGCGCGGCATGTAACGATAACAATGCGGCTACAGCAAATGACGAGATCATCCTCGGCAGGTGTGAGGGGCGACCGGTCAATTGTGACGATGGCAACTCGGCCACCTTCGACGCATCCGATGCGCAACGCGGATGCGTCAACACTCCGAAGCCCGACAAGTCGGTGTGTGACGACGGAGATCCTTTGACATCGCCCGACTATGTCAAGTCCGGAGTTTGCGTTCCGGGACCTTCCGTGACGACGTCGACGCGGCCTGCTTCAACAACCATTCCGTCGACGACGGTGCCCGCGACAACTTCCACAACAACCACTTTGCCCGCGACCACATCGACGGTGAATTACGCGAGCAGCGCGATCGATGGCGCGGACTTCACGGGCCGGATCATGATTGACGGCGACTTCACGGGGGCTCAACTGCGCAACGCATCATTCGTGAGAGCGAACTTGTACGTGGCACGGTTGCCGCAGGCTGTATTGACAGGGGCCAATTTCACCGACGCCATTCTCCGCCGCGCCGACTTTACGAACGGTCGTGCTCCCGCAACCCGGCTCGATCGCGCGAACCTCACCCGCGCCGATCTGCGCAGAGCCAACTTGAGTGGAGTTCGCTTGGATGGTTCGACACTGGCCAATGCTGACTTCTCCGGCGCCAACCTCGAGTTGGCGTCCCTGCGTGATGCGAATGTCAACGGGGCGAATTTCTCCGAGGCGAATCTGACCGGAGCCGATTTGCGTGGAGTATCGAACATCGTTTCGGCGCGATTCGGCGGCGCCAACATGTCTGGCGCCCGTCTGCCCGACGGATTCGACTGCGTTGCCAGTGGCGCCGTCAACTGTCCGGTTCCGCCGACCACGACGACTATTGCCGCAACGACCACGCAAGCGCCGCGATCAAGCGCCACAACGGCGAAGCCGACAACCACCACAACGGCGAAGCCGACAACCACCACGACGGCCAGGCCAGCGACGACCGTGAAGCCGCCGACAACTACGGCACCGCGACCGACCACGACTGTTTCACGACCTGCTACGACTGCGCCGAGACCCACGACGACTCCACCGAGGCCAACGACAACGGCAAAAGCGACCGCGACAACGATCAAGAAATGAGCGGTGGTCGCGACGCGATGAAGTGCGCCCCCTGGGATTCGAACCCAGAACCTGCGGATTAAGAGTCCGTTGCTCTGCCGTTGAGCTAGAGGCGCGACGCGAGAACTATACGACACGTGAGTGGAAAACCAAGAAAGTAAACGGTGAGTGTTTTCTCCCGAAAGCAGAGAACCCGACCGGCGAAGCGCCGATCGGGTTCTCGTTTGGGGTGAGCGAGGGGACTTGAACCCCCGGCCTTCAGGGCCACAACCTGACGCTCTAACCAGGCTGAGCTACGCCCACCAAGGCTTTGAAGTGTGCCACGCTCGGCGGGTATTACCAACCGCAAAAAGCCCATGAAAGAGCGGTGTGCGCGGGCACGGTAATTTCGCGTGGAGGGGGCGCACATGGAAGCACGGGAAATCGACTGGGAATCGCGGATCACACCCGAGGTGGTGGACCAGTTCCAACGTGACGGCGTTGTGTTCTTCGATCAATTGATCCACCCGCTGTGGCTGCAGTTGGTCGAGATGGGCATCAGCCGCATCATGAACAATTCGAGCCGCAAGCAAATGTTCTTCGCGGGCGAAGAGGGTGCCTTCATAGACACGGTGCGCAACTGGGACCTGACTCCCGAATTCCAGCGCCTGACCTACGACTCGCCGATTGCCGACATCCTCGGCCGGCTGATCGGTTCACCGCGAGTGTGGTTGTTGTTCGACCACGTCTTCGTGAAGGACGCGGGCAACTGCAAGCGCACGCCGTGGCACCAGGACCTCACGTACTGGCCCGTCGCGGGAACCCAGATCGCCTCGATGTGGATCACCATCGACCCGGTGCCCAAGCACGAGTGTCTCGAGTACGTCGCAGGTTCACACCGCGGTCCGCTCTACGACGGGTTCGATCCACCGCGCGCGGGGGAGGACCCGACGCTGCCGTTCTACGGCGAGGGCTTCCCGCGCCTGCCCGACATCGAGGCCGATCGATCGCAGTGGGACATTCGCTCATGGGACATCACACCCGGCGACGTGATCGTCTTCCATCCGGGAGTGCTGCACGGAGGCGGCCCAACGAGCCAGGGCCGCAAGCGGCGCACCCTGTCGGTTCGTGTGTTCGGCGAGGACATCGTGTTCGCCTCGCGGCCACCCACGCGGCCCACCGCGCCACGTACGCCTGGTCTGCAATTGCAGTTGAAGCCCGGCGACCCGCTGCGCCACCCGTACTACCCGCGCCTGCGCCCTCTGCCGGCAAACCAGCGACCCGACTTCTACGAATAGCGAAGATTTTCGCCGAAATGTGGCGGATTCCGTATCTTCTGCGGTCAGTCGCGCGCCATTCCCTTGTCTGGTAGCCTCACGGGCAAGGAATCCATCGGAGAACGATATGAACGCGACGAATACCACGTTGCAGTCCCAGGTTCGGGCCCGCCCCGACCACCAACGGCTCGTTGAACGGGCCAAAGAAATCACCGCCGCCGAACTGCAGGTGTACGCACAGCGCACCGCCGGCTCGCAGAAAGCGAACGCGCGGGCGCGCAAAGTGATGCCGCTCGGAGTGCCGTCCAGCTTTCAGGCCTACGACCCGTATCCCATCGTGGTGCGTCGGTCAGAGGGCGCGTTCATGGAAGACGTCGATGGCAACCGCTACATCGACTTCGACATGGGCTTCGGGGCTTTGTTCTCGGGTCACGGCAACCCTGCCGTGCGCGCCGCCGTCGATGCGCAGTTGGGCAACGGCACTCTCTTCGTGACGCCGTGTGAACTGAACGCCGTCGTCGCCGAACTTCTGGGTGAGCGTTACGGGCTGCCGATGTGGCGGTTCACGAACTCGGGCACCGAGGCCACGATGGACGCGATCCGCGTGGCGCGCGGGGTGACGGGACGCGACAAGATCGTGAAAGTCGAGGGCGGCTACCACGGTCACCACGACGAAGTGATGATTTCGATGAAGCCACCGCTCGACAAGGCGGGTCCGGCAGATGCACCGGTTTCGGTTCCGTCGACAGCCGGCGTGACGCGCGCGGTTCTCGGCGACACGATCGTCGTGCCGTACAACGACGCTGCGGCGCTCGAACGCGCGCTCGCGAACAACGACGTCGCGTGCTTCATCGTCGAACCCGTGATGGAGAACATCGGCATCTGTTTGCCACAGCCGGATTACCTGCAGCAGGTGCGCGAGATCACGCAACGTCATGGCACGTTGCTCATCTTCGACGAGGTGAAGACCGGCATCACCGCCGGTTGGTCCGGAGCGACCGGTGTGCTCGGTGTTCAGCCCGACTTGGTTGCGCTCGCGAAAAGCATCGGCGGCGGTTTCCCGCTCGGTGCGTTCGGCGGCAAGGCCGAATACATGGATGTCATCACGCAGGGCAAGGTGATCCACCTCGGTACCTACAACGGCAATCCGCTCGTGATGGCCGCCTCCCAGGCGGTTCTGAGCGAGGTGTGCACGTCCGCAGCCACCGACGAGGTCATCGCCCGCAACTCCCGCCTGCTCACCGAGTGTCAGTCGATCATCGACGAGGCAAGTCTTCCGGCGCACACCGTGCAGTTCGGTGCCAAGGGCTGCATCACGTGGGCTCCGCAGCAGATCCGCAATTATCGCGACTACAAGGCGACCGATTTCGATTTGGCATTCGCACAGTGGATTCACGGAATCAACAGGGGAGTTCTGTTGCCGCCGGGTCTCGACGAGCAGTGGTTGATCTCGATGATGCACACCGAAGCCGACGCGATGTACTACGCGGAGGTATTCAGCGACTTCGTGTCGGACCTCACGCGTTGATGCGACCGGGACTACTTCGCATGCTCCTGCGAGGGGCAATTCGGCGTTGTCCGCTGTGCGCCGGCAAGGGGGCGTTCTTCGACGGGTGGTTCAAACGCAACGAACGTTGCCACACCTGTGGTCTGCTGTGGCAACGAAAACTCGAGGGCTTCGAACTGGGGTCGATGACCGTGAACATGATCCTCACGTTCGGGACGATGCTCGTTTCGATGGGAATAGGCGTTGCCCTGTCGTACCCCGACATCGCCGTCGTGCCGATCTTTGCCCTGGTCGTCGGGATCGCCGTTGTGATGCCCTGTGCGGTCTTCCCGATGACCTACAGCATCTGGCTGGCGGTCGATCTCTTCATGCGGGCCCCCGAGCCCGACGAGCTGGCTGATGCGGCTGCCCATCGCCCGTACACGGAAATGCTTGACCCGAACACCTGTTCGTAACTACAGTCCTGTTGTTCGAACAGCCCCGTGCGACACCCTCTCCGTAGGGTCCGCACACATTCAGCAAGTCCAGCCATCGCCCTTCGGGGCCGTTCCACCAGCAGTTCCAGCGACATCACAGAAAGACGGGCACACCATGGCCAGCTCAGCAAGCAACCGTTCCAGCGACATCGTGAACCACTCAAACAATGCGGGCGACCGCGACAAGGCCCTCGACGCGGCCCTGGCCCAGATCGACAAGCAGTTCGGCCAGGGCTCGATCAGGCGCATGGGCGAAAAGACCGGCATGGCCATCGAGTCCATCAGCACCGGCGCGATCCCGCTCGACATCGCCCTCGGCGTGGGCGGCCTGCCCCGCGGTCGTGTGGTCGAGATCTTCGGCCCCGAATCCTCGGGTAAGTCGACCCTCGCAATGCACGTCGTGGCCGAGGCCCAGCGCAATGGTGGCGTGTGTGCGTACATCGACGCCGAACACGCGATGGACCCCGTCTACGCCCGTTCGATTGGCGTCGACATCGACCAACTTCTCATCTCGCAGCCCGACACCGGTGAACAGGCCCTCGAAATTGCCGACATGCTGATCCGCTCGGGCGCGCTCGACGTCGTCGTCATCGACTCTGTTGCCGCGCTTACACCGCGTGCGGAAATCGAAGGTGAAATGGGCGACAGCCACGTGGGTCTGCAGGCCCGTCTCATGAGCCAGGCGCTCCGCAAGATTACGGCCAACCTGAACAAGA
>SXZT01000133.1 GCA_005787785.1 Actinomycetota bacterium
TCGCCTTCGAGGGCGACAGCCAGGTGCGGTGGTTCGAAGGCAACTTCAGCGAATACGAGGCATGGCGGCGCAAAGAGCTCGGGTCGTCGGTCGACCAGCCTCATCGCATCAAGTACAAGCCGCTCAACCGATGAACACTCCCAACAGCCTCCGGGTCATCCGTTGGGTGTGTGCCGTGGTGTTCGTGTGCGGCATCGCGGGCATCATCGTGTCGTCGATCAACGGCAACAACGAGGGCTGGGTCGTCACCATCGGTCTCACCACCACGCTCGCGGCAATCACGCTCATCATCGCCTCGACGGTCGCATCGCGGTCGCGGATACCCGCGTTCAACGACGTCGCGGCGGAACGACTCGAATCGCTGATTTCGACCGAGATTGCGAACGGCGCGAACGAAGACGCCCTGCGCGAGATCGTTCGCCGCGCGGTGGAACTCGGAAGACAATCCTCGTGACCGACCCCGCCGTCATCGCCGACGACCACCGCCTCGCCGCTCACCTCGCACACGAAGCGGGGGTTCGCCTGAACGCCCTACGCAACCAACTCTTTGCGGAGAACGCCTCGCCGTGGCACGTCATGGACACCGGCGATGCGACGGGTCATCGCTACCTCATGGACGCGCTTGCCGAGCATCGACCCAATGACGCGGTGTTGTCGGAAGAAGGTGCCGACAATTCGAAGCGCCTCAGCGCCGACCGCGTTTGGATCATCGACCCACTCGACGGCACGAACGAATACGGGGAGCGTGGTCGTTCAGACTGGGCGATCCACGTCGCTCTGTGGGAGAAGGGCGATCTCGTTGCCGGCGCGGTTTCGCTCCCCGCGGTTGGCGTCACTCTCGACACGCACCCATCGACCAAGCCGACGCTGCCACCCAAGTCCGACCGCAAGGTGCGCCTCATCACGTCCCGCAACCGCGCACCGTATTCGGCGATCCTCGTCGCCAACGCAATCGACTGTGATGCAATTCGACTCGGTTCGGCCGGCGCAAAGGCGATGGCCGTCGTCCTCGGCGAAGCCGACATCTACGTGCACGACGGAGGCCAGCACCAATGGGACTCGGCCGCACCCGTCGCCGTTGCGCGCGCCGCGGGGTTTCACACCAGCCGCGTCGACGGCTCGCCTCTCGTCTACAACGAGCGCGACACGTGGCTTCCCGACCTTCTCATCTGCCGGCCCGAACTCACCGAGCCGGTGATGAAGGCGCTCTGGAACAACGACTGACGCGAACGCGCCATCAGCCCAGGTAGTCGTTCGTGTGTTCGCCGAGATGCGGCACGGGCCCGGGCCGCAGCGTGAAGCCGTCGAAGTCCACCGGGTTGTTCACCGCCTCGTAGGCAGCCTCGCCGTCGCGCGGCGACATGGGCACGAACGCACCCGCGGCGCGCGCTTGAGGATCGGCGATGACCTCGGGAATCGTGTTGAGCGGCGCCCACCAGACGTCGTGCTCGTCGAACCTTTCTGCCCACTCGTTCATCGGACGCTCGGCGAACAACTCGTCGAGCGTTGCAATGAGCTCGGTGTTGTTCGCCAGGCGAAGCTTCGCGGTTGCGAAATGATCGACCCGCAGACGATCGGAGTCGACGGCAGCGACGAGTGCCGGCCAGTGACGATCACCTTCGAGTGCGAGCATCCAGAACGCACGGCCATCGCCCGCGAAATAGTTCAGCATCAATGGTGCTCGGCCGTTCTCGCGCGGCCGCGTACTTTCGCGCTTGCCGAAGCGCAACTGGATGCCGATGTCCCAGCCGATGTTGTACATGCCGTTGCGCAACAGGCTCGTCGAAACGAGTCTCCCCTTCCCCGTGCGCTGGGCATCGAAGAGCGCCGCGGCAACTCCTGCCACGAGCGACATACCTGTGACGTGGTCACCCTGGCCGCTGCGGTTCGGCGGTGGGTTGGCACCCGGCGGCACGAGCGTGTGGGCAAGACCGGAGCGTGCCCAGTAGCCGCCGATGTCATAGCCGGGCCGGTGCGCATCGGGTCCCTCGAGGCCGTAGCCCGTGATGATGCCGTACACGAGTCGCGGATTCGCCGAACGAACGGTTGCAGGGTCGAGGCCGAGACGCGAGAGCGCCGCGAGGCGCACGTTCGTCACGAACGCGTCGGCCGACGAAAGCAGTTCACGCATCTTTGCCTTGCCGGCATCGGACTGCAGGTCGATGACGACCGACTTCTTGCCGCGGTTATCGATCTCGAAAGGCGGAACAGCCGGCTGGTCGCTTTGGCCGAGCGCACCGAAGATGTTGCGTTGCGGGTCACCCGAAGGTGGCTCGACTTTGATCACCTCGGCTCCCCAGTCGGCGAGCACTCCGCCGCACGCAGGCCCGGCCACCCACACGCCAAGTTCAACGACGCGCACGCCCGTGAGCGGTCCCTCCTGCGACACGGCGACGTCAGCTCTCGAGAATCGTGACGGTGCCGAGGTCACCGTTCACTTCGATTGTCGCTCCGTCGCGGATGCGGCGGGTCGCGTTGACGACCGACACGACGCACGGAATACCCAACTCTCGGCTGACGATGATGGAGTGGCTGTTCAGTGCGCCGACGTCGACCACGACGCCACCCGCGGGAATGAAGAGCGGCGTCCACGACGGATCGGTGTTCGGCGCGATGAGGATGTCGCCCTCTTCGAGCGCCGACGGATCGGCCGGGTCGAGGATCACGCGCGCACGACCACGCGCGACGCCCGAACAACCCGCATTGCCCTGCAGCACGTCGCCCGTCTTCACGGGGTCGACTTTCACCTCGGCACGCTTCGGGAGATCCTCGATTTCGGGCACACGCTTATCGCCCTCGACGAAGTAAGGGGTTTCCAGTTCCCAGAGTGAGCGCCACTGCTTTTCACGCTCGGCGAGCTTCTGGGTGAACGACTTGGGGTCGGCGATGAACGTATCGAGTTCTTCGTTCAACAACATGAAGATCTGCTTCTCGTGGGCGAGTGCGCCCGTGGCCGCATGGCGCCGGCCGAGTTCGCGCATCGCAACACGCACTTCGTTCATGACACGAATGCAGTTCGTCTTGCTGCGTTCGCGCCAGGCGTTGAAACGGCGTCCCGAACCCGCAGCGAGATTGACCATCGTCGTCGCCTCATCGTTGCCCTTCACTCGCTCGAGCGCCTCGGCAAGCGCCGCAGCCGAGTCGGCCACGGTGCGAGCGGCGGCCTTCGCCGGATCACCGTCGGGGCCGACCTGGCGCATCGCGTCGATGAGGGCAAGTGCCAATGCGGGCTTGGTTTCCCACACGTCGGAGTAGAGGTCCCATTCGTTCGGGCCACGCGAGCCAAACTCGTAAAGGAAGTCCTCGAAACCCTGCTGGAATTCCGGCGAGATCTGTGGCAACCGTGACAGTGCCCACATCGCATGACTGGGGGCTGCCGAATCGACATCGCCCGCGCCGGCGATGACCCGCACGAGCAGGTCCGGCACGATCTGGCCGAGAACGGTCGGTCCGGTCGCGGTGTTCGTCGACGTCATGACGTGGTCGTCGAACATGCGACGGTGCACGGGGATGAGTGCCCGCGCGTACTCGACGAGAGTCGCGTCGCTCGCCTCGGCGAGATTCGGACGCTTCGCACGGATCTCCTTCGCGATCCTCTTCGACTCTTCGAGTTCCGGGTACTCGGTGATCGTCAGCGCCCAGTTCGCACGGTCGGTGAGCTGCTTGGCAACCGTCTCGTTCGGATCATCGGGATGAGGAACGTACGGCGGCGTGTCGGGCCGCGTACCGAAGAATGCGAGGTCGATGGGTTCGGCTCCGACACCTGCGCGCACGCCGAACAGGCGCACGACCGAGGCGTTCACGTAGAAGAAACCGTTGAAGAATCCGCACACGGGGTTGAAACCCTCGGCGTGAACTTCCCCCTCGAGCACCGAACCGTTGCGAACGTTGCCGTCGCGCCAGCCCTCCATGGTGCCCGGAACGAACGCGAGGCTCGCGCCGAGCGGACTGATCGGGTCGGGAAGGACGTCGCTCGCGTTCGATCGCGTGTAAACGGGAAAGCGCCTGCTCGCGCGCGTATCGGTTATCCAGTGGGACATCGTCGGCTCCGTGTTTTCTCTCGCTGTCGGGGGTGAGGTGGGGCTTATTCGCCGAGAACTGTAACCACTCCGGTCGAACCGTTCACCTCGAGAAGAGCGCCGTTGGGAATACGCCGTGTCGCATCGGTTGCCGAGATCACACAGGGAATCCCCAGCTCGCGACTGACGATGATGGCGTGACTGAGCGGAGCGCCGACGTCGACCACCACACCGGCCGCGGGAACGAAGAGTGGGGTCCACGACGGGTCGGTGATCGGCGCAACGAGGATGTCACCCGGTTCGAGGGCGGTCGGGTCGTTCGAATCGAGAATCACCCGTGCGCGACCACGTGCAACGCCGGGGCAACCGGGCATTCCCTGCAGTGCGTCGCCCACGGAGAGTCGAGCGGCCGATGATGCCGACCTCGCCTCCCACGTGTCGGGGCTGGCCGCCGCGCCGACGAACACGAACTGCGGAATCTTGGCGGACAGTTCCTCGTACTTCGCACGTCGCTCGCGCACAATGTTGCGCCACTTGCCGGCATCCCCTGCCTGCGCCGCGATGATTCCGTCCATTTCGTCGGCCTGTACGAATCCGAAATCCTCGATCTCGTCGAAGAAAGCACGTTCGACCATGCGCCGACCGAGTTCACGCATCGGCATGCGACACTCGTGAATAAGCCGAATGTTGTTGGTCTTCGTGCGCTCGCGCGCGGGTATCCACGCTTGCGACGCGGCGATCGCGACCGATAGTTGACCACTAACGGCCGCATCCCCCGCAACGATCGAGAGCAACTGCTCGGCAGCGGCGGCTCGCTCGCGTGCGCGATCGACGCTGTGCGACGCCGGGTCGGCGGACGCCGGCGCAAGGCGCATCCGCTCGATCGCCGACAATGCGAGTTCGGGCCGTGTTTCCCACGAGGGCGAACGTGCTTCCCATTCGTTCGGTCCGCGCGAACCGAAGTTGCGCACGAAGTCGTCGAACATGGCGAGGAACTGCGCGGCGCCCGCGACGTTGCCATCGCGCAATCGATCGAGAAGTCCGGACACTCCGGCGTCGAACTCGGAGGTGAGCGAGGGCGAATTCGCAACGAGTCGCCCCATCGCCCACAACGCATGGCTCGGCTCAGCCGAATCGACATCGCCGAAGCCGGCGATGAGCGGCATGATGAGGTCGGGTCGACCGACCGCGGTCGCGATCGCCGAGATCATGCCGACGGGAACCGTCGCCATGTACGTGGTGTAGATGTGCTGTGAGAACAGCCACTCGTGCCACCCGATCAAGTCGAGGTAACGCGCCCACAGTTCGGTATCCGACATCGCCGACAAGTCGGGGCGGTCGCGACGCAACGCGATCGTGCGTGCCTTGTGTTCCGAGACGTCGGTCAACTGATCGACCGACGAATACGCAAGGATCGCCGCGAAAGTTTCGCCGATGCGCTGAGTGAGGTCGGGTCGCACGTCACCCTCGGCTTCGACGTAAGCGGGAATACCGGGTTGGGCGCCGAAGAACTGCGCGTCCATGTCCTGCCACGACAGTCCCGGTGCTCTCTCACCGAACAGTCTGATGAGTGAAGCGTTGAGGTAGCAATAGCCACCGACGACTCCGAGTTGACAGAATTCTTCGGCCGGAAACTCGCCGAGTTCGAACGCACCCATGCGTTCCCACGCCGTGCGCCAGCCACGTTCGGCACGCCACAGACCGGTTCCACTCGTGAGCGGTGTGACGGGGTCCGGAAACACTTCGCCGACGTTGGCGCGGGTGTAAATCGGGAATCGGCCGGACAGGTCCGTATCAGTGACGTAGTAGCGAATCTCTTTCCCCATCCGGACACCCCCAGCACTCTCAGCCTGTCGTTATGTCTAGTCCGTTTGTCACATGCCGAATTCCGCGCTCGACGGAGGCCCGGACGTGCATCCGTTGCAGACTGAAGGAATGTCAAAGCCCTCCGCCAGCGACACGTCGAGCAACACGGCCGACCTGTCCTGGGGCGCGTTCTCCGAGTGCGGTCCCTGGAACCTCGACCGCGACAAAATTGCCTGGTCCGAACACGCCACGGTTCTGCGCCGCGAAGCCCGCGCCGAAGTACCCAGACTCACGACTCCGGGTCGCGTTCCCCCGATCGGTCGCCTGTTGACGGTTGTCTTTGTTCTTGGTCGGGCCATCGCCCCGTGGCTCATCCGCAAGAAACTGCGCCGCTTCGCCTCTCCCGAGGAGAGCCGTTCCGTACTCTCGATGCGCCTTCGGCGAGCCGTCGAAATACTCGGACCGACCTACATCAAGTTGGCACAGATCATCTCGAGCGGTGAGGGACTCTTCCCCGGTGAACTCGTCACCGAATTCAAACGCTGCCGTGACCAGGTTCCGGCCGAGCCGTTCGACGTCGTGCAGCGCACGATCGAGCGCGACCTTGGCGCCCGACTGAACGACGTCTTCGTTCACATCGACATGACTCCCCTCGCCGCCGCATCGATCGCCCAGGTGCACGCCGCCACCCTCGTCTCGGGCGAGCCGGCCGTGGTGAAGGTGCAGCGGCCGGACATCGGAGAACTCGTTCGTCGCGACCTGCGCGTCATGTCCTGGATCGCGCCGTTCCTCATCGGTCGCATTCCAATCGCGGCACTGGCGAATCCACCCGCACTCGTCGAGCTGTTCGCCGAGACGATCGTCGAGGAACTCGACTTCCGCATGGAGGCGTCGAACATGATCGACGTCGCGGCGATGTTGCACAACCTCGGTCAGTCGCGCTACGTCGTCCCGCGACCGCACCCGAAGCTGGTAACCCGACGCGTGCTCGTGATGGAACGACTCAACGGCTTCAACTTCGACGACGTCGAGGGGATGAAAGCCGCGGGCATCGACACCGAGGACGTCATTCGCACGGGAATGATCGCGTTCATGGAAGGCGCGATGATCGAAGGGATCTTCCACGGCGACCTGCACGGCGGAAACCTCTTCGTGATGACCGACGGACGAACCGCGCTGCTCGACTTCGGCATCGTCGGTCGACTCTCCGGACCGCGGCGCATTGCTTTCCTGCGGCTCATGCTTGGTGCAACGACGAACGATGTCAAAGGCCAGGTCGCAGCGCTGCGCGACCTCGGTGCACTTCCCGCCGACGTCGACATCGACCAGGTCATCAGGGACCTTCGTCTCGACCAACCGACGATCGACCCGACCGGCCTGTCGGGCGAGGAATTGGTGAAAGAGGTGCAGCGCATCGTCAAGTCGCTGCTCGGCTACGGGGCCAGCATGCCCAAGGAACTCATGCTCTACGTGAAGAACATGGTTTTCCTCGACGGAGCGATCGCCCGTTTGGCTCCGGATCTCGACATCCTCGCGGAAGTCGCCAGCATCTCGATGGTCTTTGCCGAAAGGCATGGCGAGCGCATCGGCCGTGAACTCGGCTTCAATCCCGACGCGTTCGAGGTAAACCTCGACAGTGTGAAGGCGAGCCTCGGCCTCGATTCGAGCGTCAACCGGCTCACCTACAGGGAACTGCAGGAACGACGCAACCTCATCAACAAGCGAATGCGCGACCACATTCGCGCCTGATCAAATGACGACGACCGGAGTTCCGATCTTTGCGAACTTCCACATGAACTCGGCATCTTCCTTCGCCTGACGTTGGCATCCGCCCGAAAGCCGTGTGCCGAGTTCCTCTTCCGTTTGGTACAGCGATCCATCGCTGCGCTTCATGGGGATCTGGTGGAAGCCGATCGCGCCGATCTGGGTCTTCAACCAACGAACCATCAAAGGGAGGTTGGCTTTGCCGTTCCACGCTGTCGTGACCTCCGACTTGCTGTACACCTTGTGGGCTCCCGCGAGTTCGTTGTTGTACTGGCTTCCCGACACCAGCCACGACCGAATGATGGTGCCGTCCTTGTCGACGGCCCACACGCGCTGACCTGCGCGCTCGTAGACGAGCCGCCTGCCTTCGCCGGAGTTCGGCGGCAACGGCGGTGCGTCGGCGCCGGTCGAGGCGACCGACGAAAGGGGGAAACCCATCGAATCCTTCGCTCCGGGAGCGGGCGGCGGCGTGCGCACGACGTTCAATTGTTCATCGGGCCAGATGCCGAGCACGAGCGCGGACTCGCGGCCGACTTCGCCGTCGACGAACAACGACTTCTCCGTTTGCAGGGCGATGACGGCGGTGCGCGTCGGCCCGTCGAAGGTGCCACTCGCGACCCCTGCAAGACGGTTCTCGCGGATCAGCGCCTTTTGCAGACACAGCACCGATGCCCCGGTGTCACCGGTGCGAAGTGTCCGCGTAGCGATCTTGCAGTCGTCGGGAACCTCTTCGTCGCCAACCAGGTCGAGTTCCGTCGTGGTTGGCGCTTCAGGGACGGAGACCGACGTCGCAGCGGACACAACCGTCGTCGCGGCAGACACAACCGTGGTCGTGGTCGCCACGATGTCTCCGCCACCCTCGGCGGCGCCGCCACCGTTTCCGTCTCCGGGGGAGGCACCGATGGCAAGCCACGCTCCGCCCACCGCCACGATGACGGCGAGCATCAGGTACTGCTTCGTGCGGAGATCCGTGGCGGGTTTCATTCGTCGCCAAATCTAATTGTCTGCTACGAAAATACGGTGCGTCTCGTCCTCGCTCGTTGCAGTGTGAAATATGCAGGCCGCCTTGAATCGCGACTCGACGAGGCGACCCGCCTCATCATGGTGAAGGCAGACGGCTGTGTCGCCATTCACGCCGACGGTGGCGCCTACAAACCGCTGAATTGGATGAACGCGCCGAACGTGCTGACCGAGAGCGACACCGAATGGGTCGTGACGAACTCGAAGGGCGAGACGCTCACGATCACCCTTCACGAGGTCTTTCTCGACACGTCCCACGAACTCGGCGAAGACCCGGGGCTGAGCAAGGACGGGGTCGAGGCCCACCTGCAGGAACTTCTCGCCGCCATCCCCGACGCGATCGAGAACGGCCTCACGCTGATCCGTCGCGAGCACCCGACCGCAATCGGGCCGGTCGACCTGCTTTGTCGCGATCGCGAAGGGCGCACCGTTGCCATCGAGGTGAAGCGACGCGGCGAGATTGACGGCGTCGAACAACTCGCCCGCTATCTCGAATACCTATCGAAAGATTCGTCGCTCGGTGAGGTCCGCGGCATCTTCGTCGCACAGGTGATCAAACCTCAGGCGAAGACACTCGCATCGACGCGAGGACTTCTCTGCGTCGAGGTGGACTACGACGCTCTGCGTGGCCGCAAACCCGACGAACTCACTTTGTTCTGAAGCGCACCAGGCCTTGGTCGAGTACGACGCGGTCACCGACCGACGTCGTGAAGACGGCCTCGCCCGACGATGTTTCCCAGATCGAGATCGTCAATGCCTCGCCGGCGATGACGGGCGACGCGAATCGACCTTCGATGTGCGTGAACCGCGACGCGTCGTTCGCGCAGAGCGCCGAGAGCAGCGCGCGACCGGTGAAGCCGTAGGTGCACAAGCCGTGGAGAATCGGACGGTCGAATCCGCCCATCGCGGCAAATGTCGGATCGGAGTGGAGGGGGTTGCGGTCGCCCGAGAGTCGGTAGACGTACGCCTGATCGGGGGCGGTTTGGTACGTCACGATGTGGTCGGCCTTGCGCGAGGGTGGCACGTTCTTGTCGCCGCCGGGTCCGCGGTCACCACCCCAACCGCCCTCACCCCGGATGAAGGCCGACGAAGCGAGAGAAAAGAGCGGCGACCCGTCGTTCGCGTCGACGGCGGTCTGTTCGGATGCAACGACCGCACCCTTGCCCTTGTCGTAGATCCCCGTGATGCGCGTGACGATGCGCGCGGAGCCTTCGACGGGGACCGCCTTGTGAAGCGTGACCGCTTGCTGGCCGTGCACGAGCATTGCGGGGTTGAACGTGCCGATGTTGCGCATCGGCGACCCCGGGTCACGCGTCAGGATGACGGGAAACGTCGGGTACACCTGCTGAGGAATGATGTTGCCCGCCGCGTCGCGGCTGTTCTCGGTGCTGAACGGCAGGTCGGCTGCTCCGGCGCCGATTCCCACGGCATAGAGCAGGCAGTCCTTGCTGTCCCATGTGACGACGAATGGTTCGCCTTGCGAACCCACTGCATCCGGATTGATCGGCATGTTGTGTCCCCTTGTTGCTTCGTTCTGTGTTGTCGTGTTCGTGTCAGCGCGGCGATTGCGGCCAGGTGCCGTCTTCGCCGTTCATTCCGGCGTTGGCCCGCGCCGAGGCAAGCAGTTCGGCCACCGCCGGGCCCAACTTCGTCGGGTCGGCGATCGGATCGCGCCGTGGTCCGCGGTGCCACCCTTCGGCGATCGCCAAGGTTTGTCCACTGGCTTCGAAGACACGGCCCGTGACGTTTTTTGACTCCGCTGATGCAAGCCATGTCACGATCGGTGCGATCCACTTCGGCGAACGCATCTCGCGCTCTTCGTCGGTTTCGGGCGCGGGTCCGAGACCTTCGGTCATGCGTGTCAGTGCAACGGGGGCGACCGCGTTGACGGTGACGTCGTAGCGTCCCACTTCGAGTGCCGCGATGATCGTGAACGCGGCAATGCCCGCCTTTGCTGCGCCGTAGTTCGTCTGGCCGGGATTTCCATAGATGCCCGACACGGACGTCGTGTTGATGATTCGCCCGTCGACCGGCTGTCCGGCCTTGTGACGGTCACGCCAGTATTCGGCCGCGAAGTGCGCGGGCGCGAAGGTTCCCTTCAGATGCACCTGGATGACCGCGTCCCATTCGGCCTCGGTCATGTTGACGAGCGTGCGGTCGCGGAGGATGCCGGCGTTGTTCACGAGACCGTGAAGGTCGCCGAACACTTCGACCGCGGTTTGCACGAGCCGCTTTGCGCCGTCCCACGACGAGATGTCATCACCGTTGGCCACGGCGCGACCACCCATCGCCTCGATTTCGTTGACCACTTGCTGCGCGGGTGATGCGTCGCCGCCGGTGCCGTCGACATTGCCGCCAAGGTCGTTCACCACGACGAACGCGCCGTGCCGCGCGAGGCTGAGCGAATGTTCGCGGCCGATTCCGCGGCCCGCTCCGGTGACAATGACCACACGACCTTCACACAACTTCGACATCGAATCCCCCGAAACAGTTTGTTTTGCCTTCTGATCTGCTCGGTCGATCATACGACCCGACGCAGCGGGCCATAACCTCGACCCGTGCCAGATCGAACCGGCGACTCCCCTGTCGATGTTCTCGTCGTCGGCGCCGGCCCCGCCGGCACCGCGGCCGCGACGGTGCTCGCACGTGCGGGACGTTCCGTCGTAGTAGCAGACAAGGCGGAGTTTCCACGCGACAAGTGCTGCGGTGACGGCCTCACCACCCTTGCATTGAGGATGCTCGAGAAGATCGACTTCGACCCCGGTGTGGTTGCTTCGTGGCAAACCGTCGACTCGGCGTGGCTGCGCTCGCCCTCGGGACGTGAAGTCGAGCTGCAACTGCCCGCCGGGCGCGGTCAGTACGCCGCCGTCGCCGCGCGTCTGCAGCTCGACAATGAACTCGTCAAACATGCGCGTGCCGCGGGCGCCGAAGTTCGCGAGGGCCTCGAGTTCTCTCACCTCACCCTCAACTACTTAAGCGGCAAACGCTCGGCGACGGCTCACTTCGCAAACGGCGACACGATCACAGCGGGCCATGTGATCGCAGCAGACGGAATGTGGTCCCCCGTGCGCAAAGCGATGGGCCTCGGCGATTCGGGTTATCTCGGCGAGTGGCATGCCTTTCGCCAGTACGCCGACAACGTGACGGGGCCCGCAGCGCACCGCCTCTACGTGTGGTTCGAACCCGATCTACTGCCCGGCTATGCGTGGTCCTTTCCGCTCGCGGATGGTCGGGTGAACATCGGCTTCGGCATTCTGCGCGACGGCAAGCGACGCGTTCAGGACATGAAGAAGGAGTGGGCCGACTTGTTGGCGCGCCGACACATCGTCGATGTGCTCGGCCCCGGCTTCAAACTCGTCGACCGCCACACGGCATGGCCGATTCCCGCGGGAATCACCGATGCGGTGCTGTCGAGCGGCAACGTCTTGTTCGTCGGCGATGCGGCACGGGCAACCGATGCATTGACCGGAGAGGGCATCGGCCAAGCACTCGAGACGGGCATCCTCGCCGCCGAAGCAATCATCGGGGGTGGTCCGGTGGCCGAGAACTACGAGTCCGCGGTCCGCCGCCATCTGTTCGCCGACCACCGCATGAGCGTCGCGCTCGGGAAGCTCTTGCGGTCGTCGCTCATCACACGAGGTGCGATTCGTGCGGCCGCGACGAACGGCTGGACGCGAACGAACTTTGCCCGCTGGATGTTCGAGGACGAACCGCGTGCGGCGCTCTTCACGCCTCGCCGTTGGCATCGCAGGTTCCTGGATCGGGATGGCGCCTACTGATGTAGGTTGGCGCCATGCGCACGCGAATCACGGAACTCTTCGACATCGAACACCCGGTCATGCTCGCCGGCATGGGTGGCGTCTCATACAGCGACCTCGTCGGTGCGGTGTCCGAGGCGGGCGGTATCGGCACGTTTGGCGCTTCGACGATGAAGACCGACGAACTCGTCGACGAAATGGCCCGGGTCAAGACGATCACTGCGAAGCCGTTCGGCGTCGACCTGTTGGCCGCTCTTCCCACCCAGATCGAAGAAGGCGTGAGGGCGGTTGTCGAAGGTGGTGCTCGCATCTTCGTTGCGGGCCTCGGTGTGCCGCGCGATGCGATCGACTACCTCCACAAGCACAACGTTCTCGTCGGCTCGATGTGCGGCAAGGTGCGCCATGCGGAGGCAGCCGTGGCAAGCGGTTGTGACTTCGTCGTCGCTCAGGGCACGGAAGGCGGGGGCCATACCGGCACCGTTGCAACGATGGCCCTGGTTCCCCAGGTCGTCGATGCAGTCGGCGCGAAGGTTCCCGTCGTCGCCGCCGGCGGTCTGTTCGACGGCCGCGGACTCGCCGCATCTCTCGCTCTCGGCGCGGATGCGGTCTGGGTCGGGACGCGTTTCATTGCCACACCCGAGGCGCGCGCGGTGCGCGGATACAAAGAGACGCTCATTGCCACGCCCGAAGACGGCACCGTCGTCTCGCGCGGATTCACGGGCAAGACCTGTCGCGTCGTGCGCAACGACTGGACGAACCACTACGAACAGCACCCCGAAGAACTCCGCAAGTTTCCCGATCAGGCGATTCACTCGATGAAAGAGGGAGCGAATCACCTCGGCGCGCCGAGCGGCACGGTCGTCGACACGAACAGAGAGTTCATGCCCTGCGGACAGGGCGTCGGCGCCATCACATCACTTCTTCCCGCTGCACAGATCGTTCGTGACATTGTCGCCGAGGCCGAACGGGTGCTGCGCGGGTCGCAGAAGTTTTTCTAGTGCTGAAACTGCTGCGGGAAAACCGCGACATTCGCCTGTTGTTCTTCGCCCAAGTGGTGTCGTACCTCGGGGACTGGTTCACCTTCGTCGCTCTTGCGGGCCTCGTCGACGACGCCACCGATTCGAAGTTCCTGGTTTCGCTCGTCTACGTCGCTTTCTCGTTACCCTCGTTCCTCGCCTCGCCGATCGCGGGCCCGGCCGCAGACCGGTACGACCGGCGCAAACTTCTCGTTGCCGTGTCCGCGGCACAGGCGGTGTGTGCCCTCGGCTTGCTCGGGTCGTCGGGCGGCCGCATCTGGATCGCGCTCGTCTGCCAGGCGCTGATCGCCGCACTCGCTTCGTTTGTCGGCCCTGCGAGCAATGCCGCGATCCCGAATCTCGCCCGCAACGCCGAAGAGCTGAGCAAGGCGAACTCGCTGCTCGGCGCAACATGGGGCGTGATGCTCGCGGTCGGCGCAGGCCTCGGTGGTGTCTTCGCCCAAACCTTTGGGCGCGAAGCCGCTTTCGCCGCCGATGCCGTGAGCTTCGTCATCGCGGGTGCGCTGTTCTCCGCGATCCGCACCCCGATGCAAGAAGAACGAACGCAACGCGCCGGTGGACGACGGGTGCGCCCGCTCGCCGACATGCGCGAGGCCGTTCAGCTCGCGCGTCGCGACAGCGTCATCCTCGCCCTTGTCGCTTCGAAGACGACGTTCGCAATCGGTGCCGGCATCGTCAGCCAGCTTGCCGTTCTGGCGTCCGACGCGTTCAAGGCGGGCGACTCGGGACGTGGCCTTCTCATCGGTGCACGCGGTATCGGATCGGGTCTCGGACCGCTGGTCGCGGCGCGCCTCGTGAAGGGCAATCTCGAGCGCTTGCTGCTCACCTGCGGCATCGCGGGTTTGTTGTTCTCCGGCTTCTATTTGGGTGCCTCGATCAGCCCACACATCGCCGTCGCCGCCGTGCTCGTGGCACTCGCACACTTCGGCGGTGGCGCCCAATGGGTGCTCAGTTCGTACGGTTTGCAGATGCGCGCTCCCGACGAAGTCCGCGGACGCGTTCTTGCAGGAGACTTTGCGATCGTCACGCTCACGCTGTCGATCACGAGCGCGCTCTCCGGCGTTGTCTCCGATGCAATCGGCGTGCGCGCCACGATCGCAGTCTTTGCCGTCATGGCGGCCATTGCCGGAACGATCTATTTGGTCGTCACGACACCGATCAGGCGGCGTCTGCGCAGCGAACAGTCGCATCAATGAGCGCCTGCGCGCGCGTATCGCCCGCCAAGTTCGCCGCAAGCGCATTCATCGCGTAGCCGAACGCCAATCCACGCTCGGGCTGCAGGAAAGCAACCGACCCACCGAACCCGGGATGCCCGAAACTTCCCGGCCCCGCGTACTGCGTGAAGACGCTGTGCATCATGTAACCCATCGAGAAAACGGTCGGCATGATGAGGCACTTGTCGGGCTCGTTCGCCGGTGTTTGGTTCGCAGTCGCAGCAGCCAACGCAGCGTTCGACAACAACTGCACACCATTGACGGGGGTCTGCAGTGCGGCGTACATCGTGGCCAGAGACCGGGCGTTCGTCGCCGCACCAGCGGCGGGTATCTGCGCCCGCAGAACCTCCGGCCGGTTGAAGAGGCCTTCCCCGTTCCACATTCCCGACAGCGACAGCGCCTGTCCGCCGGGAGTGTCCGGGCCGAGCATTTGTTCGATCATTTCGCGCGCAGCCTTCGCCTCGGCGCTCTCCACGCCACCGGCTGACTTCGCCTTCTCCTGCAACAACGGCGCCACACGATGGTGCAGGCGATCGGGCAGACCGATGTGCAGGTCGACGCCGAGCGGCGCTGCGATCTCTTCGTTGACGAAGCGACCGATGTCGCGGCCATCGACGCGTCGGACGAGTTCGCCGACGAGCCACCCGTAGGTCAGGGCGTGATACCCGTGCGCTGTTCCGGGCTCCCAGCGCGGCTTCGTGTCGGCAAGCGCACGTGCAATGCGCGCGTCGTCGAGAATCTCTTCGAGACCGAGGTGCTCGTCGATCGTGAAGAGACCCGCACGATGTGACACCATCTGCGCAACGGTCACACTTTCCTTGCCGTGAGAGCCGAACTCGGGCCAATAGTGCGACACGGGCCGGTGGTAATCCACGAGACCACGATCGACACACATCGCGAGTGCCGTTGCTGCGATGCCCTTCGTCGTGCTGAAGACCACCTGCAGGTTGTCGGCCGTGTAGGGAACGGTGTGTTCCTGGTCGACCCAACCCGCCACCAGATCGACGACCAGGTGACCGCGGTGGAAGACAGCCACGCTGCATCCGGTTTCACCGGTCGAGGCGAAGTTCGATTCGATGGCCGTCCGCACGTCCTCCCAACCCGCTTCACACGAACCGGACACGGGGACCGCGCTCATCATCTCGTTCTCCGTCAGAGACTGTCGACGATGTCGCGCAGAGTTTCAATCTGGTTCACGGCATCGGGGCCAACAGGGTTCACGCTCAACACCGTGACACCCGCTTCCTTGAACGCCCCAACTCGCTCGGCGATGAGCCCCTTCGGTCCGACGAGATTCGTCAACTCGAGCATCTCGGTGGGCACGTTTGCGGCAGCTTCTTCCTTTTTGCCGTCGAGATAGAGGTCTTGAATGATCTTTGCCTCGTCCTCGTAGCCGTACGCGCGACAGATGTCGTTGTAGAAGTTCTTGCCGCGAGCACCCATTCCACCGATGTACAGCGCGCTGTTCGGACGCACCATGTCGAGAATCTTCGACTTCTTGTCGCCGATGTTGTCTTCGCCGATCGCAAGAATTCCACCGGCACCGATATCGAGGGTGCCGAGTTCGGGGCTCCGCTTTGCGAGACCCGCCTTCAACTGCTTGCCCCACACGCGGTCGAATTTCTCGGGAACGAACATGATCGGCAGCCAACCGTCGGCGAGCTCGGCCGTCGCTTCGACGCTGAGACCCTTGAGGCTTGCCCACCACACGGGGATGTCGGCGCGCTTCGGGTGATTGATCAGCTTCAGCGGCTTGCCGAGACCCGTGCCGACACCTGCGGGCAACGGCGCCTGCACCGTCTGGCCCTGATAGTTCAGCGGCTCGCGCTTCCACACCGTGCGGCACACCTCGATGTACTCCTTGATGCGCTGCATCGGCTTCTCGTAGGGAATGCCGTGGAAGCCTTCGACGACCTGCGGGCCCGAGGCACCGAGTCCGAGGATGAAACGACCGTCGCTCACGTAGTCGCATCCGGCGGCGGTCATCGCCATCAGGGCGGCCGAACGCGAGTACACGTTGACGATGCCGGTGCCGATTTCGACGCGATTCGTGATTGCGGCGAGGTAACCCACCTGCGAGATCGCGTCGAAGCTGTAGGCCTCGGCGATCCAGACCTGGTCGAGGCCGGCCTTTTCCAACTCGACAACGCGCTGTGCGGCTTCCTTGAAACCACCGGCGTAGTTGATCATCATCGACAACTTCATATTTCCCCCAGAAAGATCAGTCTGACGCGCCAACCCTACGGTGACTCGGAGCGGAGTGCCCAATTGAGGTTTCCCGAACGGAAACCCGCCAGATCGAGCGTCACGTAGCGGTAGCCCACCGCCTCGAGAGCGGAGACCACCTGCTCGTGATGCGCGGCAATGGCGGGAAAGGCAACCGGGTCGACTTCGATGCGTACGGTGTCGCCGGCATGACGCACGCGGAGGTTCCCCGACGTGATGCCCGCGCCGGAGAGCACGTCACGCAGTGCCGCCTCGGCGCGGTCGATGCGGCCCAACAAGCCCACGGTCACCGGCGTTCCGTAGGGCACGCGACTCGCGAGACAGGCAGCTGCCGGTTTGTCCCACGTGCGCAAACCCATCGCGCGCGACAATTCACGAACGTCGGCTTTCGAGAGTCCGGCCTCGACCATCGGGAATTGCGCACCCTTTGCCTCGGCCGCGCGCTGGCCGGGTCGGTGATCGCCGAGGTCGTCGACGTTCACGCCGAGCACGATCGTGGCACCACGCTCGGTGGCAATCGGCACGAGAACGTCCATCAATTCGTCCTTGCAGTGAAAGCACCTGTCGCCCTCGTTTGCGATGTACGCGGGCCGAGACGTTTCATCGGTACTCACCGCACACCAGTCGAGGTCCCACTCGCGCGCGAGCGAGTCACAATCGCGCTCTTCCGACGCGGCGAGCGACGCCGACACCGCGGTCACACAAAGAACGCTGTTCCGGCCGAGCAGTCGTGTCGCGCGCGCGGCTAGAAACGCCGAATCCGCCCCACCGCTGAACGCAACCACGACGCGACCGAGACGCGTCAGGATTTCGTCGAGCGCGACACCTCCGTTGGATCCGTTCATTGTGCTTCCATCGTGCCATTCATCCCGTGCCGTGCGAAACTCATCGGGTGATTGCACCGCGCAGTGAAATGGTCTCCGTGCGTGGGGACCTCGACCTGCACTGCGTCTTTTGGGGCGGACACACCCCGACGGAGGCAACACCGTTCGTGCTCGTCCACGGTCTCGCCTCGAACGCCCGCCTGTGGGATGGCGTCGCTCGACATCTCGCAGGATTGGGACACGCGGTCGTCGCCATCGATCAGCGCGGTCATGGCCGCAGCAACAAGCCCGACAGCGGGTTCGACATGGCGACGGTCGCACACGACCTCGAACTGCTCATCGCTGCGCTCGGCTTCGAACGCCCGGTCGTCGCCGGTCAGTCATGGGGCGCCAACGTCGTCGTCGAGCTTGCTCACCGTTCACCGGCGTCGGTGCGTGGGGTCGTGGCCGTCGATGGCGGCACCATCCACCTGCGTCGCCACTTTCCCGACTGGAACGACTGCGCAGCACAGCTTGCGCCGCCCAACCTTCTCGGCATGGCCGCAGGCAGGCTCGAGTCCGCGATGCGCTCGGCTCACCCCGACTGGCCGGAGGAAGGCATCGCGGGGTCGCTCGCCAACATGGAGGTCCTCGCCGACGGAACCATCCGACCTTGGCTGTCGCGCGAGAGGCACATGAAGATCCTCCGAGGTCTGTGGGAACACGAGCCCGAGTCGCTGTTTCCCGACATCGAAGTCCCGGTGCTCTTCATGCCCGCGGTCGCCGATGACGATCGCCATTCGCGCGGCTGGGCCGCCGACAAGCGCGAAGCGGTGGAACGCGCGGTGCGTTTGCTGCGACGCGGGGGCGTGTCCTGGTACCACGGCGCCGACCACGACCTGCATGCGCAACACCCGTTGCGCGTGGCGCAAGAATTGCACGCGGAAACGCAAGGCGGTCTGTTCTCATGACATCACTTCCACGGATACTCACGATCATGGGTTCGGGCGAGACCGCCCCGACGATGGTGAAGGTGCACCGCGAACTCGTCGGCCGTCTCGGGTCGACCTCCGCGGTGCTTCTCGACACACCCTACGGATTCCAGGAGAACGCTCCTGAGCTTGCCTCGCGTGCCGTCGAGTACTTCAAGACGAGCGTGAACGTGACGATCACCCCGGCGGGACTCGGCCGCATCGACGGTGCCGATCCCGTGACGCTCCAGCGCGGTCTCAACTCGTTGACCGACGCAAACTACGTGTTCGCCGGTCCGGGCTCCCCCACCTATGCACTGCGCCAGTGGAAAGACACGACGATCCCCGACCTCCTGCACGCGAAGATTCGTGCCGGTGGTGTCGTCACGTTCGCATCGGCGGCCGCACTCACACTCGGTTCACGCACGGTCCCGGTCTACGAGATCTACAAGTGCGGCGAAGAGCCGTATTGGCTCGATGGCCTGAACCTGCTCGGGGACCTCGGCATTCCCGCGGTTGTGATCCCCCACTACAACAACGCCGAAGGCGGTCATCACGACACGCGCTTTTGCTACCTCGGCGAGCGTCGACTCGTCGCCCTCGAAGCAGAACTCGACACGCCCGAGTACGTCCTTGGCGTCGACGAACACACGGGCCTCGTCATCGATTTCGATGCGACGGCTGCCCGTGTCGTCGGCAACGGGGTCGTCACCCTCCGCGTCGACGGTGCATCACGCACATTCGCCTCCGGAGAGACGATTCCGCTCGCACTTCTCCAGGATCCGCGCGACGGTGCGAGTGCTGTCACACCACCCCCGGCGGCCACCGCTGCGGCATCGACAACCACGAACGCGGAAGGCGGCACACCCGATTCGCTGCGTGGCACCGCCGAGGCGCGCAAGGCGGAATTCGACGCGGCACTCGCTGCGCACGATTCGTCGGCCGCGACGCGTGCGGTCCTCGACCTCGAAGCCGACATCCGCCGGTGGTCCGCCGACACGGTGACCGGCACCGACGGCGACTTCGCCCGCGACACGTTCCGCGGAATGATCCTGAAACTGGGTGAGGCCGCTTCTTCGGGGCTCGCCGACCCGCGCGCCACGGTGGCGCCATACGTCGAGGCGATTCTCGAGATCCGCAAGGTCGTGCGGGCCGAAAAGCGCTACGACCTGTCCGACATCATCCGCGATGCATTGGCCAGGGCGAAGGTCGAAGTGCGCGACACGCCCGCCGGGGTCGAGTGGGTGCTACAGGTGCCCTAGTGCGGCGATGCGGCGCTTGCCGCGCAGACCCGAGGCGAAATACACGCCGCTGAAGGCGGTGGCGCACACGATGATGATCATTGCGGCCGCCGATGTGTTGGTGTGGTACGCGAGATTCATGCCGAGAAACGCCCCGCTCGCGCCGATGACGGGTGACAACCACAACATGCTTGAGAAGCGATTCGTGAGCATTCGAGCGGTCGCGGCGGGAATGACGAGCAGTGCAGAAATGAGCAACGTCCCGATGACACGCATCGTGACAAGAATCGTGAGGGACAGCATCACCATGAGCGCCGCCTCCATCACCGACACACGGACTCCCGACACCGAAGCGACCTCGGGGTCGAAAGTGGAGAACAGAAAGCGTCGGTAGCCGACGATGATGACCGCAGCCGCGAGCAGACCGACGACGACCACGGCGACGATGTCGCCGTTCTTCACGCCGAGGACGCTGCCGAACAGCACCGCCTCGATGCTGCGCTTGGCCTGGCCGTAGCGATTCAGGAGGGCGAGACCGACGGCGAACGACGCAGTCGTGACGACGCCGATCGCCGCGTCGGCACCCAGGATTCGCCGGCGCGCGATGCGACCAATGAGGACCCCCGAAACGATTCCCCACAGACCGGCACCAATGAAGTAGTTGAAATTCATCACCGCAGATGCCGCGGCACCACCGAACACCGCGTGTGAGAGACCGTGGCCGATGTACGACATGCCACGCAGGACGACGAACACACCGAGCAGTCCGCACAGCGCACCCGCTGCCACGGCAACGACCGTGCCGTTGCGGAAGAACTCGAAGCCGTAGGGCTCGAACAGATCGGCGGCGAGCGCCGGCGTCACACTCACACCGCCCGCGGACGGAACGGCTTGATGACCGCTCCTTCGGCGTGGTCGAGGACGACCGGCATTCCACCGTGCTCGAGCACGTGCATCGGTGCGCCGTAGAGGCGCTCGAGTACGTCGGGCACGAGAACCTCTCGGGGACTGCCATCGGCGATGATCTCGCGGTTCAGACACACGAGACGCGGCAGGTGGGCGGCAAGACCGTTCAGGTCGTGGGTGGTGAGAAGAACGGAGATGCCCTCTTGATGGAGGTCGGCAAGAAGGTGCAGCACCTCGTGGCGCGTGCGCACGTCGACACCCGACGTCGGCTCGTCGAGCACGAGGATGTCGGGGTTGTGGAACAAGGCTCGCGCAACAAAGACGCGCTGTTGCTGGCCGCCCGACAGTTCCCGAATGTGCCGGTCACCGAGGCCACCGAGGCCGAGACGTTCGAGCATCTCATTCGCGTCGCGACGCTCGGCAAGCGTGATGCGCGGAAGGACGCGCCGCTGAGGACGGGTCATCACCATCACCTCGAGCACCGTCACGGGAAAGTTCCAGTCGACGGATTCCACCTGCGGCACGTAACCGAGGCGCACACCCTTCACGGTGCCGACCTCTCCGTGCACGGGCTGCACCATGCCGAGAATCGCCCGCAGGAGCGTCGTCTTGCCCAAACCGGACGGACCGACGATTCCGACGAACTCGCCTCGCTCGACCGAAAAGGTGACGTCACTCACCACCACGTTGTCGCCGTAGGCGCACGAGAGATGATGGCACGAAACGAGAAGGTTGTCGGGTGCGGCTTTCAGGATCATTGCGGGTAGAACGCCTTGTCAGTCGTGACGTCGGAGACGTCGAGAGCCTTGAGTGCCGAGGCGTCGCCGCCGAGGGCTTCGATCATCGTCACGTAATTGAACCGCATGAGCCCCATCCACGTGTGTTCCGGGTCGCCGGGTTCGCCCAGCAGGTCGTCGTCGCGCAGGACGTCGATGTAGATGACGCCGGCTTCCTTGCCGATCTGCTCGAGCACGGGCGACGGAAAGACTTCGCTCCCGAAGACGGCCTTCACACCCTCTTCCTTGACCTGGGTGATCAGGTCTGCGATTTCCTTCGGTGTCGGCTCTTCGAACGA
>SXZT01000134.1 GCA_005787785.1 Actinomycetota bacterium
CGACACCCGCGCTCGCCTCACGGCCCTCCTGAACGCCGCCCCCGCGCCGCAACCGCGCCTGGGCAAGAAGCGCCCGATGATCGACACATGGTGAATCCGGTGACAAGAGGCGTTGCCGCAGCCGCCCTCAGCGCGATGCTTCTCTTGGCATCGTGCGGCAGCGACTCTCCCCCGGCCGACACCACTGCCGACACGACAGCCGGCTCACCCACCACGGCCCTGCCCTACGAAGCGCAATCACTCGAGTGGAAGTCGTGTGACGGGGTCGAATGTGCCGACCTCACCGTCCCGTTCGACTACTACACACAGCCGAGCGGCACTTTCACGTTGAAGCTCAGCAGACAGCGCGCACTGAAATCCGACGAACGCATCGGAGTGCTTCTCGTCAATCCGGGAGGACCGGGCGCGCCCGGGCGATCACTCGCACAGAACGCCGCCTACTACTTCAGTCGCGAGATCATCGATCGCTTCGACATCGTCGCGTGGGACCCGCGTGGAACGGGCGAGTCGACGCCCGCCGTCGACTGCATCGACGACTACGACGACTACTTCACACAACCCCTCACCGCCGAGACCGGACAGAGGTTCGTCGACGCCTGCGCCGATCGCAGCGGGGCGATTCTCCCGTACGTCGGCACCGCGAATTCGGCGCGCGACATCGAAGCGATCCGTCGCGCGCTCGGCGAAGAGACCGTCTCGTACTTTGGTTTCTCCTACGGAGGTCTGTTGGGCCTCGTGTGGAAGAGCATGTTCCCCGAGACCGCGCGCGCCATCGTCCTCGATGCACCGCCCAGTCCGATTGCCAGCCGCGCAGAACGCATCGCCAGTCAGGCCGCAGGCTTCGAGAAGTTGCTTGTCGAGTTCCTGAAGGAACCCGGTCGACTCGCCAACTGGGACGCTGCAACGACCAACCCGCCCGCTGGTGTCACGAAGCACATGGTTCTCGCCGCCGCGATTTCGGCGCTCTACGACGAGGCGGCATGGACCGAACTCGACGATGCGCTCTCGGCCGCAGCCAACGGTGACGGCTCGAAAATCGAAGCGATGCACCGGGGCTACTTCTACCAGGACGAGGGATTCGAGGACTTCCGCAACACCTTCGAGGCCTCGATTGCCGTCTCCTGCGTCGACGACACCCAAGACGTGCCTCTCGGTGACCTCAGCACCATCGCACCGCGCCTCCACGAATTCTTCGCACCCGATGAACTCTGCACACGCTGGCCGGTCAAGTCCGATGAGACCTACTTTTTCCGTGGCTCCACCGACAGTCCGACCGTCATCATCGGCGCCACCGACGATCCTGCGTCACCTTTCATCGGTGTGCAGGCCGCCGCAAGTGTCGCCGGAAACATACGTCTCATCACCGTTGACGCCCGACGACACACCAGCTATCTGGGCGTCGACTGCGTCACGAAACTCGTCGACGACTATCTGATCAACCTCGCGGATATCCCGAACACCAACTGCAGGCTGCCGACCCCGACGACAACGACTACGGAGTGAAGCCCCATTTACGGGCCAGATACTTCTCGGTGTGCTGACGTTCCGCATCAGTAAGGGCCTTGCTGAAAAGCATCACCTCACCGATGTCACCGATCCACCCGAACCCATTGTCGCTTGCGTCCCCGATGTTGAACGCCGCGTTGGACCACCCGGCCGAACCTGGATTTCCACTCGTGGTGACGGGGACCCCGTCCACGTACATCGTCGACGAAGATCCGTTGTACACGGCCGAGATGTAGTGCCAATCGGTATCGATGGACTTTGAAGATGTCACTTCGGCTCCCGCGTATTGACGCCACGCCCCACCATTCATGTAGATGACCGGCGCGACATTCGGCGCATTTCCGACCACTTGACGATTGGTGTTGCTGACTTCGCCGCTTCGCACCACTGCGAACATCGTCAGCGGCTGGGCAATGGTGATGTTGGCCGACGAAAGCTTCTGCCCGCCAAGGAACTCGAGGTACTTCTTGCCGTTCCGAGTGGCACTCGACAAAATGGGACGCATCGAGGACGAGGATTGCGATACTGATCTGCCGTTACCGCTCCGATCGGTGACAAGTGTGACGGCGGCGCCACTGGTCGTCACCGTTTGTCCATCCGAAGCATCGATCCACAACGCGTTGGAACCACAAGCCGACGGGAGACAGTGTCCGGCTGTCGCGGAGTAGTTCTGCGAAATTTCTGCTCCTGTCAGCGCACGGTTGTACAGGCGGATCGATGAGATGCGCCCGTTCAGGCCCGACCAACCACCGCTTTGCGGGTTATTTCCGTTATGCGCCCCGATTGTCCACCACTGGCTAGGGAAACTGAGACTCGTTGTATTGGAACCGACTTGTTCGCCGTTCAAATAGATCTTCATCACGTTTCCGGCATCGTCAAATGTGACCGCGGCGTGCATCCATGCACTGACCGGCGCATTCGAATGGCACGCGACCGAGTAGTTGCCGTCAACTCCACCGCACATCGGTCCGTTGTTGAACCAGAAAGGTGAGCGATTAGTGGAGGCAATATTTTGTGGACCGCTCGTCGAGTTTCTCCACACCCACGCATCGATGGAGTACGACGATCCACTCGCGAGCGGGTAGCCCCAGTTTGCATAGACGTTCGTCGCGCCGCTGAATGTCATGTAACCGGCACTGTTTTTCGTGACTCCGACGAGAGTGGCGTTGTGATTGTTGCCCGAAATGTCGAACCATGTGGTCCCGGCACCCGGATATGACGACACGCTGGTTGCATCGAGATGACTGATCAACCCTGTCTGTACGACCCCCTGACTCGGCGCATTCGTCACATTTAGCGACAGGATCGTATGGTCCCAGTAATAGTTGTCGTTGCGACCCACGATGACATAGATCGACTCGCCAGCGGGTACGAAGACTCCCTGCTGTGAAATCGCCGTGGCAGATGCCGTCCCGTTCGCGATCGTTCCCGACATGAGCAATGAATAGTTGGCACCTCCGACGAGTCCGCGCTGGACGTGATAGCTGATTCCGTCGTCGTTGTTGCTTGGGTATGCAAGCTTGAGAGAGCCGGCCAGGTCGACGATGCGTCCGCTTTCGGTGCTGTTCGTCCAAGCCACACCGACGCCGTTGTCACTGGTGTCGGGGTGAATGAGTACCGCAGCGCTGCCGCCGAATCCGGTCGAACCCGAGGGGATTGCACCGGGGTTCGTCACTTTCTGTACGAATGGATAGTTGCCATTCGTACGGTTGTTGTCCCACTGTGATTCGTTCTGCACGATCTCATTTCCGGAGGTCTGCCAATCCGGAAGCAACGTCGCACTTGTTCGAGCGGATGGAACCTCGAGGTACCGCCAGAAGTTGGTCGAACTCTGGGGGTTCGGGCCCGCAACGAAGTCGTTGAGAAGATTGAAGGTGTTTGGCGCGGGCAGCGTCACGTCGGTGTCTGCCGTGGGCCCGTAGAGACAGGGGTCAACCGGCGCAACGACGACACACCCATCCGTCCCTGCACTAACTGTGAAGCGTGTGATTCCGTAGCCCGAAGTGTCGGCGCCGATCGTGACCGTCGCTGTGCGAACATTTTCGTTCGTCCAGATGCCCCATCCACTCGTTGGTTGGCCGGTATCCATTTCGAACCACGTGATGTTCCACATGTGGACGTTCGTGTTGCTGGTCGCACCGGGTGTCCACGTCAGTGTGACCTGATTGCCATTGACAACCGCTTGCAAGTTGGTCGGCGCGTTGAAGTACGGGGGCGTAACCGGTTGCGCCTGCGTAACGGTGACGGCGATGGGTTCGGACTCGATCGCGAGATGGTTTCGATCGCCGGCCTTTGCAGCCTTGACCGTGCATGTTCCGGCGTTCATTGCAGAGAGCGACCAGACCCCGGTGGTTTGACTCCGCGAGACGATGCACGAGGTCGATCCAGCCGTGACGATGGTGTAGGTCACTTCACCCGTCCCCGCTCCGCCGACGAGCGAGAGTGTCGTTGGCGTCGACACGACGACCGACGTCGGAGTGAAGCCGAATGGGGTCTGAACACCTGCCGTCTGCGACTTCTTGTTGAGAGTGAGCACCGCGGTCACGCTTCCGGAGGTGTAGTTCTCGGTGGCGTCCTGCTTCGCGCGGACAGTGACCGTGCCTGCCATGCCGAGCGACACTGCGCCGGTTGGCGTGACCGTCGCAACGTTCGGCTCGGATGATGTTCCCGCGACGATCGTGAACTCGAACGCAGCCGGCGAATTCGAACTCGGCGCGCTGAGTGCGAAGTTTGCGTCATCGTACGTCTTGGTCGGAATCGTGAACGCCCCAATCGTTGGTGCAACCTTGTCGACCGTCAATGTGGCGGTTGTTGTTGCTTCGTTCCAGTTGATCGTCGCATCCTGCTTCGCGGTGATGGTGACCGTGCCGGCTTTCTTGATCGTCACCTTTCCATCGGTCGTGACGGTCGCAAGGACTGCGTCGGCTGTGGATACCGAGTAGGTGAACTTGCCAGCCGACCTCGATGGCGGTGGGGTGAGGTCGAACGATGCGTCGCCGTATGTCTTCGTGTCGAGGCTCCAGGTCAGTGTCGGAGTCCCCTTCTTCACCGTGACGCTCGCCGAGACCGTACCCGCGTCGTAGTTCGCCGTGGACGCGAGTTTGGCGGTGAGGGTTGCCGTACCGACGCCGACGATCTTCACCGCTCCGGTCTCGGCATCGACCGTGAAGATGTCGGCCTTGTCGGTGGAATACGTGAACTTTCCGCCACCCTTTGCGGTGGGCTTCAATGTGAAGTCGGCATCGCCGAAGGTCTTGTCGGCAACGAGGAGATCGGAAATTCCGGGGTCGGCCTTCCCAATGGTGACCTTCGCCGAGATCGATCCCGAGGAGAATCCTCCGCTCGCTGCCTGCGACGCGGTGATGGTGGCCGTGCCGGCGCCGACGATGACAACTCTCCCGTCCTTCTCGCCGACCGTCACGACTTTTTCGTCGCTCGACTTGTAAGAGACGCTGCCGGGCGAATTCGACTTCGGCGCGGCCAGCGTGAAGGCATCGTCACCGAAAGTCTTGGTGGCGTCGGCGAAGTCGGTCAGGCTCGGCGCTTTCGTCGAGACGACCACCTTGAAGGTGGTGGACGCAGCCACCCAGTCGGTGGTTCCCGCCTGTGCCGCGGTGATGGTGACAGTGCCCGCAGACTTGATCGAGGCCTTCGTGCCGGTGACGCTTACGACGTTCGCATCAGACGAAGTGAAGGTGAATGCACCCTTGCTCTCGGAGGTGGGCCTCGGCAAGTCGAAGTCGGCATCGAGGAACGCCTTGGAGACGTCGGCCGGGGCGGTCAGTTCAGGCGTCCCCTTACGGACCGTGACTGTGAAAGAGTCGGTTCCAGCGAGGAAGTCGTCGGTCGATGCCTGGCTGACCGTGATCGTCGCGCGGCCCGCCCCACCGATCACCCATCGACCCGTGGTCTTCGACTGTTTGACAACATCTTCGTTGTTGCTCGAATAGGTGATGTCACCGGTCGAGTTCGACGTCGGATCTTTCAACGTGAAGGGATCGTCACCGAACGTCCTGCTGACGTCTTTCATCTCGGCAATGGTCGGTTTGGCTTTTGCGACGATCAATGTCGCCGTGATGGTACCCGCCTCGAAACCTCGCACGGCTGCCTGCGTGGCGGTGATCGACGTGGTGCCGGCACCGACGATCGTGACGCGACCGGTCGTTGCATTCACCGTTGCGACATCGGTCCTGCTCG
>SXZT01000135.1 GCA_005787785.1 Actinomycetota bacterium
CAACCACACCAAATGGCTGTGACCCTGCAACCGACACACCGGCATGGGTCGAATACACCTCGCCCGAAAACGAGACGTTGTTCGTCTTGTTCAATGACTGCAGCACGGTCAGGTACTCGCGCATGTGACGCACGGGCTTGTCGAACGACATGCCCATCATGTTCTCGATCACGATCTGGTGGCTGAGACCGATTCCCAGACACAGACGCCCACCGACGGCGGCATTCACCGTGAGGCACTGCTGGGCGAGCATCATCGGATGACGCGGGTACGTCGGCACCACGGCGGTGCCGAGTTCGATGCGCGGCACCTCGCGACCGATCAACGCGAGGAGCGTCAGCGCATCGTGGGCGAAGATCTGGGGCATCCAATAGCTGGAAAAACCATCTCGCTCGGCCTGTTTCGCCTCGGCGATGACCTGATCAACCGTGCCGGACTGGGCGGCACCCCCGAAGAGCCCAATTTTCATGGGCTGAACATACCAGCCGACAATTCACTCGGCGGATTGGCCAGTTTGACTACGACAGGCTGACGAGGTCGAGCCACGACTGGTTGAAGTAGTCGACCTCACCGTCGGGCAGCAACAACACCTTGGTGGGTTCGAGTCGTTCGACGAACTCGGTGTCGTGACTGACGAAGATGATGGCACCCTTCCAGGTGCTGAGAGCGTCGGCGATCGCTTCGCGACTTGCCGGGTCGAGGTTGTTCGTCGGTTCGTCGAGAAGCAATAGGTTGTTGCGTCCGACCATCAACATCGCAAGCGCGAGCTTCGTCTTCTCCCCACCCGAGAGGGTTCCGGACTCCTGGAAGACCTTGTTCGACGACAGTCCGAACATGCCGAGGTATCCGCGCAGCTGCGTCTCGGTGAGGTTGAGATGCGCGGGTGCTTCCTTGCGCATGTGGTCGATGAGGCTGGCGTACGGATCGAGGTTGTCGTGTTCCTGTGCGTAGTAACCCATCTGCACGTTGTGGCCGAACGCAAAGTCGCCGATGCTGGCCTGTGTCTCCCCGGCGAGGATGCGCAGCATGCTCGTCTTGCCGGCACCGTTCAGGCCGAGCACGAGCAGACGCTCTCCCCTGCCCAGATCGAACGAAACGTCCTCGAAGATGGGAGGTCCGCCGTAGGCCTTGGACAGATGGTCGACGCGAATCACCGTTTCGCCCGCTGCCGGCGGGTCGGGGAACTTGACCTTGAGAACACGATCCTTGGTGACGGCCTTGGTGCGGTTGGCCTCCATGCGGTCGATGCGCTTTTCGATGCTGTGCGCCATCGATGCCTTCGTCGCTTTTGCACCGAAGCGGTCGACGAGCGTCTGCAGGCGATCTATTTCCTTCGACTCGAGGGTCGCCTTGCGGGCGAGACGTTTTTCGTCCTCGGAGCGTGCCGACTTGTACTGCGAATAGGTGCCCTTGTATTCGACGAGGTTGCCGAGATCATCCTCGCCCGGGCGGTCGAGGTGCAGAACACGTGTGATCGCCTCGTCGAGAAGTTCGAGGTCGTGGCTGATCACCAGCAACGCTCCGCGATACTGACGCAGAAAGTTGAGCAACCATGTCTTTGCATCGACATCGAGATGGTTCGTTGGCTCGTCGAGCAACAGCACCTCGCTGCCTGCAAAGAGGATCTTGGCAAGTTCGACACGTCGCCGTTCGCCACCGGAGAGAACACTGAGCTGCAAGTCGAGCCGGTCGGCACGAAGGCCGAGACCGGCGGCAATCGAGCGAGCTTCGCTTTCGGCCGCGTAGCCACCCTGCGACGAGAAGAGATCCTGTGCCTTCGCATACTTGTTGATGTTTGCTTCGCTGGCGTTCTCTTCCATGGCGATGCGCAACTTCTCGATGCGCGTCAGCTGTTCGTCGATGTTGCGACCCGCGAGGATGTGCGTGATCGCCATGCGGCCGTCGAATTCACCGGCCTGACGCGGATCCTGCGACAGGTAGCCGAATCCGCCCTTGCAGATCACCGCTCCACCCGCGGGCTCAAGATCGCCACCGAGAGTCTTGAAGAACGTCGTCTTTCCCGCGCCGTTGCGGCCGACGAGACCGACCTTGTCTTTGGCCATGATCGTGAACGAAGCACCCTCGACGATCGTCTTGCCACCCACCTCGACGGTGAGCGAGTTGACCTGCAGCATCAGCCGGCCGACGAACTGGGTGCGACCGCCGTCGTCGTCTGCGGCGCCGCCGTGGTTTGAGGGGCAACCGTGGTGACGGGCGGCAGTGTCGTGACAACGGGTGCTGCAATCGTGGTCTGGGTGGCCAGGGTCGTTGCGGGCCCGAGCGTGGTCGACGCGGCAACGGGCGTCGTCGAATCGACCACGGTGCTCGACGGCGGCACGGTGGTGTCGTCCTTGCCCGGCATCACGTCGGGCAGAACGCGACTGTCATCCTGGAAGTACACCTTCATGCAATCGCCGGGCGAAGTCGGCGCAATACCTGCCGCGCGTGCGATGGCGGTGGCAAGAACGACGCGCCCCTTGGGTGTCGGGTGAATGCGATCACCGCTGAGCACCGACGGCGACTTCGAGATAGCCGCCCAGTCGAGAAGGCTCACATTCGGGTACCGCTCGAAGATCTCGTCGACGACGGCGTTCACTTTCTTCTGTGGAGCACGGAACACTGTCGTGTTGGCGAGAACCACCGGCTTGTCGCCGATGCGATCAAGGATCTTCTCGAGGGTTGCGCGGTAGCGGTCTTGGCTACCCGCATAGTTCGTGCCCAGTTCGATGACGACCGCATCCCAACCTTCGTTCCAGCGCTTGTCGAGAACATCGAGACCGAACTCGACGAACTGGCCCGCCTCGGCTTCGAGAGCGACGCTCCACCCCTGGGGTACGAGAAGACCGCAGGCTTCGTTGCCGTAGCGCTTCGCGATCGACGAGAGAATCGAGTCACCGATCATGAGCAGCCTGTTGCCCTTTGCCACCGCACCAAGGACGGCGCCGTTGATCTCGGGGATCGACACCTCGGCCGCAATGTCGGGTGGCAACGTCGCGACGCCGACGAAGTCGTTGCCGGGAATCCGACCGACGCCGTCAAGGGTGCCGCTCGTGTCGCCCGAACCACCACCGCAAGAAGGAAGAGCAAGCGCAACCACGACAAGTGCCGTGACGGCGGCCAATGCCGGAAGCCGACGAATCATGGACGACGACGCAGTTCGTCGCGGATTTCAGTGAGGATTTCGTTCGTCGTCGGCGTCGGCTTTGCATTTGCCTCGCCCGAGCGGAACCGGTTGTAGAGGCGGATCACCACGAACATGGCGAGCGAGACAAGGAGAAAGTTGGTGGCTGCCGTCAACAGGGAACCCAGCGGCAGAAAACTGCCGTTCAGCGTGATCCCCTTGTCGTTGAAGTTCGGCGTCTGACCACCGAAAATTGCGCCAATCAGGCCACCGAGAATGCCGGGATTGTCACCACCGTTGCCCGCAAACGAGTCGATCACCGTCTTGAACGTCGCGCCCATGACAAAGGCAACACCCAGTTCGACGACACTGCCGCGGTCGACGAATTCGCGGAATTCGCGGACGAGGCGCTTCTTCTCCTTGATTTTGTCGGTGGAGATGACGGGCATTTCACCATTTTACGGCGTGCGAACGCTATTTCTCGGCGCGGTCCTCGAGGTCGGAGAATCGATCGACTCGTCGCAACGCCGGGAACAGCACCCACCACAGCCCCGCAATGCCCACGGTTGCGATACCACCGCCGACGACGGCACCCGCGGTACCCACGGCCTGTGATGCGACACCCGACTCGAAGGCGCCGAGTTCGTTCGATGCACCGATGAACACGTTCTCGACGGCGAGGACACGACCGCGCTTTTCATCGGGCGTCACCAATGGAACGATCGAGCTACGAATGAAGACACTGACCATGTCGGCGGCACTCATCACGAGAATCGCGATGAACGCCACGACGTAGTTGTGCGTGAGACCGAGTACGACCGTCATGACGCCGAATGTCGCGACCACGACGAACAACTTGTGCCCGACGCGTCGCCGCACGGGTCTCCATGCGAGGAAAATGGCCATCGCTGCGGCACCGATTCCCACCGCTGCACGCAGCCATCCGTACGCCACGTCGCCGACACCCAGGCGCTCCTCGGCAATGACGGGCAGCAGGGCAATTGCGCCACCGAAGAGAACCGCGAACAGGTCGAGCGAAATGGCAGCGAGGAGGATCGGTGTCCGACGGATGAACACCAAACCTTCGATCGCATGACGAAATGTCGGCCTCTCAGTTGTCGCCACGATGCTTCGCGGCACGTTCACCCTCAACATCGCCGCCATTCCCATGGCGATCAGAACCGAGGCCGCAAAGTACGCCACCCACGGGTCGATGCTGTAGAGGAGACCCGACATCGCAGGACCGGCGATCGCGGCTCCGGTCCACGATGCCGACGACAGTGCAACGACGGCTGGCAGGCCACCCGGTGGCGCAATCGAGGGCCAGATCGAACGTGCCGCGGGCGCAACGAAGGCGCGCGCCACGCCGTAGAGAAGCGTGATCATGAAGATCGGTGCGACCGCCGTTGGGTTGGTGCGTGCGTAGAACATGAGCGCGACGGCGCTCACGAGTTCGCCCGCCACCGCGATCAGCACCACGTTGCGTCGATAGAAACGGTCGGCGACCACGCCCGTCACCAGAACCAACACCGCCGCGGGGAGAAACTCGACCAAACCAATCCAACCGATGTCGATCTCGCGGCCGGTGATGTCGTAGACCTGCTTGCCCAGCACAGCCGCCTGAAGCATGAGTCCCGTGTAGAGGCAGACGCCGTAGACGAGCATCGCCCGCACATCGGGCGACTTCAGGACCTCGCGCGACGACAACTGAGCAGGAGGCTCGGGGGTGCTCAATTCGCTGGGGTCGACGGACACTGACGGGACCCTAGCCCACTACAAACACTGGTAGACTAATAGTCCGAAAAGGGGTTCCACATGACATCAATCGCAGATGACACGCGCTGGCTCGACGCCACCGACCAGGCGCGGCTCGTGCGAGACAACAAAGTCTCTGCACGTGAATTGGCCGAGGCTGCGATCGACCGCATCACGTCGTCGAACCCGCCACTGAATGCGGTGAATTACCAGTGGTTCGACCACGGCCGGAAACTTGCCGACGCGGTCGACCGCGCCGGGGCCACGACTGCATTCGCCGGCGTGCCCTTTCTCTTGAAGGACCTCCACACTTTTTATGCCGGCTTCCCCATCTCGAACGGCAACAAGGCGATGAAGGCAGCCAACTACACGCCGAATTTCTCGACGACACTCGTCGAGCGTTTTGCCGAACAGAACCTGGTGTTCCTCGGTCGCGCGACGTCACCCGAATGGGGCAGCGTTCCGGTCACGGAAGCCGAAGCGTGGGGAATCTCGCGCAACCCGTGGAACACCGACCACACGTGTGGTGGGTCGAGCGGCGGGTCAGCCGCAGCGGTCGCGGCCGGAATGGTTCCGATCGCGCATGCAAGTGACGGCGGAGGTTCGATCCGCATACCCGCGTCGTGCTGTGGCCTCGTTGGTCTCAAGGTCTCCCAGGGTCGCATCACGGTCGGGCCCACCCGACTCGAAACGAACCTCGGAGTCGAACTGTGCGTGTCACGCAGCGTGCGTGACACCGCGGCAATGCTCGACGCCGTCCACGGCCCGGGCGTCGGCGACCTCGTCATCGCACCGCCTCCTGCCCGTCCGTACGTGCAGGAACTCGGCGCACCCACCGGTCGCCTGCGGATCGGATTTGCGACGACGAAGTTCACGGGCGAGCCGATTCACCCGGACTGCGTCGAGGCGGTCACGCGCACCGCAGCGTTGCTGGAATCGCTCGGCCACCACGTCGAACCGGCATTCCCCGCCGCATTGAACGACCCGCGTGCAGCGGCACGGTTCTCTGCACTCTGGGCCACGAACATGGCGGCCAACCGCGACGGACTTGCCGTTCTTCTCGGACGTCCGGTCACCGTCGACGACGTCGAACTGATGAACTGGTCGATGGCCGAATACGCAAGCAAGCTGTCGGCGCTCGACTACGCCCTCGCAACCAATGCCGCCGGAACTTTCAGGCGCAAGGTTGCGCAGTGGTGGGAAGACGGCTGGGACCTCCTCCTCACACCGACAACCTCTGCCCCGCCGCTTCCCGTCGGCACGTCGCGCAACGATCCCGCCGATCCCGGGGCGACGGGACGCATCTCCGCTGATTGGGTGTCGTTCACCTCACAGTTCAACACCACAGGCCAGCCGGCAATCAGCCTTCCCATGCACTGGAGTGCAGCCGGTCTTCCGATCGGCGTGCAACTCGTCGCCGCTTACGCCCGCGAAGACGTGCTCATCCGCGTCTCGTCGCAGCTGGAACAAGCCGCGCCGTGGGCGCAACGACACCCCGACGTTTGATCAGCCGCGTGAGCTCAGCGGGCGGTCCAACCGCCGTCGACGACGACGGTTTGCCCGGTCATGAACGAAGAAGCATCGCTGGCGAGAAACAGCAGTGCGCCGTCGAGTTCGTCGGGATGTCCCATGCGCGGGATCGGCGAGTTCAGGTTGATGTAGCGCTGGCTGCCCTCGTCGGACTCCATGCCTGCCGTCATTTCGGTCTCG
>SXZT01000018.1 GCA_005787785.1 Actinomycetota bacterium
ATCAGGCGGTACTCCTCCTCGAAGCGACGGAAGCCGGTGGTGGCGCTCTGGCCACGCTCGAACGCGAGCGTGCTGTTGGCCACCTTCCAGCCGTTGTTCACACCGCCGACCACGTTGTCCTTCGGGCAGCGGGCGTCGGTGAAGAACACCTCACAGAACTCGGCGGTGCCGTCGGGCTGCACGATGCCGCGCACTTCCACACCGGGCTGCTTCATCGGCACGAGCAGGTAGCTGATGCCCTTGTGCTTGGGCGAATCGGGATCGGTGCGGGTGAGCAGGAAGCAGTAGTCGGCGTGGTGGCCGCCGGTCGTCCACACCTTCTGTCCGTTGATCACCCACTCGTCGCCATCGAGGACCGCCGACGTCTTGAGGCTCGCAAGGTCGCTGCCGCTGTTCGGTTCGCTGAAACCCTGACACCATCTTGTCTCGCCGCGAAGGATCTTCGGCAGGAACTCTTTCTTTTGCTCCTCGGTGCCCCACTGCAGGATCGTTGGCCCCACGAGAGTGTCGCCGAAGAAGTCCGCACGCATCGGAGCTTTCGCCGCTGCGAATTCCTCCGACAGCACGACGCCCTCCATCACCGAGAGACCTCTGCCTCCGTACTCCTTTGGCCACGTCGCACAAATCCAACCACCGCCGTACAACTTCGCCGGCCATGACTCGTTGAACTTGCGACGCTCGTCGGCCGACATTTCGAAACCCGGGTCGAACCAACCCGCGGGAAGATTGGCGCGCAACCAGGCACGTACTTCTTCGCGGAACTCTTGGGCATCGGCGGGGTAGGTCAACTCCATGTCGCAATTATCTACCCGCTGGTAACCGCACGACGAATTCACCTTCCTGCAACATCCGCCGAACATTCCCGAGACAGGCTCCTTCTACGGTGCGGTGACATGGTTAACAGTCCTCTTGGCCCGGCGGAGACCGCGGTGCTGCGGGTCCTCGTTGACCGCGTGGGCCGTGTCACGGGACGCCACGACCTGAACCACCTCGTCGGGTTCGACGGTTCGGAACGCAGGTGCGATGCAGCCTTGGTGCTGGTGCGCCGCGTGCTCGGCGAGGGAGCCGTCGTCACCGTGCGTCGGCGTGGTTGGATGTTGCGCAAAGAATCTCTCGGCGCGGCGTGCACCCTGCTTGACTCTTTGTCGTGATGTTGTCGGCGGTCCTCGCGGCGGGTGGCACCGGCGGTCTCGACATCGGGCGAATTCTTCTCGAACTTGCGCTCATCCTCGGCGCCGCGAAGTTGATCGCAGAACTCGCCGAGCGAGCCGGTGTGCCGTCCGTGCTCGGCGAGATACTGGCGGGCATCCTCATCGGACCCTCGGTGCTCGGCTTGGTCGAACCCTCCGATTCGCTGTTCCTTCTCGCCGAACTCGGGGCGATTCTCCTGTTGATGCAGGTCGGTATGGAAATCGACATCGGTGAACTGCGCAGCGTCGGACGCTCGGCATTGACCGTCGCGATCATCGGCGTCAGCCTCCCCCTGATTCTCGGTTCGGCCACGGGACTCGCATTGGGAGAAAGCGGCAACACCGCATTGTTCATCGGAGCGACGCTCACCGCGACGAGCGTGGGCATCACCGCGCGCGTGTTCGGCGATCTGCGCGCGCTGTCCACAAAAGAAGCGCGCGTTGTGCTCGGCGCGGCTGTGGCCGACGACGTGCTCGGTCTCATCATCCTCACAATCGTCACCCGCGTCGTCGAAGAGGGAACCATCGGTGTCGGCACCATCGCCACGACGTCGCTCACCGCTTTTTCTTTCCTCGCGATCGCCTCCGCGGTCGGCTTCACGGCTGTGCCCCGTCTGATCGGATACATCGCAAAGAAGGCGTCGCCGGCTACGGTATCTGTCGTTGCCGTCGGTATCGCGCTTGCCTACTCGGGCGTTGCCGATGCATCGAAACTCGCACCGATCATCGGGGCATTCGTTGCGGGTGCGGCACTCGGCAAGACACCCGCACACGAGCGAATCGCACGCGACGTTTCTACGGTTGCGGCGCTCTTCGTTCCGATCTTCTTTCTGCAGATCGGCATCGAAACCGACATCGCCTCAATGTTCCGTCCGGGCGTTCTCGGAATCGCCGCGGCGCTCACCGCGGTTGCCGTGGCGACGAAAGTCGCTGCTGGATGGGGCGCTGGCCGCAATGGCGGCGACAGGTTGCTGATCGGCCTCGGCATGATGCCCCGCGGTGAGGTCGGCCTCATCTTCGCAACGATCGGCATGGGCGTCGGCGTGTTCGACGACGATCTGTACGCCGCACTCGTCCTCGTCGTGCTTGCCACCACGGTCATCAGCCCGGCGGCACTGCGGTGGCGCATCAACTCGAAGGGTCCCGCGGAAGTCGACCTCGACATTGATGCCGAGCCCGAACCCGAGGGGGGTTGGCTGGCCGTCGAATCGGGGCGCATCACACTCGCCGCCAACCCGCCAACGTCGGCCACGCCCGTCGTTTTGCTGTCCGCCGCACTGCTCGCCCGCGACAACAAACCGGGTGACGGTCTCCTCGACTGGATCGCCGAGCGGCGCAATCGCGATCTCGTCTGGGACCGCGATGCCACCACCAAACTGCTCGAGGTACTGCGCAACGGCACTCCGCGGTCGTGGCGTCTTCTCGAGATCGCAGGGCTGTTCGAGCGCACCGTCCCCGAAATCGCCGAGGCCATCCGCGAACGTGCAAGTGACGTGTCGGAGCTCGACCCCACGAACGTGTTGCGCTTCCCCACGGTCGAAACCCTGCGCGATGCGACTGCGGTCGCGAGCTCGCAAAGCGACACTCTTCTTCTCGCGGCGTTTCTCGCCGACGTCGGCGCCCGACCCGAAACGACGACATCGATTCTCCGGCGGCTCGACATCGATCTTCTCCTCGCCGGCGAGGTCGAAGATCTTCTCAACGGTGCGGGCATTCTGCGCGCCGCGGTCGAACACGAGCCGCACCGTGTCGACGACAAAATGCTTCGCGACATCGCCCACGGTTTGCGGCGACCCGGCATCGTCGAACGCAGTCGACTTCTCGCTGACGCAATTGGCGGCCTCGAACCGTGGCAGCACGCCGCGATGATCGACATCACGATTGGGGTGCAGAGCCTCCTTGCCCACCCCGAATTGCTCGACGGCGTCGACGACTCGTTGGCCGACATGCGTCGACGTCAGGCCCGCGACCTCACCGACGACCCCGCACTGGTCGACCGCATCACACACGCCCCCACCACCTACGTGTTGGCACACGAACCCGCCATGCTCCTCGAGCACGCCCGCCTCATCGAACCCGCACCGCATGGTCGCAAGGTGCGAGTGAGCATCCAGCCCACCGCGACGACGGGTCACTACATGGTGAATGTCGCGTGCCGCAATCGCAGGGGTCTCTTGTCGCGACTGTCGGGCGCATTCGCCGATGCGGGCCACTCGGTCGTCTCTGCCAGCCTCGCCACATGGCCCGACGATTCGGTACTCGACACATTCGTCGTCGCGACCGACGCTCCGCCCGACCCGGCCAAGCTCGCGGGTGACTTTGAACAGGCCCTGCGTGGTCGTCTGAAGTCACGGCGTCTCGCCGGTGCCCCACCGCGCACAGCCATCGACAACTCGATTCACCCCTGGCACTCGGTCCTGCGCGTCAGCGGACCCGACCAGATCGGGCTTCTCGCTGCGCTCAGCTTCGCCCTCAGCGAAATCGGCGTCGTCGTCCACCACGCGGTGATCCAAACGCGCGATGGTCTCGTCGACGACACCTTCGAGATCTCCGACCGTGTCGGTCGCAAGGTTCCCGAGCAAACCGCCGACCGCATCGCCGCGATCCTCGGGAAATTGAGCCGCGAAACAGAGAGTTAACAACTCGACGAACTCGCCATGCTCCCGAAACAATCGGGCGACAGACGCGAAACCTTCGTCTCGTACGGTGCCGGCATCCCCGAGGGGTTGCAACTATTCAGTCAACGGCGACACGGCTGGTTGCTCACACACGGCAAACGAACAGGAGGGACAGCAGTGAAGCTCATCACCGCAATAGTCAAGCCGTTCAAACTCGACGACGTGAAGGACGCACTGAAGGCGATCGGTATCCAAGGGATGACGGTGTCGGAAGTGCGCGGCTTTGGTCGTCAGGGCGGACACAGCGAGACGTACCGCGGAGCGGAATACACGATCGAATTCGTGCCCAAGGTTCGCGTTGAACTCGTCGTCGACGACGGTGACGTGGACAAGGCAGTTTCGGCGGTCCGCACCGCAGCAAACACAGGAAAGATCGGCGACGGAAAGGTTTGGATCACAAGTGTCGAAAAGCTCGTGCGAATTCGCACCGGGGAGGAGGGTCGCGATGCGATCTGATCTCGAACTCTCGACGGGCCGCCGCTGGGCGAAGCGTCTGCTCATCGCCACGACGGTGTCGACGGGCGCGGTCGTTGCGGCCGGGGGCGTCGCTGCATTCGCTGCCGACGAGTTCGATGCCGAAGCAGCCGTGACAACACTCGGGTCGCAGACGAACCTCCTGTGGGTCGTCATCGGCGCGATGCTCGTCATCTTCATGCAGGCCGGTTTTGCGCTCGTCGAAACAGGTTTTTGCCGGGCCAAGCACGCCGCGCACGTCGTCAGCACGAACTTTGCGATCTTCGGACTCGGGTTCATAGGCTTCTTCTTCGTCGGCTTCCCACTCGCCTTCGGTGGCTTCTCCTACTCGGCGTTCGGCATGGACCAACCGGTCGGCGATGCACTGATCGGCAGCGGCAACTGGGTCTTTTTGTGGAAGGGCGGCTGGGCATTGTCCGGCGGTGGAATGACACCGGCGGTGCTCGGATTTTTCCTCTACATGGTCGCCTTCATGGACACCGTCGCAACGATCCCGACGGGGTCGATGGCCGAGCGGTGGAAGTGGAACTCTTTCGTGGTCTGGGGCCTGTTCGCCGGCGCCGTCTACTACCCGCTCTTTGCGGCGTGGACCTGGGGCGGCGGCTGGCTGGCCAAGACCTGGGACACGATGTCGCTCGGTGCGGGCTACGTCGACTTCGCGGGCTCGGGAGTCGTGCACGCCGTGGGCGGTGTCGCCGCCCTCGCGGGTGCGATCGTTCTTGGTCCACGCATCGGGAAGTTCGGTGCGGATGGCAAGCCGCGCGCTCTGCCGGGACACCACATCCCGATGGCGATGCTCGGAACGTTCATTTTGCTCTTCGGCTGGTTCGGCTTCAACGCCGCATCGACCTTCGCGGCGACCGACGTGCAGTTCGCGACGGTCGCGACGAACACGGCGATCTCCGGCGCCTTCGGCGCGGTGACCGCGATGTTTTGGATCACGAAGCGCACCGGCAAACCCGACCCAGGCATGATGGCGAACGGCATGTTGGCCGGTCTCGTCGCGATCACGGCACCATGCGCATTCGTTGCACCCTGGGCGGCAGCCGTGATCGGTGTCATCGCCGCGGTATTGGCAATCGAGACGGTGTTCATCGTCGAGCGCAAGTTCAAGATCGACGATCCGGTTGGCGCGATCGCGGTGCACGGCGTGAACGGTTCGTTCGGCGTCATTGCCGTCGGCATCTTCTCGAACGGCAGCTACGGCGCGGGCTGGAACGGTTCGCCCTCGGCGGGCGTTGAAGGCATCATCAAGGGTGACTGGGGCCAGCTCGGCGCACAGTTGCTCGGCCTCGGCGTCATCTGGACGGTCATCTTCGGCATTTCCCTTGCGTTCTTCAAGATCCAAAACTCCCTCACCAAGGGTGGAATCCGTTCGAAGGAAGAAGACGAGATCATGGGTCTCGACTTGCCGGAGATGGGTGTGTCGGCCTATCCGGAGTTCAACCTTCGTTAGAGACGAAATCACACGACGATCATCAGCCGGGTCGGGCCCCGGTGCAGATGAGGTGGGCGAATCGCCGTCGCGCAAGCGGCGGCGATTCGTCGTTTCGGTGTCACGTTCTTTCACCCCACCGAAACAGTCTGTTAACAACCGACATTTACATTTCTTTCATGACAGCCAATACCCCCATAGACACCGGGGCCACGGCGTGGGTGCTCGTCTCCTGCGCATTGGTCCTCTTCATGACCCCCGGCCTCGCCTTCTTTTACGGAGGCATGGTCCGTTCGAAGAACGTCCTCGGCATGCTGATGCAGAACGTCTTTGCGATGGGCCTGATCTCCGTGATCTGGGCCGTCGTCGGATTCAGCCTCGCCTTCGGCGGAACGAACAAGTGGTTCGGGAACTTCGACTTCCTGTTCCTGTCCGACGTCGCCAACGCCCCGAACCTGCCTGGTTACGTCGGTGACTTCGCACTGGTGATTCCACCGCTCGCCTTCGTCGCATATCAAATGATGTTTGCGGTCATCACTCCGGCACTCATCACCGGCGCAACCGCCGACCGCATGAAATTCTCCGCCTACGCAATTCTCATCGGCGTGTGGGCGATCATCGTCTACCCGACTGTCGCACACTGGGTGTTCAGCCCCAACGGCTGGCTCTTCGGTGAAGGTGCACTTGACTTTGCCGGTGGCGCCGTCGTGCACATCAACGCAGGCGCTGCGGCGCTTGCCGTCGTGCTCGTTCTCGGCAAGCGTCGTGGCTGGCAACGCGAGGCGATGCCACCCCACAACCTCCCATTCACCGTTCTCGGCACCGGCATCCTGTGGTTCGGCTGGTTTGGCTTCAATGCGGGGTCGGCTCTGGGTGCCAACGGTCTCGCCGCGCAGGCTCTCATCAACACGCAACTTGCGGCCTCCACTGCAATGCTCGCTTGGCTTCTCGTCGAGAAACTCCGCACCGGCCACGCAACCACGCTCGGTGCGGCCTCGGGTGCCGTTGCCGGTCTCGTCGCAATCACACCATGTGCTGGGTTCGTCGGTGGCATGGCTCCAATCATCATCGGCCTCATCTCCGGAGCGGTGTGCTACCTCGCACTGTCACTGAAGACGAAGTTCGGTTTCGACGACAGCCTCGACGTGATCGCCGTCCACCTCGTCGGTGGTCTCGTCGGCGCTCTGCTGCTCGGTTTCTTCGCCGACAAGAAGGTCAACAGCCTCGGCGCAGACGGGTGGTTCTTCGGTGGTGGTGCCGACCTGCTCGGCAAGCAGGCACTCGCCAGCGTCGCCACGCTCGTCTTTTCCTTCGTCGTGACGTACGTCGTCGCGGTGGTCATCAACAAAACGATTGGCATCCGTGTCTCGACCGAGGACGAACTCGTCGGTCTCGACCAGAGCCAGCACGCAGAAACCGCCTACCAGGCCTGAGAACGAGACGAATAGGATCAAGACATGAAGCTCATCACTGCAGTAGTGAAGCCATTCAAACTCGACGACGTGAAGGACGCCCTGAAGGCGGCCGGAGCGCAGGGAATCACCGTCTCCGAGGTCCGCGGCTTCGGCCGACAGGGTGGACACACCGAGACGTACCGAGGAGCCGAGTACAACATCGAGTTTGTGCCGAAGGTGCGCATCGAGATCGTGGTCGACGACTCGGTCGTCGATCGCGCGATCGAGGCCATCCGCACGGCAGCCAGCACCGGCAAGATCGGTGACGGGAAGATCTGGGTGACAAGCGTCGAAAATATCGTTCGCATCCGCACTGGTGAAACGGGTCCCGACGCCTTGTGACGCGCTCTGACGCTCAAAGGGCAACCGTGGGTGTCGTATCACTAGAGTTGTCTCTATGACTCTGACCGATTCGGCCCCCACGGCCACGACCCGCTGGACCGCCCAGTGGCGTGAGCTCTACAACGAAGTCATCGATACGGGGCTCTGCACCGGATGTGCCGGATGCGTCGTCACGTGTCCTCACGATGTCATTGGCTACGAGCACGTCGAAGGCAAGTACAAACCTTTCCACCTCGAAGAAGAACTCGGCCTCGACAACTGCGTCCACGGGTTCGGTGAGGGTGGTGGCTGCACGACATGCACCCGCGCCTGTCCCCGCTTCCGGCAGTGGGAACCGGAAGCTGACAAACATCTCTTCGGACGCGTCCGCAACCCCGATGAAATGGCCGGTGTCTGGCGCCAACTTCTCCTCACCCGCGCAAGCGACACGGTCCAGCACGAAAAAGGCCAGGATGGTGGTTTTGTTACCGCGATGTTGTCGTGGTTGCTCGACAACGACTACATCGAGGGCGCTCTTGTCAGCGGCGTCGAGGATGACGATGCTTGGAAAGCAAAGCCGCAACTGGTACGCACGAAAGAAGAGGTGCTGGCCACTGCCGGCAGCCGTTACACGTACTGCGCCAACCCGCTGGCACTGCGCGATGCGAAGGAAGCGGGGCTGTCACGCCTCGCCCTCGTCGGCATGGGTTGCCAAACCTCCTCGCCACCCGTCATGTGGGACCGCAAGGCAGGGAAGGTCAGCAAGCCGTTCCTCTTCAACATCGGCCTGCTCTGCTCGAAGACCTTCGACGACGCAATCTTCCCGGAACTCTTCGAGGCCAAGTACGGCCTGAAGAAGCAGGACATGGTGAAGATGAACATCAAGGGCGTCTTCCAGATCTGGATGAAAGACGGCTCGTACCACGAGATCGACCTGAAGGAATGTCACCAGTGGACGCGCACCGGTTGCAAAAGTTGCCCCGACTTTGCTGCCGAGCACGCCGACATTTCCACGGGCGGCATCGGCAAGGACAACGACTGGACTCTCACCATCGTCCGTACCGAACTTGGCGAGGAAGTCATCAACCGCATGATCAAGGACGGCATCATCATTGCCCGCCCGGCGCAGGAAGACGAAGTCGCGATGAAACTACTGCGCACGCTGTCGATCGTCAGCCGCCGCCGCTGGCCCGACTGGGCCGACAAGGCACCGTCCGTCGGCGTTCCACCACCGAAGAAAAAGGCCGAGCCCGCACCGGCGCAAGAGGGTGCCGCGCCGGCGAACTAGGTTTTGCCGCATGCCACTTCATCCGCAGGCCAAATTCATCACCGACTTCGTCGCGAACATCGGCCACAAGCCATTCGAGGAAGACACGCCACAGAACGCCCGCGAATCGCGGGCGGCGATGCAGGCGCCCTCGACAGTTCCCATCCACAAGATGACCGACATCGATGCGGGCGGTGTACCGGCGCGCCTGTACAAACCGAACGATGATGGAAACCTGCCGCTCCTCGTCTATTACCACGGTGGTGGTTGGGTTCTCGGCAGCGTCGAATCGCACGACAGCGTGTGCCGTGCGATCTGCATGCAAACACCGTGCGCGGTGCTGTCGGTCGACTACCGCCTC
>SXZT01000136.1 GCA_005787785.1 Actinomycetota bacterium
GTCGTGCACGTCGCCCTTGACCGTGGCGAGGACGAGCCGACCCTTCGAGGTTTGCCCTTCAGTCTTTTCCATGTGTGGTTCGAGGTGGGCAACGGCCATCTTCATTGTTTCGGCGCTTTGCAGCACGAAGGGAAGTTGCATCTGGCCCGAGCCGAACAGTTCGCCGACGACCTTCATGCCGTCGAGGAGGATGTCATTGATGATGGTCAAGGGTGCAATGCCCTGTGACATCGCGGTGTCGAGATCGTCGGTCAGGCCGTCGCGCTCGGCATCGATGATGCGCTGCTTCAGTCGGCGATCGAGGGGCCAGTCGCTGCGGTCTTCCTTGACGGCGGAAACCGACTGCACGTCTTCGAACATCGTCAACAGTGCCGTGAGGGCATCTTGTCCCTCGTGGGGCCGGTCCCAGATGAGCGCGTTGCATGCGGCCTTCTGGTCGTCGGGAATGCGCGACAACGGAAGGATCTTGCTGGCGTGCACGATTGCCGAGTCGAGGCCGGCTTCGACGCATTCGGCCAGGAACACCGAGTTCAAGACCTGACGCAGCGCAGGCTTCAGGCCGAAGCTGACGTTGCTGACGCCCAGTGTGGTGAACGCGCCCGGAATCTCCGACTTGATGCGCCGGATGGCCTCGATCGTTGCAATGCCGTCGCGGCGCAGGTCGGCGTCGCCCGTGCCGAGCGGAAAGGTGAGCGCATCGAAGATGAGGTCGCTTGCGCGCAGGCCGTAACGCACGGTGGCGATCTTGTGCAGACGGTGGGCGACTTCCATCTTCCATTCGACATCGCGGGCCTGGCCACGCTCGTCGATGAGCAGACACACCGCCGCGCACCCGTAGTCGCGAGCGAGGGAAAAGACGCGGTCGAGGCGACTACCCGGTTCCTCGCCGTCCTCGAGGTTGGCCGAGTTCAACACCGCACGCCCACCGTTGTGGCGCAGTGCGGCCTCCATGACCTCGGGTTCGGTCGAGTCGAGAACAAGGGGCACGCTGACCTGTGAGGCGAAACGACTTGCGATTTCGTCCATGTCGATGGCGCCGTTGCGCCCCACGTAGTCGACGCAGACGTCGATGATGTGGGCACCCTCGCGCACCTGGTCGCTACCCATCTTCGTGCAGCCATCCCAGTCGCCGACGAGCATGAGGTCACGGAATGCCCTCGAGCCGTTGGTGTTGGTGCGTTCGCCGATGATGAGGAACGAGTTGTCCTGGCGGATCGGCACCGGGGAGTAGAGGGAAGTGAGCGACGGCTCGAGAACCGGCGTGCGTTTCGCTGGGGTGACGTTGCGCACGGCCTCGACGACCTGGCGCAGGTGCTCGGGCGTCGTTCCGCAGCATCCGCCGACCACGGTGATACCCAGGTCGACGACGTGATGGCGATGAAACGATGCAAGCTCGGCCGGGGTGAGGTCGTAGTGCGTGCGACCGTCGACGACGCTCGGCAAGCCGGCGTTCGGCAGGACAGAGATGGGAATGGGTGAGTGCTGCGAGAGGTGGCGCAGGTGTTCCTGCATCTCGGCAGGACCGGTTGCGCAGTTGATGCCAATGACGTCGGGGCGCATCGCTTCGAGGGCGACGAGAGCGGCGCCGATCTCGGTTCCGACCAGCATGCGGCCGGTGGTCTCCATCGTGACCTGCACCTGAATGGGTACTTCGCGACCGACGATCTTCATCGCCTTGCGACAGGCCTGCATCGCAGCTTTGATCTGCAGCAGATCCATGCAGGTCTCGATGAGGAACAGGTCGCTGCCGCCGTCGAGAAGCCCGCGCGCCTGTTCGACGTACGAATCGTGGAGCTCACTGAATCCGATGTGGCCGAGACTCGGCAGCTTGGTGCCGGGCCCGATCGAGCCGGCAACAAAACGACTGCGGCCATCTGCTTCGAAACCGCTTGCGACCTCGCGCGCGAGGCGCGCAGCCGCGACGTTCAGTTCGTAGGCGCGTTCGGGGATGTCGTACTCGGCGAGCACCGTGGAGAACGATCCGAACGACGCGGTCTCGATGGCGTCGACACCCACCGCAAGGAATGCCTCGTGCATTGCACGAATGGCATCGGGTCGGGTGAGGCACAGCATTTCGTTGCAGCCCTCGAGTGACGGGCCACCAAAGTCGTCGGGTCCGAGGTCGAGGTCCTGAACGAAGGTGCCGAAGGCACCGTCGAAGACGACGACGCGCTCATTGACGGCTTCGAGGTAGGTCTGACGTGCCATGAGACCTTCAAGTTATCCGCACACGATCGGGCCCGATCGTTCTTTGCGAACTAGCGTCAATGGCGCATGGCACGCCAACCGATCTACACACGTGACGGAGACGACGGTACGACAGGTCTCTTCTACGGCGGGCGCGTGCCGAAGGACTCCGAACTGCCCCGTGCGTACGGCACCGTCGACGAGGCTCAGGCGGTTCTCGGTCTTGCGCGCAGTGCTGCCGCCACCAACGTCGGTGACGCCCGCTCGGCCGAAGTCGTGAAGATGCTCGAGCCATTCATGCGCGATCTGTGGGTGCTGATGGCCGAACTTGCGACGCTGCCCGAAAACCGCCACAAACTCGTTCCCGGCCAGTCGTGCGTCGCGCCCGACATGGTCGATCGCATGGAACACCTCATTGACCATCTCGACACCCAGTTCGAGCCGCCGACCGAGTTCGTCGTGCCGGGGGAGCACCCGGTGTCGGCCTGGCTCGACCTTGCCCGCACGGTTGTACGCCGCGCCGAGCGTCACTCGGTCGCCGCTGCGCCCTCGCCGTCGTGCGTTGTGCCCTACCTGAACCGACTGTCCGACCTGTTGTGGACGATGGCACGTTGGCAAGAGGGCAAGAGCAAGCCCGTTCGCACGGTTTCTTAGCGCACGCGATTTCATAGACTGCTCCGTGTGAGCATCTCTTTCAAGGTTTCCCGTTCGTCATCGACCACCGACGCACTCGGCGTCGTCGTTGCTTCCGACGGTGCGGTGCCGTCCGAGCTCGGTCTCAACCGCAAGCAGTTGTCGGCGCGTGGCTTCGATGCAAAGGTCGGCCAGACGCTGGTGCTTCATGGTCTGCGTGGTTCACGGACCATCGTTGCCGTCGGCATCGGTGATCCACGGAAATTCGGCCCGACCGAGGCGCGCAACACCTCGGCTGCGCTGGCTCGCGCGGTGTCGAGGTCGACGTCGGTGTCGACGGGTCTGGCCGACGCGGGAACGGGCAACCGCGCGCAGATCGCACAGGCGGTGGTCGAGGGTTTCCGCCTCGCCACGCACCGTTACACCGATCTGAAGAACGACAAGTCGTCGGCGTCGAAGATCGAAACGGTGGTGTTGACCGCGTCGTCAAAGACGGCGGCCGCGGTCCGCAACGGCGTCGCGCGCGGCACCACGGGTGCCGATGCGGTGTGCATGGCGCGTGATCTCGCGAACATGCCTCCTGCATATCTCACCGCGCGCATGATGGCGGATCGCGCGGTTGCCATCGGTGAGGCGACCGGTCTCGCCGTCATGGTGTACGACCGCGATCAATTGGCCAACATGGGATGCGGCGGCATTCTCGGAGTGAACATGGGCAGCACCGAACCGCCGCGCATGGTGAAGCTCGTCTACACGCCGAAGTCCGGCGCGAAGATCATCAAAGGTCGCAAGGGCCACGTCGTTCTCGTCGGCAAGGGTGTCATGTACGACTCGGGTGGTATTTCACTGAAGCCCTCGGACCCGTCGCATGCCGTGATGAAGATGGATATGTCGGGTGCGGCCGCAGTACTGGCGACGATGAGCACGCTCGCCTCACTGAACTGCAAGGTGCAGGTGACCGCATACCTCATGTGCACTGACAACATGCCTTCGGGCTCGGCACTGAAGCTCGGCGACGTGCTCACGATGCGCAACGGCAAGACCGTCGAGATCCACAACACCGATGCGGAAGGGCGCCTGATCCTTGCCGACGGTCTTTCGCTGGCAACCGAGGCGAAGCCACACGCCATCATCGACATTGCAACGCTGACCGGCGCCTGCATCGTTGCCCTCGGCGAGAAAGTCGCCGGCGTGATGGGCAACAATGACGCACTCGTCGAGCAGTTGCGCAAGGCATCGGCACGCGTCGACGAACCCGTCTGGCCACTTCCGTTGGTGAGGGAGTACCGCAGACTTCTGGATTCCACCGTGGCGGACATGCGCAACATCGGCGGCCCGTACGGTGGGTCGATCACCGCAGGACTGTTCCTCGGTGAATTCGTCGGGGACACCCCATGGGCTCACCTCGACATTGCCGGGCCGATGAAGGTCGACGGCGACGACGGCTGGATGCAAAAGGGCGCAACTGCCTTCGGCACGCGTCTGCTGATCGACACCGTCTGCAACTTCACCGCCGTTTAGGCGATCAACACAGTCGTTTAGGCCGCGTAACCCGCGTGCGCGTCGCGTAAGTAGCGCGGCAGGCGGGGCAGATACCGATCGGGAAGAAGCGGCACGCGCGTGCGCACTGCCAGGCCGTTCGCGTAGGGCTGTGCCAGACCAAAAATCGAGAGGCGTTCGATCGCGCGGGTGAACGGCGATTCGTGGCCGGGTCGGTACGTCGTACCGAGAGCCTGCGCGGTTTCTGGGAGGTCGAGCTCGAATCCGTCGGGGTAGTGGTCGAAGCCCGCGGCAAGGCGGCGAAGCAGCCACGTGGCGGTTGGGCCGAGGATTCCCAACCAGAACTGTTCGACGTAGTCGCTGCGTGCGGGGAATCCGACCGAATCGAAGATCGGGTCGGTCCATGGGTACACGGCAAGGGTTGCGTTGGATGTCGTCGATGTGGTGAGCGTCATGACCCCATGTGTGCGTGAGACCACCGCCCCGCGACAGCCGTAGCATCGGCGTCAATGGCCAACAACCAGGTTGACACCCTTGTCGCACGACTCACGCTCGAAGAGGCGGTCACGCTTCTTGCGGGTCACGATGCGTGGCACACCGCCCCGATCGAACGACTTGGTATTCCACGGATGCGTGTCAGCGATGGGCCGGCGGGGGTCCGCGGCACGCGTTTCGGTGGGGCGCCGTCCCTCAACGTGCCGTGTGGGTCGTCACTTGCTGCAACCTGGGACGTCGAGCTGGTGCGTGCGATCGGCGAACTGCTTGGGCGCGAACTGCAGCACAAGGGTGCGCGAGTGCACCTGGCACCAACGGTGAACCTGCACCGCACCCCGGTTGGTGGACGAAACTTCGAGTCGATGGGTGAGGATCCTCATCTCACGGCTGAAATGGCCGTGGCCTACGTACAGGGTGTCCAGTCCCAGGGTGTCGCTAGTTGCATCAAACACTTCGTCTGCAACGACACCGAGTTTGAGCGCATGTCGATCGACTCACAGGTTGACATGCGCACACTGCGTGAGATCTATCTGATCCCCTTCGAGCGAGCCGTTCGTGACGCGGGTGTGATGTCGGTGATGTCGTCGTACAACAAAGTGAACGGGCTGCATGCGGCCGATCACGGTTGGTTACTCACACAAGTACTGCGCGACGAGTGGGGTTTCGATGGTTTGGTGATGAGCGACTGGTTCGGGTTGCACTCGACCATTGAAGGTATGGCTGCTGGTCTCGACCTCGAGATGCCGGGGCCGACGCGACACCGTGGCGACAAATTGGTCGGTGCCGTGCGCGCTGGTGTGGTTACCGAAGCCGAAGTGCGGAGGTCCGTGAGGAATCTCCTCGCGGTCATGGAACGCGTTGGCGCGCTCGAAGCCGAGCCGGGGCCTGAAACAACGAACGACCACCCCGATGACCGAGCGCTCATCCGGCGCGCATCGGGACGCGGCATGGTGCTGCTGCGAAACTCGACCGACAAGTCAGGGAAACCTCCACTGCCGCTCGCGGTTCCATCGGGCGCGAGCGTCGCGGTGATCGGGCCGAACGCGCGGAACTGCCGCACTCTTGGTGGCGGCAGTGCCTTCGTTACGCCCACACATGTTTCACATCCGCTTGACGCGTTGCGCGCACGACTCGAACCAATGGGTGTTCTCGTGCAACATGCGGGAGGGTGCGACATCAACAAGCGGGTTCCCGAGGTCGATGCGGCGATGGTCAGCAACCTCGCGCTCGACATCTTCGCGATACCGAACGAACTTGATGATCCATTGGCGACACCCATTCGCACGTCTCGGCCACCGACGACACAAATTTTCTGGACTCGTGATCCCGGGCGACGTACGGGTGTTGGTCTTGCGTTTGGCGCGCGTCTTGCATTCGACTTCGTCCCGAACGTCACCGCTTCGTGGGATGTCGGGATCGAAACGGTGGGTGACGCGCGTGTCTTCGTCGATGGTGCGTCTATTGTCGACAACAGTGACGCACCGAAAGGCGGCTCATTCTTCGGTACGGGCAAGGTCGAGATGCGCGGATCCGTCGCGCTCACCGCAGGTCACACTCACCATGTGGTTGTCGAGCTTCGCCAGCCAACCGAGGCGTCCAGCGTCGGTGGCATCAACCTGGGTATGCGCGCGCCTCTTCCCGCCGACATGGTTGGTGAGGCGGTGTCTCTTGCTTCGGGAAGCGACATGTCGATTGTCGTGGTCGGAACCAACGAAGACTGGGAGTCCGAAGGCTGGGATCGCACCGACACCGATTTGCCGGGCGAGCAGGACCGCTTGATCAGCGAGGTCGCGCGGGTGAGTCCCGTCACGATCGTGGTTGTGAACGCCGGGTCACCCGTAACAATGCCGTGGCTCGACGAAGTAGATGCCGTCGTCTTCACCTGGTTCGGCGGCCAGGAAATGGGCGAGGCGCTCGTCGACATGTTGCTGGGCGACAGCGAGCCCCAGGGACGCCTACCGGTCACGTTTCCGCGGCGCATGGACGACACTCCTGCGAGCGAGTTTCACCCCGGCCGAGATGGTGTCGCGCCATACAGGGAGGGTCGTCTCATTGGTTACCGACATTTCGACACAATCGGTCGAACACCGCTGTTTCCATTTGGTTTCGGTCTGGGTTATGCCGTGGTCACGGTCGTCGGCGCGCATCTCATCGACGACTTCACGGTTGAGGTGTCACTCGATAACACGAGTGATCGCAACGGTGTTCAGATCGTTCAGGTGTATGCCCATGTCATCGACCGTACGGGTCTCGACCGCGACGAACCAGAACAGAAACTCGTCGGCTTCACGCGAGTCGAAGTGCCCGCAGGCGGATCGGCGAATGCGGTCGTTCGGCTCGACCCCGATGCGTATCGATACTGGGACATGGCAGTCGATGCATGGGCACAACGAACCGGTGCCGTGGAGCTGCGTGTCGCCACCTCGTCGCGTCACGTTGCGCATCGTTTGATTCGTCCGGGACTCACATGAGCGGATCGAACTTTGCAGACGCGCACGAACTCGTGTCGGGGGCGCGGCGCATCACGGTTCTCACCGGTGCGGGGATCTCGACCAACTCGGGTATTCCCGATTTCCGTGGGCCGAACGGTTTGTGGACGCAGAACCCCAAGGCCGAAAAGATGGCGACGTTGCAGCACTATCTCGCCGATGCGGAGGTGCGTGAATTGGCGTGGCAGAGCCGGATCCACTCACCGGCATGGAGTGCGCAGCCAAATGATGGCCACCTTGCCTTGGTCGAGTTGGAGCGTCAGGGTCGATTGCACGCTTTGGTGACGCAGAACATCGACGAACTGCACCAGCGCGCCGGCAACGATCCCGACCGTGTGATCGAGGTGCACGGCACGATGTTCCGCAGCGTCTGCTGGTCGTGCAGCGACAGGTTGCCGATGGCCGAGACACTCGAGCGCGTGCGCGTCGGTGAAGCCGACCCGCCGTGCCGCGAGTGCGGCGGCATCCTGAAGAGCGACACCATTTCTTTCGGTCAGGCGCTCGTGCCCGAGGTGATCGCCCGGGCGATGGCGGCCGCCGAGGCGTGCGACCTCTTTCTGGCGATCGGTTCGACCCTGTCGGTGTTCCCGGTGGCGAACGCGGTGCCGCGGGCAAAGGCGGCGGGCGCCAAGGTGGTCATCGTCAACGGCGGACCGACCGAAATGGACCGCCTCGCCGATGCGCTCGTCGTGGGGGACATCAGCGAGGTGCTGCCCGGCCTTGTTCAGGTTGCCGACTGACGCGGGGGAATTCCCGACCCGATAGGTAGGCTTTTACCATGGCCAGTTTCCGTGACCTTTTGTCCCAGGCGAAGGCGTCCATCACCGAAATCGACACGAACGAGGCGCAGCGCCGCATCTCCGCCGGTGGTGTGGTGGTTCTGGACGTGCGCGAACCCGACGAGTTCGAGCAAGGTGCGCTGACGGGCGTGCTGCACATCCCGCGCGGTCACCTCGAAGCGCAGATCGAAGGCCGCATCACCGACAAGTCGATGCCCGTCATCGTCTATTGCGCCGGTGGCATTCGCAGCGCGTTCGCCGCAAAGACACTCGCAGAGCTTGGTTACACCGACGTCGTGTCGATGGACGGTGGTTTCGGTCGCTGGAAGGACGAAGGCAAGCCGTGGAAGACGCCGGTGTCGCTCACGGCCGACCAGAAGAACCGCTACCAGCGCCACTTGTTGCTGCCGGAAGTTGGAGTCGAGGGGCAGGCGAAGTTGCTCGATTCGAAGGTGCTGATGCTCGGTGCCGGTGGTCTTGGTTCACCGGCTGCGTTGTATCTCGCCGCCGCGGGCGTCGGCACCATCGGCATCGTCGACATGGACGTCGTCGATGCGTCGAACTTGCAGCGCCAGATCCTGCACAACCTCGACCGCGTGGGCGACCGCAAGGTCGATTCGGCGAAAAAGACGCTCACTCTCATCAACCCCGACGTCAACGTCGTCACCTACGACACGCGTCTCGATGCCAGCAACATCATGGACATCATCGCCGGCTACGACGTGATCGTCGACGGCGCCGACAACTTCCCGAGCCGCTACCTGTTGAACGACGCGAGTGTGAAGCTCGGCATTCCCGTCGTCCACGGTTCGATTTTCCGTTTCGAGGGAATGGTCAGCGTGTTCCATCCGCTGCGCGGTCCGACGTACCGTGACATGGTTCCCGAACCGCCGCCGGCCGAACTTGCGCCGTCGTGTGCCGAAGCCGGCGTGCTCGGTGTTCTTCCCGGCATCGTCGGTTCGATCCAGGCGCTCGAGACGATCAAGTTGTTGCTCGACCTCGGTGACTCGTTGATCGGTCGCGTGCTCGCAGTCGACACCACCGACATGGTTTTCCGCACGTTCAAGTTGCGCACCGACCCGAACAATCCGGTGACCCACGAGAACCGTGACCGCATTCAGGTGAAGGACCTCGAGGGCCTCTGTGGCCCGCAGATGTCGCATTAGTCGGGCCCGTTCGGCCCGCCTCATTTAGGCTGACGGCGTGCCCCATGCCCCCCGTCATGTCGCCGTGGTCGGCGCCGGTTTCTCCGGCGCGGTGATGGCCCGCGAACTTGCCGAGTCCGGCCACCGCGTCGAGGTGTTCGACTCGCGGGCACACATCGCGGGTAACTGCCACACGGAGCGCCAAGAGGGCGACGTGATGGTTCACGTCTACGGACCCCACATCTTCCACACGGCGCACGAACACGTGTGGCAGTACATCAACCGCTTCGGCGTGATGATGCCTTACAACCACAGGGTGAGGGCCACGACGCAGGGAAGGGTGTTCTCGCTGCCGGTGAACCTGTTGACGATCAACCAGTTCTTCGGCACCACTCTCACGCCGTCCGAGGCCGAAGCGTTCATTTCGTCGAAAGCCGATACGTCGATCACGAATCCCCAGACCTTTCGCGAACAGGGCCTGCGATTCGTCGGGCCCGATTTGTACGCGGCCTTTTTCGACGGATACACCCGCAAGCAGTGGGGTGTCGACCCCGATGAACTGCCCGCTTCTATTCTCGCGCGCCTGCCGGTGCGGTTCAATTACGAGGACTCGTACTTCAACCATCCGTACCAGGCGATTCCGCGCGACGGTTACACGCCGATCGTTGCCAACATTCTTGATCATCCGTCGATCTCGGTGACGCTCGGTGTGTCGAGGTCGCGGGCCGACCTGGCCGTTTTCGATCACGTCGTGTGGAGCGGGCCGATCGACGCCTACTTCGACTTCGAACACGGTCGCTTGGGCTACCGAACGCTGGACTTCGACAAGTCGGTCCACGAGGGCGATTTCCAGGGATGTCCGGTCATGAACTACTGCGATCCCGACGTGCCCTACACGCGCATCACCGAGCACAAGCACTTCGCGCCGTGGGAGTCGCACGAGCGCACCGTGACCTACCACGAGTACAGCCGCCTCTGTGGTGCCGATGATGTTCCGTACTATCCGATTCGTTTGGTTAAGGAAAAGGACCAGCTGCGCAAGTACGTCGACATGGTGTCGGCGCTGCGCAACGTCACCTTCGTGGGTCGCCTCGGCACGTATCGTTATCTCGACATGGACGTGACGATTCACGAAGCCCTCGGTGCTGCGCGTGCGCTTCTCGACGCGTGGGACACCGGTCGTGACGGTGCACCCTTCTCGGTGGATCCGCTGTGACTTGGACTCCTCCGTTCCCCGAAGCGCACTTGCTGCAGCGCATTCTCCCGGTGGGGCCCGATGTTCTCGAGCCGCCTCTGTACGTGCGTTCCGGCGAGGGCAGCGAGTCGTACGACACCTACTTCGGCGTCTTCCACGCCGCTCGTTGGCGTCGCAAGACGTCGGTGGGTGAACTGCACGTCGCCGTCGAGGTCGACGGGCCGGCTGAGGTAGAAGTCGTTGCCGTCAAGCGAATGAGCGAAAAGGTGGTCGAGTCGACGCGTGCGTCGGCGGCCGGCACGGTGTCGATTCGATTGGTGGAACTCGCCGACACGAACGTCGATTCGTATTACGTGCGGGTGCGCGGTGCGCATCTCGTGCGCGGTGGTTGGTACGCAGCGAATGCTCCACTACGGGACGTTCACCTGAACGCCTGCATCACCACCTTCAATCGCCAGCCCTACGTCACCGCAAACGTCGAACGCGTGCGTCGCCTCGCGCGCGAGGTCCCCTCCGTCGCAGAGGCCTTCCGGGTGACGATCGTCGACAACGGGCGCAACCTCGAACTGCCGCCCGGCGATGGCCTGTCGGTGCGTGTCGTTCCGAACCCGAACCTCGGCGGAGCGGGTGGGTTCGCCCGCGGCCTGATGCACGCCCGCAACGATGGGTGGACCACCCACGTTCTCTTCATGGACGACGACATCACGATGGAAGTCGAGTCCGTCGTGCGGGCGATCGCCCTGTTCCGCTACGCCACCGACCCACGTCTCTGTGTCCACGGCGCGATGATCTCCGAGGAAATTCCGTGGATGCAGTTCGAGGCCGGCTCGCACTATGCGTGGCGTTACACGTATCCGCTGCGGGCCGTTGGTCGCGAAGACGACCTGCGTGATCGCATCACGGTGCTCGCCGACGAGCCGGAGTCACAGTTCGAGTACACGGCCTGGTGGTTCACCGCATTCCCGATCACGGTTGGCAAGGACAACCCGCTACCGGTGTTCGTGCGCGGAGATGACGTCGCTTTCGGCCTGATGCACACGGGGGAGCACACGATCACCATGAAGGGCGTCGCCGTGTGGCACGCCGACTTCGCTCTGAAGAACGGGCCGATGACGCTGTACTACGAGACGCGCAACATGCTGTTGATCGAGACACTCGTCTACGACAAGCACCGTTGGTACCACACTGCATATCGCACGTTGTCGTTCGGGTTCCGCAACCTGTTCTCTCTGCGTTACGCCAGCCTCGAGTACATGCTGAAGGGCCTCGACCACTATCTCGAAGGTCCCGACTTCTGGCGCAACGTCGACCATTCGGCAATGCACGACGAGGTGCGCACGTGCCCCGAGGAGAAAGCCGCCCCGTTACCGCCGGAACTCGCCGCCCTGCAGGTTCCCGGAGGCATCCCGAAGCCGATCCGCCTTCTGGGATTCATCGCGGCTGTTCCGCTGGTCGGTGGTTACATCCTGCCCAAGTGGACGCTGCGCAAGCGTACGTCGGTCGCGCCGATCAATTCGCGCGCCGTTGGTCTGGCAACGCGCAGCACGAAGTTGCTGCACCGCCATCCGCGACTCGACGAGGGATACGTGCTCGAACGCGACGCCGCGCGCTTCTGGGCCGATATGCGTGCCCTGCGTTCGAGTCTCATGCGGTTGCGCCGCGAGTATCCGAGACTGAAGTGCGAGTACCGCGAGTACTACTCCGAGATGGTGAGCGACGAGTCGTGGTGCCGCCTGTTCGGCGTCACCGAGTCTGAGCTGAAGTCGTCATCAGCGCCAACCAGGTAGGTCGGTTCACGACACCGCTCGGCCGCAGGTTCATCCTGCGTTGGAATTCGCGCAGGTGATTGCGAGTCGTGGTGTCGAAGATGCCGGTGGTCGGCAGGCTGACCTTCATCACGCGTGCCAGTGATGCCTGCACCGTCTTGACCGACGCATGCCTCGTACCGGCCTTCATCACCGACAACGCGGGCCTCGCATCGAGGCCGAGGCCCTTCCACACCGCCTCGTCGGCGACTCCGTCGACAGGAAGGCCCGTCATGGTCTCGTACTTGGCGACGCGGGTCCTGGTGGTGTCGCCGTAGATCCCGTCGAGTTTGATGGCGCGCTTGCGCAGTCGCAGCGCCTTGTTGAGCGCCACCTGGAGGGTGCGGACCATGTTGCCCTGGTCCTTTTCCTTCAGCGGCAGGCCGATGACGAAGTTCAACGGCGAGGGAGTGAGGGGGAGCAGACCTTGTGTGCGCAGCGCATCGAGCTGTGAGCGCAGGAAGAGAGCGAACTCCGTCTGGCCGGTGGCCGTGAGGTGAACGTTGTCGTCCTTCACGAACCAGCGCCACTCCTCCGCATCCGATGAGTACGCGTTCCAGTCGAGCACCGTCACGTTCGGGTAGGCGATTGCAGCGTTGGCGAGCATCGCGTTCATCGTTCCGTAGTCGGCGGTCTGGCGGCGCGTCGACATGTTCACGAACACGATGCGCTGAACGCCGCGAGTGGTGAGCGCAGCGACAACCTGGTCGATCTCCGTTGCGTACGACATCGACATGTCGTTGTAGCCGAGTGCAACGAGTGCGATCGCCGGTGTCTGTTCGGGCGTCAGAGCGTTGATGATCGACAGTCCGTCGGGTTGGCCGAGGCAGGTTGCGCCGACCATGCACCGTCCGGACGCAATCTGAATGTTGGTCGTGGGGTAGGCGGGCAGGACGACGCTCTCGAATTCGGTCCGAGTGCTCTCGCTCACGCTGTCGCCGATGAACAGCATCGACCCGACCACCGGTGCGTCCGGTGCCGCGCCGTAGATCGGTGTCGTTTCGTACCACGGTGCGCGCAGGCTGAACGCCGAACGGAATTCCCAGCCGGTCAAAGTCTTCGTCGCCGCGGTGCCGTTGATGGCGACGCTCGTTGCGTAGCCGTTCCATTCGCCACCCAACCCGTCGTGGGTGGTGACAACCGAGACGAGCACGCCGATCTCGGGGTATCTCTTTTCGATGGCGGCTTTCGAGATGACGTTCGACCAACGCAGTTCGGCGGGGTCGGCGGCAATGTCGCCGCCATCGACGCGCAGTGGGAACGTGGTGCCCGCGGTGCGTCCACCATTCGACGAGGTGAACTCGGTACGCACCACCTTGCCGTTTCCGTCACGCATGACGAAGCCCGAGGTGTCGGTGATGGCAGCGTTCGTGCGCAGATCCTCGAGGACGGTCAACTTTCCGCCGACTTTGTCGCGCAGTGCCGCGCCGCCGTACACCTGGCAGTCCTGCGTGTCGCAGAGCTTTGCGTAAGAATAGGCCTTCGACGACAGTGCATACGACCGCGCAGCGACGGATTGTGCCCGCAAGGCGTTCATCCCTGCACCGTTCGCTGCATCACCCCACGACGCGGGTGATTCGCGCGGTACGACGCCGCGCAGGTACTCGTCGACGCGAAGCGTGTTGACCGTGCGGTTCTCGCCGTCAGAGCCGTTCACTGCTGCAACGACACCGCGGTAGTAGCGCACGCTTCCACCCGGTTCGCAGACGCCCACCATGTCGTTCGGAACCACGGCAGCGGTTGCGTCGTCGCTGAGCGTGGTCGCGAACGCCGCGGTGGTGGCGACGTCCGCGACCTGCACGAACCCACTTTCCTCCGGGGTCTTTGCTGCCACCGGACATTTGGCGACCGTGCTGCCCCATACGCGGTACTGCCCGGTGGTGCCGGCGATCTCGCGCGCGACGAGCGCCGCCCACTTGCGGCCCGGCACCGGGTCGTTGACGAGAGTGAGCGACGAGTTGTCCGACAGCACTGCTGTTTGGCGGCCGTCGAGCGTCGTGAGTCGGATGGCGATCTTGCCGCCGGGTGACAGACCTGCATCGGTTTCGGTCAGTTGAGACAGCGTCGTGCCGCCGTAATAGAAGTCGAGAATTTCCTGCCAGGTCTTGCCGAACTTCGTGGCCCAGCCGAGCGAGCCGAATTGGCTCATACCGCGACCGTGTCCGAATCCGCGACCGTTCACGAGGATCGCGACCGGTGTCTGGCCTGCGATCGTCTCGGCCCGCACCACCGGCGTGATGATTGGACTGATGACCGAGAGGGCCAGGAGAAGGGGAACGAACCGTTTCATGACCTCACCCAACTCTAGGGATTCGGGTGTGTAAATACCCGTTTTGTGCTACAAGCGGCGCCGGAAAATGCTGCGAAGTCGCTCGCGAACTTCGCTGTGTTGCGAAGTGATCTGTCGAAAAGAGAATCTCCAAACTGTGTATCCGAGGGATTGCAGATGAGCGTCACGCTCGCGGTCATTTTCGAATGCATCCCGTGTCGAGCCGTGGAATGCAAAACCGTCGCACTCGACGATCGCCATTTGTTCTCGCCAAAGAAAGTCAACTCGATACGGACCGATCTTGGCCTGGAACTCGAACGGCGGGAATCCCGCGACGAAGCAGAGGCTGAGCATCTTCGCTTCCAACACGCTTTCGGGTTGCTCCGTGTCAAGGCTCCATTGATTCAGCATGTTCCTGACCCGGGTGATGCCGGGTCGACCCTGACGAGTGATCTCGAACAAGGAACGCCATGTCGACCGCACTGTCAAGTCGCCGGTGACCAGATAGTGCTCAAACGTGCGGTGCAGAAAGTGAGGGGTCCATGCCGCCACATCGAAGAGCGTCCGCGCCGGAGTCGTCGCAGGAATTCCATCGTGATCCTCGTGGTCAATGAGCGCAAGCTGAACCGGACGATGGAGGACAAGTTTGTCTCGATGTGCGTTTTTCAATCTGTTCCTCGTCAAAACGTGAATTTCGCGGGGTTCGGGAAGCGAGGTGCCATGAAGCCAAGCTGCGGTTGGTCCCGCAATGAGCGAATCTCGTCCGCACGCAAGGTGAGCTGCCTTGACGCGTTGATGTGGCGTCGGGGTCGCCGCGGCGAGGCGCGCCACGTTCGGGTACTCGAGGCAAATGACACCGGACCTGATCGCACGTGCCCATGAAGATCGCGATGAAAGTGCCGGCACGAAGTCGGGTCGGTAGAGGAGGCCGAATTTGTCGGCGTTGTCGATGAGATGTTGGTAGATCACGGCTTCATGTGTGCGGGCTGGCGTCTTTCCGGTTCACCGTGTAGCGAAAAGCGGGCATCTACACACCGAGAACGCTTGTAGCGTTGGGGTCGTGAGAGAAAGTGTGCGAATCGGTCTCCTCGGGTGTGGCAACGTCGGCGCGGCGTTCGCCAATCTCGTGAACGAGCGTGCGAATGCCATCGCGGAACGCACGGGGATCCGGCTCTCCATCACGAAAGTCGCCGTGCGAGACGCCAATGCGAGTCGCGGTGTGGCGCTGCCGGACGGCGTGTTTGTCACAGACGTGAACTCCATTGTCGAAGACCCGAACATCGACCTCATTGTCGAGGTGATGGGTGGCATCAGTCCCGCGCGCGAAGCGATCATCGCGGCGCTCGGAAAGGGCAAGCCGGTCGTCACCGCGAACAAGGCGTTGCTCGCCGAAACGGGCGCAGAGATGTTCGCTGTTGCCGACGCCACCGGGGTCGATCTCTTGTTCGAGGCCGCCGTTGCCGGTGGCATTCCGTTCATCCGCCCTTTGCGCGAGAGTCTGCGTGGTGAACCGATTGGCCGCGTCATGGGAATCGTGAACGGCACGACGAATTTCATTCTTTCGAAAATGACGGAAGAAGGTGCCGACTACACCGACGTCCTGCGCGAAGCGCAACGGCTGGGTTTTGCGGAAGCCGATCCGACCGCCGACGTTGAAGGCTTCGACGCGGCATCGAAGTGCGCGATCATCGCCAGCATCGCTTTTGCTGCCGATGTGCGTTCTGCCGACGTGCATCGCGAAGGCATCACCTCGATCGGTGCCGCCGACATTGCCGTTGCGCATCGCCTCGGCTACGTGATCAAGCTGCTTGCGATCGCCGAACGTACGACCAATTCCGACCAACTGTCGGTGCGGGTGCACCCCGCGATGGTTCCCGCCACTCATCCGCTTGCCAGCGTTCGCGATGCCTACAACGCGGTGTTCGTCGAAGGTGCGGCGGTCGGTTCCCTCATGTTCTACGGTCGCGGCGCAGGGGGTGCCCCGACGGCGAGCGCAGTTCTGGGCGACGTCATTGACGCGGCCGTGAACCTGAAAAAGGGAACACACGCCATGCTCGGGTCGTTCACCCGCCCGGCTTTCACGCCGATCGACGACACGACCAGCGAATACCTGTTGTCGCTCGAGGTTCTCGACCAACCGGGCGTGCTTCATGCGATCACGGGGGTGTTCGCCAAGAACGGTGTCAGCATTCGCGCGGCCGAGCAGGTCGGTATCGGAGAAAGCGCACGCCTCGTCTTCATCACCCACTCCGCACGTGAGGCTTCGGTGCAGCAATGTCTGCACGAATTCGACGGCCTCGGCGTCGTGAAGAGTTCCGACGGATTCATCCGCGTCGTCGGACAGTAGGAAAAACGCGATGCGCTACGTCTCCACGCGCGGGTCTGCGCCCGTGCTCGGCTTCGCCGACACGGTGATTGCGGGTCTCGCGACCGATGGTGGTCTCTATGTTCCCGAAACCTGGCCCGTTGCGCCTGAACACATCAGCGGTGACTACGCGAAACTCGCTGCCGACGTGATGTCGCCGTACATCGGTGACGAGGTCAGCGCCGAAGATCTTGCTTCGTTGTGTGCTGCGGCGTACTCGACGTTCCGCGACCCGCGCGTGACGCCGCTCGTCCCCCTCGAACAGGGGCACTGGATGCTCGAACTGTTTCATGGTCCAACGCTTGCGTTCAAGGACGTCGCGTTGCAGTTCCTCGGCAAACTGTTCGATCACTTGCTCGAGATTCGCGATGAACGCATCACGATCGTGGGTGCGACCAGCGGTGACACCGGAAGTGCGGCCATCGACGGGGTCAAAAACTGTTCGCGGGTGAAGATCGTCATTCTTTACCCGCACGGACGCGTCAGCGACGTGCAGCGTCGACAGATGACCACCGTGAATTCGCCGAACGTCACGACTCTCGCCGTCGACGGAACCTTCGACGATTGCCAGGACCTCGTCAAGGCAATGTTCAACCACGCAGAGTTTCGCGACAGGCACCGATTGTCTGCTGTGAACTCGATCAATTGGGCTCGCATCATGGCGCAGGTCGTCTACTACTTCTCCGCGATCCAGCAATTGGCGGCAAACGGCGAATCGATCGGTAACGGCGTCTCGTTCAGCGTGCCGACGGGCAATTTCGGCAATGTGCTGTCGGGGTGGATCGCACGACGGATGGGTGCGCCGATCCGTCACCTCGTCGTGGGTTCGAACTCGAACGACATTCTCACGCGCTTCTTTGAAACCCACGAAATGCGAGCTCGTGATGTGGTGCCGACTTTGAGTCCAAGTATGGACATTCAGGTTTCGTCGAATTTCGAGCGTTTGCTGTTCGAAATGAACGGTCGCGATGGTGGCCTGACGACCGAGCAGCTGCAGCGGTTTCGCTCGGCCGGATCGTTCGCGGTCGAGGCCGACCAGTACGACACGTGGCTGGCCCCTGTGTTCCGCGCGGCGCGGTGCGACGACACCCAAACCACTGCGATGATCAAGGATGTGTATCAATCGACGGGCCAGATGATCGAGCCGCATACGGCCGTCGGTGTGTTGGGTGGACGCACCCATCAGGAGGACGGTGTGCCGATGGTGACCCTTGCGACGGCGCATGCGGCGAAGTTTCCCGACGCCGTCGAACGCGCAACGGGTCGACGACCCGAGTTGCCGGCGCACATCGCAGATCTGTTCGATCGTCCCGAGCGGGCGACCCGCGTGGCCAACGATCTTGCCGCCGTCGAGGCCGAGGTCGCGGCGGTTTCGGGCCTCTGACCGCACCTGCGGGTCGTCTTTTTGCTGCTCAAACCCTTGTTTTTCGGGGAAAGCGTTGCAAACCCTGGCGGTCGAAAGTTATGGTGTGATGACTGGCTCGGCGATTTCCTCGCAGAGTTTTTCGCAGCGGAGAATCTTCCCGCGATTGCGAACCCCATTGAAACCCGCTCGCCTCATGCGTGCAGGCGGGAATGAAAGGTAGGCAGCGGTGGCTGCAGAAGCACTAGAGAAGTCGGTACTCGAGGGCAAGGACCGCGAGCAACTGATGGCAATCGCCCAGGCGCTCGGCGTTAAGTCGGTGTCGCGTGCGAAGAAGGCCGAGCTCATCGACAAGATTCTCGAGCAGACCTCGACTCCCGAACCCGTTGCCAAGCCCGCAGCGAAACCCGCCCCGGTAGCGAAAGCATCATCGAGCGGGCCTCGCGTCGTCCTCGGGCCCGACGGCGACCCATTGTCCGAGTGGGAGATCGAGCTTGCCGAACACGAGGGGACACTCGACGAGACGGTCACCGCCGGCGAGTCGCGTGGCGATCGCAGGCCCTCGCGAAACGATCAGCGCAACGACCGCGGCCAGCGCAACGAATCCCGCAACGACAGCGGCCAACGTCGCGATTTTCAGCAACGAGACGGTCAGCAACGAGACAGTCAGCAGCGTGACGGCCAGCCACGGCGCGACTTTGATGGTGAGGGCGGCAACCGCAACCGCCGTCGCCGCCGGCGCAACAAGGGTCGTCGTGAAGACATGGCACCGCAAGGTGACGACCGGTACGAAGTCGACGCACCCGTCGACGGGGAAGCGATCAGCAACGAGCCCGTCGCCGTGAATGGCTATCTCGACCTGCGTGATGAGGGCTACGGATTCCTGCGGGTGCGTGGCTACCTGCCGCACCGTGACGATGCCTATATCTCGGTCAAGCAAACACGTCAGCACGGACTGCGCAAGGGAGATCACGTCACGGGTATGGCCCGCCCCGCGGGTCGCGGCGAGAAGAACCCTGCGCTGCTTGAGATCCAATCGATCAACGGCAAGCCGGCCGAGTCGGTGAAGAGTCGTCCGCGTTTCGAAGACCTCACACCACTGTTCCCCGACGAGAAGTTGCGTCTGGAAGATCCCCAGGACCCGACCAACATGACGTCGCGCATCATCGACCTCATTTCGCCGATCGGAAAGGGTCAACGCGGTCTCATCGTGTCGCCTCCGAAGGCGGGCAAGACGACGATCATGAAAACGATCGTCACATCGATCGAAAAAAACAACCCCGAAGTCGACCTCATCGTGATGCTCATTGACGAGCGCCCCGAGGAGGTGACCGACATGAAGCGCACGGTTCGCGGCGAAGTCATCTCCTCGACGTTCGACCGTCCGTCCGAAGAGCACACAATCGTCGCCGAAATGGACATCGAAAAGGCCAAGCGTCTGGTCGAAGCAGGTCGTGACGTCGTTGTGGTTCTCGATGGAATCACGCGTTTGTCGCGTGCCTACAACCTCGCCGCTCCGGCAACCGGGCGCATCATGTCGGGTGGTATCGACGCCGGTGCCTTGTACCCACCGAAGAAGTTTTTTGGTGCCGCGCGCAACGTGGAAGAAGGCGGAAGCTTGACGATCCTCGCGACGTGTCTCGTCGAAACGAACAGCCGTATGGACGATGCGATCTTCGAGGAGTTCAAGGGCACGGGCAACATGGAATTGCGCCTCGACCGCAAACTCGCCGAACGACGCATCTATCCGGCCATCGACGTCGACGCATCCAGCACCCGGCATGAGGAACTGCTCTTCGACCGCAAGCAACTGCAGTTGGTCTGGAAACTTCGCCGCGTGCTCTCGGGACTGGCCGCCGACGGAAACGCAGGTCCGGGTCTCGAGTTGCTCATTGATCGTCTCAAGTCCTTCCGGAACAACGACGAATTCCTCGCGGAAATCGCCAAGCAGCCCTCGATGTGAACCCGCCCGTGGGGTTTCCCGGGTCGCCCTGTAGGATTTTCAGCCATGAAGACTGAGATCCACCCGACATACCTCGACACCCACGTCAAGTGCTCGTGCGGCAACACCTTCACAACGCGCAGCACCAGGGGTGGCGATCTCGTCATCGAACTCTGCAACGAATGCCATCCCTACTTCACGGGCAAGCAGAAGCTGGTCGACACCGGTGGCCGCGTCGAGCGCTTCAACAAGCGCTACGGATCGCGCAAAGCCAAGAAGTAGTCGACACGGTCCCGTCGTGTCGACGAACGACACGCGCAAGAGCCAACTTCTTTCGCTGAAGCTTCGCGCTCTGGTGCGTGATCATTTGGCGCGATCGAACGACGATGGCATCGCACCCGCAGTTTTCGCGCGTGGAGCAGCCGTCATCGAGTCGGGGAACAGTTGGGTCCTCGTCGAGAAACAAACATCTCGCGGGCTCGGCCCTGCATTGCTGTGGTCCCTGAAGGAAGGTGCCTCGACGCTCAACGTGCTCGCCGAATCAGGAACGGGAATTCTCGCGCGTCAGGCCGCATGGCTCGACTTTCCGATCACCGTGTGGCACGTCAACGACCGTACGTTGATTCCCGCCGTTGCCGAACCGTTTCCCGACGAACGCCAACCATCCACCGAGCATGCGGCATTCGTGCCGCTCATCGTGCAGGGTGGTGCCACACCCGTCGTCGAGCACGGAATCGTGGCGGGTGAAGTACTCGGCCTCGAAGTGTGTCGCGTCGTCGACGACCCGGTCACAGGCGCGGCCCGACTGGAAGTCGGCATGGGCGCGCACGACCGCGAGGCGTTTGCGATGCTGCACGGTGACAAACCGAAGGTCGATGCACTCGCCGACGTGGTCAAGAACGTAAAGCAACACCGCCGACCGGGCGCACTGCCGCATCCGTTCAATCGGATAGCGCCCGAACGGATGCTGCGAGCGGTCATCCTTGATGCACCCAAAATGGTGGGCGCCGTTTCGCTCGACGTTTGTGATCCGCCTATGCGGCGAACGAACGTGCTCGACATCACTCCGTGTGTTGCGCGTGGCAAGACGTTCGATGGTGGCGATGTCGTCGTTCTGGTGACGTCGGGTGCCGACCCCGACATCGTTCCCTTTGCGCTCGATGCCCGTGCATTCGTCGATCACCGCCATGGCTCGGTATCGGAGTTGCGCATCGCCATGGCAACCGGACACGTCACACCCACGAACCGTCGCGCGCTCGGTTTCGCGCGTCATGCCGCGACGTTCGTTGAACTCGACATCTCGACGGCGTCGTCCAGTTAGCCTGCGGTCTCATGATGGACCGCCTCGAAAGCATCGAACGTGACTTCGAGGATCTCGAGGCGAGCCTCAGCGACTCCTCGGTGCTTGGCGACCAAACCAAACTGCGCGATGCCACCCGGCGCTACAAGCAGATGACACCGATCGTTGAATGCATCCGCACCATCAAGACAACACGCGGAAACGCCGACGCCGCCCGCGAACTGATGGATATGGCGACCGGTGAAGAAAAAGAACTGCTGCGCGAGGAAATCGCCAGTGCGGAGGCCGAACTCGATTCACTCGATGCGCAGTTGAAGCTGCTGCTGTTGCCTCGCGACCCGAACGACGGCAAGGCGGTCATATTGGAGATCCGGGGTGCCGAAGGTGGCGAAGAGGCCAACCTCTTCGCGGGCGATCTCCTCGAGATGTACAGGGGCTACGCGGCGAACATGGGATGGAAGTGCGAGGTCATGTCGCTCGACGAGTCCCCGTTGGGCGGCATCAACCAGGTGACCCTCATGCTGTCGGGTGACTCGGCGTGGAGCCACCTCAAGTTCGAGGGCGGTCCGCACCGCGTGCAACGCGTTCCGGTCACCGAAAGCCAGGGTCGCATCCACACCTCGTCGGCGACGGTCACGACGATGCCCGAAGCCGAGGAAGTCGACGTCGAGATCGACGAGAAGGACCTCGAAATCGATGTCTACCGGTCGTCCGGCGCGGGTGGTCAGCAC
>SXZT01000137.1 GCA_005787785.1 Actinomycetota bacterium
AGCGTGAGACCGTTCTTGCCGGTGATGTCGACATTGACGATTGCGCCGGTCATTGCGTCGAAGCCGGTGGCGTAGACGATCGAGTCGAACTCGATCGATTCGCCGTCGAAGTCGATCCCCGTCTCGGTGATCGACGTGATTGCCTTCTTGCGGATGTCGACGAGCCGAACGTGCGGCATGTTGAAGACTTCGAAGTAATTCGTGTCCATGCACGGGCGCTTCGTGCCGTACGCGTGACCGCGGGGGCTGAGAGTCTCGGCGGTTTCGGGGTCCTTCACCACCTCATGGATCTTCGAGCGCATGAAATCGCAGACAACCTCGTTGGCCGCGCGGTTGATGCCGACGTCTGTGAAGGTCGCGCCGATTTGCAGCAGTTCACCCTTGCGCCAGGACTTCTCGAGCATCGCGAAAGCTTCCTCGCGCGAGACCGCGAGTGCCGAGACGGTTGCCATCTCCATCGGCACCCCGGTCGGCGACATCCGCGCTTCGTTCTGGTAGGCGATGCGGTCGGCCTTCAGGCGCGCGACACGGTCGGGGGGCTGCGGACCGTTGTAGGCCGGCATCGAGAAGTTCGGTGTGCGTTGGAAGACGACGAGTTGTTTCGCCTGCGCGGCAATGTGGGGCATCGATTGGATGGCCGACGATCCGGTACCGATGACGGCGACGCGCTGCCCGGTGAAGTCGACGCCTTCGTGGGGCCAGCGACCGGTCACGTAGACGTTGCCCTTGAAACGATCCGTACCCGGGATGTCGGGGTCTTTGGGTACGGAGAGACAGCCGGTGGCCATCACGTAGTGACGGCAGTTGATGGTCTCGCCCGTCGAGGTGTGGATCGTCCACTTCTTTGCCGAGTCGTCCCATGCGGCTTTGTCGACACGAACCTCGAAGTCGATACCCGAGTAGAGATCGTGTTTCTTCGCCACGTGCTGCGCGTAGCGCAGGATCTCGGGTTGCGCCGCGTGCTTTTCCGACCACTGCCATTCGTCGAGCAGTTCGGGATCCCACGTGTATTGGTAGTCCGTAGTCGCGATGTCGCAACGCGCACCCGGGTAGCGGTTCCAGTACCACGTGCCACCCACGTCGTCGCCGGCCTCGAGCACCCGCGAGGAGAACCCGTGCTTGCGCAACTCGTGCAGCAGGTACATGCCGGCGAACCCCGCCCCGACGACAACGACGTCGACGTCTTTCTCAGCCATGTTGCTTCCCCCTGGTCGGCCCCCCGGCCGTCTTCTTCGCTTCGACGTTAGTCGCCGCAATCCGGGTGGGTGTCAGTCGCCACCGTCGAGATCGGCCAAGGAAACACGGACATTCGAAGGCATCGGGGGCAGGCGCAGGGCGAAGAGCCACGTCAAGACCACGAACGCCGTCGCACCCCACATCGCCAGGGCCAGGCCACCCCACAGATAGAGGAGTCCCGAGAGCAGCGTGCCGACGAGGCGCCCGGCCGCGTTCGCCGAGTAATAAAAGCCGACGTCGAGGGCGACCTCGTCGTCGTCGGAGAAGGCAAGGACGAGGAACGAGTGCAGGGACGAGTTCATCGCGAACACGACACCGAAGACGATGAGGCCCGCGACGATGGCGATCTTCACCGCCACGTCGAACGCAACGAGGCTCGCAATCGTCGCCGCAACCACGGCGAGGACCAGGGCCCATTCGCGCGCCGAGCGCACTTCGTCGACTGCAGTTTGTCTCAACGTGAGAATCCTCGGCGCCGACGACTGCACGACGCCGTAACCGATCACCCACAACGCAAGAAACGCGCCGACGGTTCGGTCTGACCAGCCGAGAACGTCAGAGAGAAAGACGGGCAGGGCAACAACAAACCAGATGTCACGCGACCCGAAGAGAAAGAAACGCGCGACCGACAACCGGTTGATCGCCGTCGACTTCGACAGCACCGACCGCAGGGGCGGCTTCTTCTTCGACTTGCCGATGTCCTCGTTCAGGAACACCAGAAGAACAACGACCATCGCGGCGAGCGCGCCGCTCATCAACCACAGCGCGCCGTCATAGCCGACTCCCGCCAAGAGCGCCGCCCCGAGAAAGAAGCCGACTCCCTTCAGCGCGTTCTTCGAACCGGTGAGAATTGCAACGAGACGGAACAACGATCCATCGCCCGCGACGGTCTTCACCGCGCTCTTCGAGCTCATCTTCGTGAGGTCCTTTGCGACTCCGGAAAGTGCCTGCATCGCCATCACGAAGGCAACCGACAGCCAGCGTTCCCATGAACTCGATTCGGCCGACAGGGCCATCAACGCCACGATCTGGAGTACGAGCCCGGCGACGAGTGTGCGGTTGAGGCCACGCCGGGAACCAACCCACCCGCCCAGCAGGTTCGTGAGTATGCCCATGAACTCGTAGGCGAGAAACAGGAAAGCGATCGCCACGGCCGAGTATCCGAGGTCGTTGAAGTGCAACAACACGAGCATGCGCAGTGCACCGTCGGTCAGCGTGAAGGTCCAGTACCCCGCGGTGACGAGGGCGTAGTTACGCAACTTCACAGCGAGGCGCCGACTTTCATGGCCAGTTCGGCCATGCGATGGGCGTAGCCGAACTCGTTGTCGTACCACACGAGAACCTTCACCATCCGTCCGTCGATGACCATCGTCGAGGGTCCGTCGACGATTCCCGATCGTGGGTCGTTTACGAAGTCCGCCGAGACGAGCGGGCGAGATTCGTAGCCGAGAATTCCACGCAGTTCGCCGTTCGATGCAGCTTCGAGGAGGCTGTTCACTTCGTCGACGGTCACGTCACGATTCATCGTGAATACACAGTCGGTGAGCGAGGCGTTGAGCAGCGGAACGCGTACTGCGACACCATTGAGTTTCCCCTTCAGTTCGGGGTAGATCATCGTGATGGCAGTGGCGGACCCCGTCGACGTGGGGACGAGAGAGTTCAGTGCCGAGCGTGCGCGTCGGAGGTCTTTGTGCGGGGCGTCGACGATCACCTGAGTGTTCGTCACATCGTGCACCGTGGTGATGGCTCCCCGCTCGATGCCGATCTTCTCGTGCAGCACCTTCACGACCGGGGCGAGACAATTGGTGGTGCACGATGCTGCGGTGACGATGCGGTGGATCGCGGGGTCGTACAGATGGTCGTTGCAACCCATCACGATGTTGAGAACGCCTTCGCTCTTCACAGGGCATGCAACGACAACCTTCTCGGCCCCATTGACGAGATGCGGTTCGATATCGGCCGAAGTCTTGAACTTTCCCGACGACTCAATGACGACGTCGACACCGATGTCACCCCACGGAATGTCAGCCGGCTTGGTGTGCTCGCTGAAACCGATGCTTCGACCGTCGACGATGAGCACGTTGCCCGAAGTTGCGACCGATCCCCTGTAACGGCCGTGCACAGTGTCGAATTCGAGAAGGTGGGCGGCCGCCTCGACTCCACCCTTCACCTCGTTCACGTGCACAACTTCTGTCCCCAACCGGTGCTGCAACGCCCGCATCGTCAACCGTCCGATGCGACCAAAGCCGTTGATTCCGATTCGCACGGTCATCGCCCCTCCGCCTTTCCATGTCGGCCACCCGCGAGGGGCACACCGATTCGTGTCATTCGTTCATTCAGTTCGTCGATCACGGCATCGAACGCAGTCGACTTCTTCGATGCCGAAGGTGCGGGTATCGACCAGTGCCACCAGTCGTCGCGTGGTTCGAGCTCTTCGTGCACGAGGTCGCAGACAGTGATGACCTGCACTCCACGAGGAACACGTCCCAGTGCAGTCGGCACGGCGGACTCGAGTGAGGCACCCGCTCGCGTCGCCGCGGCAATCGCCCCGGGGTGAACGGCCGTCGCCGGATGCGTACCTGCCGACCGAGCCAGCCGCCCGCTGCGTGTGCACCACAGGGCGGACGCCAATTGTGAACGTGCCGAGTTTCGGGTGCAGAGAAACAACACCTCCTTGTGCGGCAACGATGCCGGAGGGCCCATCAACTCGACCGCTGCCGATGTCAGACGGACATAGCGTCGCCGCGCGTCGCCAGCCGAGACGACTCTCTCAACCGCAGACGATGCTTCGAGCACGTCGAGATGGTGGGCAAGGAGATTCGATTTCAAACTGAACCGCTGCGCCAACTCGGTGGGCGAACGGTCACTGAATCGCAGTTCCTCGGCGATCGCGAGCCGTGTTTCGTCGCCCAGAGCCGCGTGAAGCTGCGCGCGAGATTCGATCGACTTTTTCTTCACAGTTTTACTCAACCATTGTTGAGTAATTTTTGCAAGATCGCCCGGGCAAACTCTTGGTGAACTCTCGCCGCCGATCGCTACGCTGGAACCGTGAGTCAGACGACGATCGCGCAGAACACGACGGAATTGGCGGTCGAGACGAGCGCGATCATCAAGCGATACGGCAACGTCACCGCTCTCGACGGCCTCGACCTCGCGGTGCCCGCAGGTACGGTGCTAGGGCTGTTGGGCCCGAACGGTGCCGGCAAGACAACAGCGGTGTCGGTCCTGACGACCCTCATCAAGCCTGATGGTGGTTGGGCCCGCGTTGCCGGTGTCGACGTGGCCAAGGAACCGCAGCGCGTGCGTTCGCTCATCGGCCTGTCGGGCCAGTACGCCGCAGTCGACGAACACCTCACCGCGACCGAGAACCTGGAAATGATCGGGTGTCTCTACGGCATGAAACGTCGCGAAGCGCGTCGGCGCGCGAACGACCTCATCGAACAATTCCGCCTCACCGACTCGGCGAACCGACCCCTGAAGACGTTCTCCGGAGGCATGCGCCGGCGCATCGACCTCGCGGGTGCACTGCTCGCGAGCCCGCCGGTGCTGTTCCTCGACGAACCGACGACCGGCCTCGACCCGCGCAGTCGTGGCGAGCTGTGGGACGCGATCCGCGACCGCGTGTCGGGCGGAACGACGGTTGTGCTCACCACCCAGTACCTGGAAGAAGCCGACCAGTTGGCCAACGAAATCGTGGTGATCGACCACGGTCGCGCCATCGCCCGAGGGACCTCTCAGGAACTGAAACGGCACGTCGGTGGCGAGCACCTCGACGTTCACCTCGCGCGACCCGAGGACATTTCTCGTGTCGAATCCATCGTGGCCTCGGTCGCGGTGGGTGCGGTGCGCATCGTCGCCGACGAGTCACTCGTGTCGGTGCCGGTTGCGAACGGAGTCGACGCGCTCGCGTCGGTTCTCGCATCCCTGCAATCCGACGGTGTCGACGTCGTCGACATCGGACTTCGCCGACCGACACTCGACGACGTCTTCATGGAACTCACGGGACACGCCGCCGAAGAGGAGGCCGCGTCGTGACAATGCTCCGCGATGCCGCGACGATCGCCCGACGGAACATGATCCGCATCGGCCGCGTACCGGAAGTCATGGTGTTCGTCCTCGTGCAGCCGTTGATGTTCGTGTTGTTGTTTGCCTACGTCTTCGGCGGGTCGATCGACATTCCCGGTGGCAGTTACCGCGAGTTCCTGATCGCGGGCATCTTCGCCCAGACCGTCGTCTTCGGCGCCACCTTCACCGCGTCCGGACTCGCCGAAGACGTTCAGAAGGGTCTCATCAACCGCTTCAGGTCGTTGCCGATGGCGCGGTCGGCCGTCGTCGCCGGACGCACGGCAAGTGACGTTGTCTACAACGGATTGTCGGTCGTCATCATGTCGATCGCGGGTTTGGCTGTTGGTTGGCGCATCCGTGGGTCGATTCTCGACGCGGTCGTCGCCTACCTGCTGCTGCTGTTCTTTTCGTATTCGTTCTCGTGGGTGATGGCCTGTCTGGGGCTCATGGTGCCGACGCCCGAGGTGGTGAACAACGCGACGTTCATCGTGCTGTTCCCGATGACGTTCATCGCCAACACCTTCGTCCCCTCCGACAACCTGCCCGGGGTCCTGCGGACGGTCGCCGAATGGAACCCCGTGTCGACGCTGACGCACGCCGTCCGTGTGCGCTTCGGGAATCTGCCCGCAGGCACACCCGAACCGACGTCGTGGCCGTTGCAGAACGCGATGCTGTACTCGCTTGCGTGGGCGGTCTTGCTGATCGTGGTCTTTGCCCCGATCGCCACTCGCCTGTATCAACGCACCGACAAACGCTGATTGATTTCGGGCGGAGAGTCGCCCCGAACCGAAACTCGGCCTATTTGTATCGGCTGAGGAATCCTTCAATTGGAAGTCCGACGCGCGGTGTCTCGACACTGACGTCCTGGGTCGAAAGAACCGCAAACCACATGCCCGTGACTACCGCGACGGACGCACCAACCTGCAGCCATTTCAATCCTCGTCGAGGCCCACTGGGATACAACCCGATCAAAACGAGCAGGGCCACTGTGATGACAACGAATGTTGCGACGACGACTTCCGGCACCAAGGGCCACGTCGATGAAAGACGACTGCGTCGAGCAACCTGGAAGTCATCAACCTGTCCCAGCATACGATTCAGATCTCGCTCGGAAACAATGTCGGCTTCTTCGATTGCGATGATGGCGCTGCGAATGTCAAGGGCTTGTTGTTCTGCCGAGTCACGCTTGATCACCATTGGCGCATTGAGGGCGGAATTTTTGACCCGTTGCTTGCGCTCCAGTGACCCGGTGTCCTGGTTGAAGCCCTTGATTCCGTTTTTCGATAATTCCGTGTCGCGAATGGTCTCGACGTACGTCGTGATCTTGGTCAGAGCCCCGCGGAGAGTTTCATCTTGCTCGTAGTCAAGAATCGACTCAGCGAGTGCCGACAGTGAGGCCAACTCGCTTTTCAAGTTTGCCGTGGCCGAGCCCGCACCCTGCCACGCGGTGACATTGGCAAACGATCCGATGAAGATGAATGCAGCACCAACGAAACGAATCGCTGCAGTCATGAGACTGTCGTCTGCACGCGACTCCGCGTTCCAACGTCGTGCCCTCAGCGCAAAAATGGTCGCGATCGAGATACACGGCACGAACGAGATCAGAAGTCGGACGCCGCCTGACGACTGCAGAATTGACCGGTACACCACAGCGAAGGTACCAGCCAGCTTTTTGATTGTCAGCGCAGACGACAAGCGAAGGGCGCTCATCAACACGCCCCTCGGCTTTCCCAGGGCGGCCCTGTGCCCAGTGGGTTCCCCCGCCGGACCGACGCGAAGCGGGGTGTGACGATTGCACGCCAAAACGGTGGTGCCAGCCTTGGCAATTCAGAATTTGTCGTGACAGGCTCGAGATATGCAGTTCGACATCGCCATCATCGGTGGTGGCCCTGGTGGTTCGGCCGCGGCGATTTCGGCTGCGCGGGCCGGCCTTCGGGTGGTGCTGTGTGAAAAGGGCCCGTACGGTCGCGACAAGGTCTGCGGCGATGGGCTCACTCCACGTGCCATCGCGGCACTGAACGAATTGGGCATCGATCATTCCGTTGCCCATCGCATCGACGGGCTGCGCATGATCGCAGGCAAGAAGCAACGCGAGTTGGCGTGGCCGACCACCGATCGATTCCCCAACCATGGTGCCGTGTGGCCGCGACAACGGTTCGACAACCACCTTCTCGACGTGGCGATCGCGGCGGGTGCCGACGTTCGTTTCGGTGCCGAGGCCCTGCCCGTCATCGAGAACGAAACCGTCGTGGGCATCACGGTCAAGGGTGAGGTGCTGCGTTCATCCCTCGTGATCCTGGCGACCGGAGCCCAAGGCGCCGCAGCCAAGATGCTCGGCGCGGTTCGCGACCCCGACGAAACCTTCGGCCTGGCCATTCGTGCGTACGCTCCGACGCCCCGCCACGCCGAGCGTCATCTCGAGGCTTGCCTGAGTCTGCGCGACGAGCACGGCACGCCGATCCCCGGGTACGGATGGATGTTCCCCGCCGGAGACGGAACGGTCAACATCGGAGTTGGTGCACTCAGCACGATGAAGGGCTTCAAGAAACTCAACCTCAACACACTGCTCGACCAGTACGCCTCGATCGTTCGCGACTCGTGGTCGCTCGGCGAATACGTCGACAAGCCCCGCGCCTGGCGACTGCCCATGAGCTGCGTTCGACGCCACGGCCCGGGATGGGTCGCCATCGGTGATGCGGCGGGTTTCGTCAACCCGATGAATGGCGAAGGCATCGACTACGCGCTCGAATCGGGAACCCTGGCCGTGAAGTGTTTCGTCGACGACCCCGCAACTGCACCGGCCGCGTACGACAGACAGGTCGGTGAACGCTTCGATTCCTTCCTGCGCACGGGACGCCGATTCAGCTTCATCATCGGTCACCCGTGGTTGTTGCGCCCGGGTTTGCGTGTCGCAGTGGGCACCCAGGCCGCGGCCGACATCACGCTTGCCGTCATGGGCAATCTCATCGACTCGAGCACACCGGGCGCTGCGGGACGCGTGATGCGACTGGCCGACACCACCCTGCGGATCAGCGATCCGCTGTTGCGTCGCACCCGCGCCAAGGCGTAGCCGCAGTCAACACGGCGTGAGCACCACCGTCACTTCACTCGATGCGCATGCCGGCGATCGCACGGGCGATCACCAGTTGCTGAATCTCTGAGGTGCCCTCGAAGATGGTGTGAATCTTCGCGTCGCGGTGCATGCGCTCGACGTGGTATTCGCGCGTGTAGCCGTAGCCGCCGAGAATTTGGATTGCGTCCTCGGTGACCCTGACAGCCATTTCCGATGCGTAGTACTTCGACATCGAGCCTTCGGCGTTCTTGAAGCCACCGTTCTTGGCAAGCCATGCGGCGCGCCAGATGAGCAGACGGGCTGCATCGATTTCGGTGATCATGTTGGCGAGCTTGAAGGCAATCGCCTGGTTCATGATGATCGGCTTGCCGAACGCGGTGCGCTCCTTGGCATATTCGAGTGCGATCTCGTACGCACCGCGCGCGATGCCGAGAGCCTGCGCGCCGACTGCCGGACGCGTGGCTTCGAACGTTTTCATCGCGGGCTGGCCCTCGCCTGTGCGACCGGCTTCGCGTGCACGGGCAAGCTTCGCGTCGAGCTTCTCCTTGCCGCCGAGCAGACAGCGACCTGGGATGCGCACGTCGTCGAGCACCACCTCCGCAGTGTGGCTCGCCTTGATGCCGTGCTTTTCGTACTTCTGGCCCTGACTGCAACCCTTGGTTCCGGGCGGGATGACGAACGATGCCTGGCCACGACCTTTCAGCGCGGGGTCGACCGCGGCGACGACGACGTGCACGTTGGCAATGCCACCGTTGGTGATCCACGCCTTGGTTCCGTTCAGTACCCACTCGTCGGTTGCCTCGTCGTAGACGGCCCGCGTGCGCAGGCTCGACACGTCGGATCCGGCATCGGGTTCGCTCACGCAGAATGCACCGAGCTTCACGTCGTTCGCATCGCCGTAGCACTGCGGCACCCATTCCATCATCTGTTCGGGAGTGCCGTTGCCGGCAATACCCGCGGCCGCGAGGCCCGAGCCCATGATTGCCATACCGATACCGCCGTCACCGCAGAACAACTCTTCGATGGAAACAGGCATCATGAGGCCGGTCGGATCAGCCATCGCGTTCATCAGGAATTCCCAGCCGTAGAGACCGATCTTTGCGGCTTCCTGCACGACGGGCCACGGGAACTCTTCGCGGTCATCCCATTCGCGCGCGGCCGGACGGATGACGTCTCTCGCGAAAGTGCGAACCCATTCCTGAATCTGCAGTTGATCGTCGTTGAGTTGGAGGGAGAACTCTGCCATGTCCCTAAGTTACCCGCGGGTAGGACTTCTCCTCCAACTCACCAAAGGGGGCTCCGGCGAGCGGCGGTGCAGGTCGTCCGAGGGTTCTCGGTGTGTAGATACCCGAAAAACGGGTATCTACACACCGAGAACCCTGGGGGTTAGAGGGTGAGGAGGGCGGGGGCGATGGTCTCCATGATCAGCTTCGCCCCGGGTTTGTAGACATGCACCCCGTCCCAGCGGTAGCCGAGGTCATTCGCGATGATCGAACTCGTGCACCACTCGCGCGGGCCGTTCACGAACACCGTCGTCGTCGCATTCTCGGTTGCCACTTGTTGCAGGAGTTCGTTGAGATGTCGCGTGCGCGTGTCGTCACCGCGTTCGGGAATTGCCGGGATTCCCGCACCCGCAACGTTTTGCGGTCGCATGCAGGGCACCTCAAGCAGGCCGACTTTGCCGACACCACCGGCGATCAGCGCGTCGATTCCCTTTTTCACCTGCGCCTTGAAGAGAGTGTCGGCCTGGGGTGTGAAGAAGGCGTAGTTCGTACCCGCGTGAAGGACGTCGAGAACCTCCCACGCTCCGATGACCACGAGCGCAATCTCGGCATCTGCCTTCTTGGCAGCACCCGTCCACTTGCCATCCCAGCCCTGACACGTGTCGAAGTTCTGCTTGAAGTCGATTCCCGAACTGATGCCCGTACCGAACTCGTACACGCCGCAACCCGAGATCGAACCGTTCGACACGGTGAACGTCTTTTCGATGCCTGACGGCTGGTTGATGGCGAGGGCCTTTGCCTGCGAGTCGCCGACAATGAGGAGACGCCGTGGGTCGGACAACACGGGAAGCGTTGTGCTTGGCGCAATGACCACCGGTTGGGTGGTCTGTGACGGATCCTCGAGTGGGATCGTTGTCGTGGCACCGAACACCTGGTCGGGTCCCTGGTCCATGGAGATGTCGATGGGTTTCGTGGCTGCGAGCGCGATTCCCACACTCGCGGTGAGGACGATTGCCGCGATGCCGTAGCACGTGGCGGTGACCGCGATGTCGCGCCTGTTTTCGTTGTCGCGATCGCTCAGAATCGCCCGCCAACGACCGATGACGCCGCCACGAAGCGGCTCTTCGACGAATCGGTAACTGGCCTCGGTCACGATGACGGTGATGACGAGCGCGACAAAGAAATTCCCTGCTCCGTCACGCGCATTTGCGAAGAGGAAGATCGGCCAATGCCAGAGATACAGGCCATAGGACCGCTTGCCGATTTCGACCAGCGGCCGCGAACCGAGCGCGCCCCGGACTGCCACCGCATTCGGATGCACCGCCGTGGCGACGAGAACGAGGGATGACACCGACACGAGCGCCAGCCCACCCCGGTAGAGGAACGCACCCTCGACGGTGAGTGAAAGCGCGAGAAGCACCAGCACCGCGGAACTCGCAACTGCCGCCACCGAAAGCGTTCGCTCGGGAATTTCGGCGACCTTCGCGCGGCCCGTCATCGTCCACGGACGCCACAGCAGCGCGCCCGCAGCGCCGAGGAGGAGACCTGTGGAACGCGTGAGCGTGGAGAGGTACAGGAAATTCACACGGTCCTGGTTCGACCCGTCGTACAGCACGGCCGTGAGAACCATGATGACGGCCGCGATGACGACGAGGGTTTGCGCCGCCTTCGCGCGGCTGCGTCGCCATCGCAACAAGCCTATGAATGCAAACGGCCAGAGCAGGTACCACTGCTCTTCGACGGCGAGCGACCAGAGGTGACGCAGCAGCGGTGGATCCTTCGGGGCGAAGTACGGGACGTCGGTGAAAAAGACTTGCCACCAGTTCGAGACGTAGAAGACCGCCGACAAAAAGTCTTGGCGCAGTTGAGCAACTTTGTAGTCGGAGAACAACAGCGCCCATGCCGACACCACCACCAACATGACGAACAGTGTGGGCAGCAGACGCCGCGCCCGGCGGTACCAGAACTGCTTCAACGCGATGCTTTGGTTCTCTTCGGCTTCCTCCAACAACAGTGAGGTGATGAGAAAGCCACTGACGACGAAGAACACTTCGACACCGATGAAACCACCCTGCATCCAGCTGAACTTGGCGTGGTAGAAGATGACCACAATGACCGCGAGCGCGCGGAGCCCGTCGAGCGCAGGCACGTAGCCCATCGATGGTGGCTGGAAGTTGCCGCGTGCAGCGGGAACCGAGAAGTGCTCCTTCATGACCTGCCCGCAGACGTTACGAGAAGCAAGGCCAGAAGCGTGAGCACCGCGGCCATGACGTACGGCCAACCGACTCCCGCACTGTCGAACATGAGACCCGCAACGGCCGGACCAATGATTCGCGACAACGCACCGGCCGACTGTTGGACACCAAGCGCCTCACCCCGCTTGTCGGGTGCAACCGAGTCGGCGACCGCGCTGGTGAGCGACGGAGTAATTACACCCTGACCGATGGACAAAAGCGCCAATGCGACGAACAGCACGACCCACATTTCAGCAACGGATAACACGAGGAATCCGCCGATCAACACGACAAAACCCGACGAAAGGAGGCGCATCGAGCCGAACGACTTCGTGAGCGGCCCGATGAGCACACCCTGCACGATGACGAGCATCACGCCGACGACGAGGAACACCGCCGCGGCAGAGCCCTCGGTGAGGTCGAAGCGTCGCTCACCGAACAAGGCAAAAGTTGCCTCGAACCCGGCGAATGCCGAGCCGGCGAGCAATGCTGTTCCCGTGTAGCGGTTCACGGCGAAACGACGTCGCACTCGGGTCGCCTCGCGTTGCGCGCGCGTGGTGTTGGTTTCGGGAAGACGGAACCATGCCGCAACCGCGTTGCAAAGAGCGAAGGCCGAAGCAACGTAGAACGGCACGTGCGGGCCTCCGAGAGCGGCGAGTCCGCCGAGGGCAGGACCGAAGACGAAACCCACGCCGAAGGCCGCACCGAGCATGCCGAGCAGGCGCGGTCGGTCCTCGGGTGATGCGATGTCGGTGATGGCGCTCTGCGCAACCGACACGCTCGCCCCCGACGCGCCATCGATGAAGCGTGCGAGGAACAACAACCACAAAACGCCGGCGGCTCCCGTGAGGAAACTGCCAACGGCGGTGCCGAGCAGCGACACGATGATGACGGGCTTGCGACCGACACGATCCGAGAGGCGTCCGAGAACCGGAGCAAAGAAAAACTGTGCGATCGAGAACATCGAGAACAACAGACCGACTTCGAGACCACTCGCACCGAAACGTTCGGCATAACGCCCGAGAATCGGCACCACCATTCCAAAGCCCACCATGTCGAGGGCCACGGTGCTCCAGATCGTCCAGAAACCCTTCGGATAGCGCTTCTTCATCCCGGTGTTCGACCCCGAGACGTCACCCGCGACGCACGCGGGTGCCGCCCTTCGTCGTCTCTACGACGTAACCCGCCGCCTGGATCTCACCGCGGAGGGCATCGGCTCGGGCGAAATCCTTTGCCGCACGCGCCGCATCGAGATCGGCGGCCTTTGCGACCATCATCGGGTCGACGTCGCCGACGTCGGTGATCGACAACCCGAATGCGGTACACATCTCGCGCACCGCGGCCGCGAGCGAGGCGGCCTGCACTGCGTTTCCCCCATCGATGGCGGCGTTCGCGCTACGCATCGTGTCGAACATCAACGCCGTCGCGGCGGGCGTATCGAGATCGTTGTCCATCACTGCGCGGAACGCGTCGAGCGATGCGACATCGGCCGGTGCGCTCGCAGCATCGATGCGCGCGACAAATGCGTCGATACCCGAGAGAGCTTTGACGGCTGCATCGATGTTGTCCTGGCCGACACGCACCGGCGACCTGTAGTGCGTCTGCAGCAAGAGCATGCGGTATGCGCGCGGGTCGTACTTGTCGACGAGGTCGAGGAGGTTCGCCACGTTGCCAAGGCTCTTCGACATCTTCTCACCTTCGGCATCGACGACGAATCCGTTGTGCATCCAGTGTGCCGCGAACTGCTTTCCCAGCGCCACGGCCTGGGCGCGTTCGTTCTCGTGGTGCGGAAAGCGCAGGTCGGCTCCGCCGCAGTGCAGGTCAAATCCCTCGCCCAGAAGTTCGAGGCTCATGACGACACACTCGCTGTGCCAACCCGGCCGCCCGTCACCCCACGGGGACGGCCACGCAGGTTCACCCGGCTTGCTGAACTTCCAGAGTGCAAAGTCTGCAGGGTGGCGCTTCTCGCCGGCACCCAGCACCTCGCGCTCACCGCCACCGGCGAGCATGTCCTCGAGTCGTTGATGCGCCAACAACCCGTAGTCGTCGACCGAGGTAACCGACAGGTACACCCCGTCGGAGGTTGAATAGGCGCGGTCGTTGGCGACGAGTGTGGCGATCATGTCGACCACGCTCTCGACGTACTCGGTTGCGTGGGGCACATCGGTGGGTCGTTCGACGCCCAAGGCCCCCATCGCGCGAAACCAGACGTCTTCGCACTTGTGAGTGATCTCCTGCCAGGGTCTGTCCTCACGGTTCGCCCGATCGATGATTTTGCCGTCGATGTCGGTGAGGTTGGAGACTAGGCGCACCCGCACGCCGGTCCCCGTGAGAGAGCGCCGCAGGATGTCATAGACGAGCGTGGCCCGACCATGGCCGAGGTGCGGCGGGCCGTAAACCGTCGGCCCGCAGAGATAGATGGAAAGGTGCCCCGGCCGGCGCATCGCGAGGGGTCGGATCCCCCGTGAGGCCGTGTCATAGAGGGAAAGCACGTTCTGACTCTAGGGTAAGTGCCTATGCCAAACCCCCCTGAGAAGCCAACTCTCGACGGGATCGAGAGTCGTTGGTCGGCGACCTGGCAGGTCGAGGGCGTCTACACGTTCGACAGGAATCGCAAGCGCAGCGGAGTGTTCGCGATCGATACGCCCCCACCCACCGTCAGTGGTTCACTGCACATGGGACACGTTTTTTCCTACACGCACACCGACACGTTGGCGCGTTTCTGGCGCATGTCGGGCAAGGCCGTCTTTTATCCGATGGGCTGGGATGACAACGGGCTGCCCACCGAACGCCGCGTTCAGAACTACTACGGCGTCACGTGCGACCCATCCGTCGCGTACGACCCGAACTTCACTCCTCCGTTCCACGGCGACCCGCCGAAGGATCATAAATCGCTGCCCATTTCGCGGCCGAATTTCATCGAGTTGTGCAACGAACTCACCCACGAGGATGAAAAGGTATTCGAGGAACTGTTCCGCCGGCTCGGCCTGTCGGTCGACTGGTCACTTCTCTACACGACCATCGAAGAGCGCAGCCGTCGCGTCAGTCAACGGGCGTTCCTAAACAATCTCGCCCGCGGCGAGGCCTATTCGCAGGAAGCGCCAACGCTGTGGGACGTCGACTTCGACACCGCGGTTGCCCAGGCGGAACTCGAGGACCGTGATCGACCCGGCGCCTACCACACGCTCACGTTCCACAAGACCGACGGCTCGGGCGACATTCTCATCGACACCACGCGTCCCGAACTGCTCGCGGCGTGCGTCGCGCTCGTGGCGCACCCCGACGACGAGCGCTACCAGCCGCTGTTCGGCATGACGGTTCGTACACCACTTTTCGACGTCGAAGTTCCGATCGTGGCCCACTCTCTCGCGCAGCCCGACAAGGGAACCGGCATCGCCATGATCTGCACCTTCGGCGACACCACGGACGTCACGTGGTGGCGCGAACTGAACCTTCCGACGCGCGCGATCATCGCCCGAAACGGCCGCATCATCGCCGACGCGCCCGACGCCATCACGTCACAGCGCGGTCGCGACAACTACGCCGCCATCGCCGGCAAGAACGTGAGGCAGGCGCAGACCGCCATCGTCGAACAGCTGCGCGCGAATGGCGAGATGACCGGGGAACCTCGGGCAATCACCCACCCCGTGAAGTTTTTCGAAAAAGGCGAACGCCCACTCGAAATCGTCACCTCACGCCAGTGGTACATCCGCAACGGTGGCCGCGAAGCGGACCTGCGTTCTCGTCTCGTGCGCCGCGGGCACGAACTCACGTGGCATCCCGACCATATGCGCCATCGCTACGAGAATTGGGTCGAGGGACTGAACGGCGACTGGCTGATCAGTCGTCAGCGCTACTTCGGCGTTCCCATTCCGCTGTGGTACCCCGTTCTCGCCGACGGATCGATCGACTACGACCATCCGCTCGTTCCAGAACAGAACCAACTACCCATCGACCCCAGCACCGACGTTCCCGCCGGCCACAGCGAATCGCAGCGCGGTGTGCCGGGTGGATTCATCGGTGACCCTGACGTCATGGACACGTGGGCGACGAGTTCGCTCACCCCACAAATCGCGGGTGGCTGGCTCGACGACCCGGCCATGTTCGTCAACATCTTCCCGATGGATGTGCGCCCGCAAGCCCACGAGATCATTCGCACGTGGCTCTTCTCCACGATGGTGCGCTCTCATTTCGAACACGACGTCGCTCCGTGGTCGAATGCCGCGTTGTCCGGATGGATCCTCGACCCCGACCGCAAGAAGATGTCAAAGTCGAAGGGCAACGTGGTCACACCGATCGATCTGTTCGACAAGTACGGCAGCGATGCAGTGCGTTACTGGGCCGCCAGCGCCCGGCCCGGCGTCGACACCGCGTTCAGCGAGGAACAAATGAAGGTCGGGCGCAAGCTCGCCACGAAGCTGCTGAATGTCACGAAGTTCGTTCTCTCATTCGGTGATGTCGACCCGACCGCAGTGCCCACCGCACGCGTCGACGTTGCCATGCTCAACCGGCTCGCAGGTGTCGTCGACGAGTGCACACAGGCCTTCACCGGATACGACTACGCGCGCTCACTCGAGCGTACCGAGGCATTTTTCTGGTGGTTCTGCGACGACTACGTGGAGCTCGTCAAGCAACGCGCTTATGAAGTCGACGGGGTGTCGTCTGCCGATTCGGCTTCGGCGCGGGTTGCCCTGCGCCGCGCACTGTCGGCGATTCAGCGCCTCTTTGCACCACTCATTCCCTTCGTCGCCGAGGAGGTCTGGCGTTGGTGGAACGACATCTCGATCCACACGACTCCTTGGCCACAGCGCAGCGAACTGCTTGCGGGTTGCTCCCCCGTCGCCGACCACGAGGCAGATCTCGAGGCAATCTGCAGCATCCTTGCCGCGGTACGCAGGGCCAAGACCGAGGCGAAGGTGTCACAGCGCGCCGAAGTCGCATCCCTCGCCGTGTCGGGGCCCGACGCGGCGCTCGCCGCAGTGCGTGACGCGATGATTGACCTCACGTTTGCCGGGTCGGTGAAAAGCCACACTCTGACCAGTGGCAGCGAAATCGTCGCATTCGTCACTCTTGCTGCGACCGCAGCCGAATAGGTCGGGCAGGTAGCGTCGAGGTCATGGCGCGAAGCCCCCAACGCCACCTGCGCCACCACACCTGGCCGCAGCGCTTGATCTTCGGCTTCAACCTGGTTGTCGCAATCGGGTTGCTCGTCGGCGGTGGCGCCCTTGTGTATGCGAACCAACGCGTGACCGACCGCAAGGTCGTGTCGATCGCACCAACGGGTAACCAATCGAACGGCGACGGAGCCGTTTCCGCCGACGAACTCGACAACATCCCCGAAGGGGACCTCAGTTCGAAGAACTTCCTCATCACGGGTCGCGACAACAACGAGTGCGTCGACAGTGACTCGCGCTACGGCAAGACGGTCGAGGGCCGCACCGGATACGCGGGGCTCACCGACACCATCATGATCATCCGCGTCAACCCGACCGAGAACAAGGCCGCGGTGTTGTCGTTTCCCCGCGACCTGTACGTGAAGATCGCCAAGTCCGACGCGAAGAATCGCATCAACACCGCGTTCCGACCGAACGAACCCCAGCGACTCGTCGACACGATCATGACCAACTTCGGCATCGGTGTCGACCATTACATCGCGGTCGACTTCTGCGCGTTCAAGTCCATCGTCAATGCGGTCGGTGGCGTACGCATTCCATTCGCATACGCAGCGCGCGACAAGAACACCCTCTTTCAGGTGACGGAACCGGGCTGTGCGGAACTCGACGGCGACGCGGCCCTTGCCTACGTACGCTCGCGTCACTACGCGTATTTCGACACCACGAAGAACAAGTGGGTCGGTGACCCGTCGGGCGACTGGGGGCGAATCGCCCGCCAACAGGACTTCCTTCGTCGTGTCCTGCGTGCCGCCCTCGACAAGGGCGTCACCAACCCCGCCGTGGCCAACGAGTTGCTCGGTGCGGCCCTCGACAACGTCGTAACCGACGACAATCTGTCACCGCTCAACATGCTGCAGTTGGCACGCGCCATGCGCAACGTCAGCGAAAAAGACGTTCGCACCTACACGGTCGACGGCGAAATGAAGCGCATTGCCGGCCAGTCGGTCATCGAACCGACCATCAACAACGATGCGATGAAAGCCATCCTCGGTATCTTCCGTGGTGAAACCACAATCGGCGAAGGCAACAAGCAATTTGGTCGGCCCGACGCCGCAGTCGGCTCGTCACGTGGAGTGCGTGCGGCAGATGTCACGACGACGACGGTTGCACCTGAAAATGCGAACCAGACGTTGTCGCAACAGCGATTCAGCGTGACACCACCCGACGACCCGACCTGTCGTTGACGCTCAGTTTCTGTCGAGCACCTCGATGAGTGCCACCGGCACATCGGTCGGCTCCGCCACCGTTGCAATGCGGGCACCCACGTTCGAGGCGAGCGCACGGGCCTCGACATCATCACCCTCCGGAGCGACGATGCACAACTCGTCAATGGCACGGGCCGCGGCTTCGACGTCACCCGTTTCCGTCGCACGGCAGTCCGACAACAAAACCACCACCTTGCGCGCAGCGCGCGACCTTGACAATTGCTCCGCCGCCGCCCTCAACGCCCCGGCAAGGTCCGTCGTACCGAATCCACGCAGCGTGAGCACCGAATTGACAACATCGGCCCCCGGCCGGCGCACGTCCTGTGACTTGGCGACGATGACGTCGCGACCGAAGGCGAGCACGCTGTAGTCGTCGGGTTCGCGCAGCGCCACCGCCGCGGCCGCAAGTGCCGAAGTGGCAAGCGGCTTGCCGCCCATTGAACCACTGCGATCGACGACGAGACAGAGTGCCGTGTCACGCTTTGACCAGGTGCGTGCGCGGAGTTCCTCGGCTCTCACCCGACGATGCGGCCCGCTTCCCTCGAAGGCTTCGACACTCGCGTCGATATCGATGTCACCTTCACCACGGAAGGGTTGCGTGACCAGCCGGCCGATACCTCGCCGTTGTCGTTTCGTTGCTCCCGCGAGATCCAGCATCAACCGTCCCGCTATCAGCTTTGCCGCATCGCGCAGTTTCGGGTCGGTGGCAGCAGTCAGATCGGCGATCATCGACAGCGTGTCGTCGGGGTTGTCGCGCATCGCCTCATCGATCGCCGTCTCGTCGAGTTCGCCCACCTCCGGCGACACCTGCTCGAAGTTCGGATGACGCGACAACTCGGTTCGCGATTTCGTGCGCCGCCCCGCTTCTTTCTCGGCGGTTTCGGCGGCCGTACCTTCCTTGATCAGCGGGAGTTCGTGGCCCCGGTCGGGGCTCCACCTTTTCCCGGATCACCCGATCCCGCTTCTGGCGCAAAAACGGAGTCCCAAATCTCGAGGATGACGTCTTCGGTCGTCCGAGACACCCCCTCACGCAAACGAACTCGCCCGCTGAGGGCCGTGAGAGCCGCATCACGTGCGACACCCGGAGTGGTTGGTGCCTGGCCGCGCAGCGCACCAAGGGTCTGCGCGACGAGGGCCGTGTCGATCGCACCGCGCACCGACGCACCCGTGCGCAAATCGGAATGGTCACGTGTCGCACGCACGACGCGAACCACGCCTTCGACCCACGCGGCATCGAGTCCGTCGACGTGACGCGCCACGATCGCCACTTCGTCGTCGAGCGACTGGTATCCGACGGCAACCCGACAGACGCGGTCGTAGATCGCGCCGGAGATTCGCGCCGTGCCAACCGAGTCGAACGGATTCATCGCGGCGACCAGTCGGAATCCCGGCGCAGCCGCGATGCGTCCGAGCCGCGGAACACTGAGATCCCCCTCACTCATCACGGTGATGAGAACGTTGAGGGTTTCCTCGGGCACGCGGTTGATCTCCTCCACGTAGAGCAGCGACCCCTCGCGCATCGCCGAGACGAGTGGCCCATCCATGAAGGCATCGGCGACGTATCCCTCGTTCAGCACCCGCGCCGGGTCGAAGGCTCCGACCAGGCGCGCCGGTGTCAACTCTGCATTGCCCTCGACGAATTCGAAACCGACGCCGAGCACGCCGGCCACGGCACGCAGCAACGTCGACTTTCCGGTGCCCGGTGGACCCTCGAGCACGATGTGTCGATCGGCGTCGAGGGCCGCAACAACTATTTCCAGCTCGCGGGTACGCCCGACGACGTCGCGCCCGAGTCGCTCGAGTGCGTCAGTCATTGACGATGACGCCGCGGATGTTCTCACCGTCTCGCATCGCGCGATAGCCCTCGTTGATCTGCGAAAGCTTGTAGCGCTTCGTGATGAGTTCGTCGAGCTTCAACTGGCCGTCGCGGTACATGCCGAGCAGTCTCGGGATGTCGGCACGAGGATTCAGGCTGCCGAAGATCGTGCCCTTCACTTCCTTGTTGAACATCGCAAGGTTGAACAGGTTGATGCTCGCAGTGCCACTGGTCATCGGCGAGATGGCGGTGACGACCATCGTGCCGCCCTTGCCGGTCAGGTTCTGGGCCATTTCCATCATCTCGCCGTGCAGAACACCCGGCGTCATGATCACGCGATCGGCCATCTGGCCCCACGTCATCTCCATGACGGGCGCCATCGCCTCTTCCATCGAGGAGAACGTGTGCGTGGCCCCCATCTCCATCGCCTTCTCGCGCTTGAACTCGACGGGGTCGACTGCGATGACGCGCTTCGCGCCGGCCATCTTCGCGCCCTGCACCGCGTTGATACCGATGCCACCAATACCGACGACCACCACCGTGTCACCGGGCTGCACGTCGGCGCGGTTCGTCGCCGAACCCCACCCCGTGGCGACGCCACACGACACCAGTGCGACCGACTCGAGAGGCAGATCGGGATCGACCTTGATCACCGACGCTTCGGCGACGCAAGCAACCTCGGAGAACGTGCCGACCTTGGCCATCATGCCAACCGGTGTTCCGTTCGAAAGGAAGTGACGGTGCGTTCCATCGGTGATCATGCCCGGGATCATCGCGCCGGCGCCGAGATCGCAGAGGTTCTGTCGACCGGTGCTGCAGTAGCGGCAACGGCCGCACGACGGAATGAACGACGCAGACACGTGGTCGCCCTTCTTCACCGAGGTCACGCCGGGTCCGACGTCGAGGATCACTCCCGCACCTTCGTGGCCGCCGACCATCGGGAACATCGACTCGAGGCCCATCATGTCGAGCAGTTCCTGTGGCGGCACCATGTCGCCGGTGACGAGGTGCTCGTCACTGTGGCACAGGCCCGCGACCTTCCAATTCACCAGAACCTCGCCCGCCTTCGGTGCGTGGACCTCGACGTCGTCGACGCTCCAGTCCTGGTGGAGCCCGTGGATGACTGCTGCCTTCGTCTTCATGTTTCCCCCGAGTTTCGTTCGTTGTTCGTGTCGTGGTCAGTTGTAGACGAGCACGCCGCGAATGTTCTTGCCGCTGCGCATGTCGTCGTATCCGTCGTTCACACCGTCGAGTGAATAGGTCTTCGTCACCAGGCCATCGAGGTCGAGTTGTCCCTCGCGGTAGAGGCCCAGCAACTTCGGAATGTCAGCACGCGGATTGCCCGACCCGAAGAGCGAACCGACGACCTGCTTTTCCATCAATGTGAGGTCAAGCAGACTCATGTTCGCGCTGAATTCCATCGCCGGGTGGATGTTGGTGACGACCACTCGGCCACGCTTGGCGGTCAGGGCGAGTGCCTCACCGATCACCGCTCCGCTGCCGACGCCCATCGTCATGATGACCTTGTTCGCCATCGTTCCCCAGGTGATGTCGCGCACGAGATCGGCCGCTTCGGTCATCGACGCGGCGGTGTGCGTCGCGCCGAACTGCATGGCCTTTTCCCGCTTGAACTCGACAGGATCGATGGCGATGACGCGCTTGGCGCCCGCCAACTTCGCGCCCTGCACTGCGTTCGCACCGATGCCACCGATGCCGACGACGCACACGGTGTCCCCCGGTTGGACGTCGGCCGCATAGACGCTGCTTCCCCAGCCGGTCACGACACCGCAACCGAGCAGACACGCCTTGTCGAGCGGCACATCCTTTTCGATCTTGATGCAGGATGCTTCGTTGACGACCGTGTGGTGCGCGAACGTGCCGAGCAGGCACATGATGCCGACGTCCTGGCCTTGGTAATGATGGCGTGCTGTTTGGTCGGCGATCTGACGGCCGGTGCCGAGATAGGCGCCGAGGTCGCAGAGGTTGGAGTGGCCGGTGCTGCAACTCGGGCAACGACCGCACGATGGAATGAAGCCGAAGACGACGTGGTCGCCGGGCGCGAGCCAACTGACACCCTCGCCGACCTGTTCGACGACACCCGCGCCTTCGTGGCCGCCGATGATCGGAAGCGCGAACGGCAGGTCGCCGGTGACGAGATGCTCGTCACTGTGGCACATGCCCGAGGCGGACATCTTCACCAACACCTCACCCGGGCCGGGCGGATCGAGGTCGATTTCCTCGACCGACCATGGCTTGTTCAGTTCCCACAGGATTGCGGCTTTTGTCTTCACGCGGCCCCCTCGTTTCGCGACATCCCGGGCGCACCCGAGCACGATCCGACGCTAGCCCACGCACCGGACAGGAGTCACACGGTACGCTTGCCCGCATGACACCGGCACCGAACTCCGCCGTCCTCGAGGCCTCCGAGACCCGTCCCGTCGAGAACGGCGTCGCAACCGAGTCGGTCGTTCTCGAAGAACTGCTCGTCGAGGAGATTTCCATCGACGGCATGTGCGGCGTCTACTGAGCCGACTGCCGCTACGACACGCCGCGCGATGCCTCTGACACTCGAGTCCTCGGCAAGCCTGTCGCCGCAGGTGGCGCTTCGCCCCGAGCCCTTCGGCGCTCTCGCCTATCACTACGGCAACCGGCGTCTCGTCTTCCTGAAGCATCCCGACGTCGTTGCCGTCGTGAAGAGCCTGGGACAACATCCCACTGTCGGAGCAACTCTCGACGCTTGCGGCATCGCAGCAGAACGCCGCGCCTCGTTTCTCGCCGCGCTCAACAACCTGACGAAATCCGAGATCATCCATGTCGGCTGATTCGCTCGTCTCGCAACTGAAGCGCGGTCTCGATGCGCCGATATGCCTCACGTGGGAACTCACCTACGCCTGCAACCTGCAGTGCATCCACTGCCTGTCGAGCAGCGGCCAGCGCGACCCGCGGGAACTGACAACTGCCCAGGCCAAGGCGGTCATCGACGAACTCCGCGACCTTCAGGTCTTCTACATCAACATCGGCGGTGGCGAGCCGATGATCCGCCGTGATTTCTTCGACATCGTCAGCCACTCCGTCGACAACTCGATCGGTGTCAAGTTCTCGACGAACGGTGCGTACATCGACGCCGACAACGCGCGGCGACTCGCAGCGATGGACTACCTCGACATCCAGATCAGCCTCGACGGAACAGATGCCACGACAAACGACGCCGTTCGGGGCAACGGGTCGTTCGACACCGCAATCGTCGCCATGGACAATCTTGCTCGTGCAAAATTCGGTCCGTTCAAGATCTCGGTTGTCGTCACGCGCCACAACGTCGCGCAGCTCGACGAATTCAAGGCCCTCGCCGACTCGTACGGTGCACAACTGCGCATCACGCGCCTGCGGCCGGCCGGACGCGGAGCCGACACATGGCACCAACTCCACCCGACGGCCGAGCAGCAGGTCGACATCTACCGCTGGCTCGTGCGACACGGCGAAAATGTCCTCACGGGTGACTCCTTCTTCCACCTGAACGCCCTTGGCGAACCCCTGCCCGGCCTCAACTTGTGCGGTGCCGGACGCGTCGTGTGTCTCATCGATCCGCTCGGTGATGTCTATGCGTGTCCGTTCGTCCTGCACGACGAATTCCGCGCGGGTAGCGTCCTCGATCCTGGTGGCTTCACCAAGGTGTGGCGCGAGAGCGCGCTCTTCATTTCCCTGCGCGAACCCGAATCAGCCGGCGCATGCGCATCGTGCGGCAGTTACGACGCCTGCCAAGGTGGCTGCATGGCGGCGAAGTTCTTCACGGGCCTACCCCTCGACGGACCCGACCCCGAGTGCGTGAGCGGCCACGGTGAAGAATTGCTGAGGGCAAGCGCGGCAAACGCGCCGCGACCGACGAGCAATCACTCGCGACCGGTCTCCCTGACGCACAAACCGATCCGCGCCTGATCGGTCGATGATCACGGGCCCCAATGGGCGTCCTTCTAAACTGAAGCGGTGCACTACGCGTTCGTTGCCATCGTCGCCATGGTCGGCTACGTGCTCGGTACCTTTCCCAGTGCGATCATCGTCGCGAAAGCCAACGGAATCGACATCATGACGCAGGGTTCGGGCAACCCCGGGGCATCGAACGTCGCGCGAACCCTCGGATGGAAGAGGGGCGCTTTCGTTTACGTACTCGACGCCCTGAAAGGCGTCGCGGCCGCGGTCGTCGGTCGACTCGTCGCTGGCGACGCGGGTGGCTACTGGTGCGCGGCAGCCGCAATTGTCGGTCACATCTTCCCCGTGACCCGTGGCTTTCGTGGCGGAAAGGGGGTCGCCACGGGAAGTGGTGCGATCACCGTGCTGCAACCCGTTCTCGGCGCCGTTCTCATCGTGATCTGGATGGCAGTCGGCAAGACGACGAAGAAGGCATCGATTGCATCCATCGTCGTGACGGTTGCCGTACCGATCGGCACGGCAATCATCGGCGTACCCGCATGGGAACTCCTCGCCATGACCGGTCTTGCCTGCCTCGTCGCTGCGCGGCATCTTCCCAACTTGCGCCGACTGCGCTCGGGTACCGAAGCCTCTCTCGACGGACGGGCGGCCTGACATCGTGGCCGCGGCACTCGCAACCGTCTTCGACAGCCTGCGTGACCTGTCGGATTCGCCGGTCTTCTACCTCGTCATCCTGGTCATCGCCGTGTTCGACTCGGTGTTCCCGGTCGTGCCCAGCGAAACCATGGTCATCATCGGTGGTGTCGCGGCAGGCCTCGGCGACCTGAACATCGCCGTCGTCATTGCCCTCGGTGCCGCAGGAGCCTTCATCGGCGACAACATGTCCTTCGAGATCGGCCTGCGCGCAAAGGTGCCCGTCACTCGTTGGTACTCGCGCAGCGAGAAACGTGCCAAGCGACTCGTGTGGGCCGACGAACAAATCGAAGAACGCGGCGGACTGCTTCTCATCACCGCGAGGTTCATCCCAGGTGGACGCACGCTTCTGACGCTGTCGTGTGGCATCACCGGCCAACCCCATCGCTGGTTCGCAAAATGGGTTGCGGCGGCGGCAATCATCTGGGCTTCGTACGCGGCGCTGCTCGGATATGTCGGCGGCAAGACCTTCGAGGACAACCACACTCTCGCATTCGTCGTCGCCTTCACCACGGCGGTCTCGATCACGGTTCTCATCGAGGTCGTGCGCTACTTCCGCAAACGCCGCGCCTGATCGGTCGGTGGCGGCGGCAGAATGCGCCATGCGCTTCAGCATTGACCGCACGTGGCGACGGCCCAACGATGGTGACGTGGTCATCGGTGGTTCGCCCACGCGCGCATTTCGCCTGACCACCGGCGGGTGTCGCATCGCCGAGATGATCGAGCGCGGTGAAAACCTCCCCCCGACGACCCACGCGCTCGTCGACCGACTCGTGGATGCAGGTGCCATCCACCCCCTCGCCGATCCGTCGGAGCACTCGATCGCCCCGACGCACATCACGGCCGTGATTCCCGTTCATCTCACGGAGACGGCCAATGGCACCGCGCTGGCATCCCTCGTTGCCGGCCTCGCCGGCCTCGCCGGCATTGTTGTCGTCGATGACGCATCGCCGCGACCGTTGCCCGCATTGTCGGCGGGCGGCACATCGGTGACAATCATCCCCCGCGAATCGAACGGCGGGCCCGCGGCGGCACGCAACGCCGGCCTGGCAACGGTGGAGACGAGCCACGTCGTCTTCATCGACGCCGACGTCGAGTGTCGCGCCAGCGACGTCGTGGCACTTGCCGCATGGCTCGTCGCCGCCGATGCGGCCGCAATCGGACCTCGGGTTCGCACCAGTGATGATCGCACGGTTCTCGGCGCCTACGAAGCGGCACGTTCGCCGCTCGACATGGGTGAACGTCCCGCACGCGTCCGGGCCGCCACCCGTGTCGGATGGTTGCCCGCTGCGCTGCTGCTGTGCGACGTGGCCGCACTGCGTTCGGTGAACGGGTTCGACGAGACAATGCGCACGGGTGAAGATGTCGACCTCGTGTGGCGCCTCGATGCAGCAGGGTTCCGCTGCCGCTACGAGCCATCGATCGAAGTGCTCCACGAACGACGGTCGACGCTCGACGCTCTGGTACGGCAGCGCATCGGGTACGGCGAGTCCACCACCGCATTGCACCGCCGCCACGGCGACAAGGTCGCACCGGCCCGCGGATCGTGGTCGTCGGTGTCGTCCTGGACCGCGCTCGTGCTCGGTCTGCCAATCGTTGCGTGTGGCGCCGCCATCGCAACCGCCGCGATGCTGTCGCGCAAGCTCCGCTTCGCACCAAACACCGCATCCGAGTCGGTACGTCTCGCATGGATGACCCACCTGCAGGTCGGTCGCAACCTTGCTTCGGCCGTCACGCGAGTGTGGTGGCCGGTCGCAATAGTCGCGTCGGTCTTCTCACGTCGCGCGCGTGTCGCGCTGTGTACCGCCGCAGTCGTTCCCGCGCTCGCCGAGTGGTGGGGAAAGCGACCGCGCCTCGACCCCGTGCGCTTCACGATTCTTCGCATCATCGACGACGCCGCATACGGCACCGGAGTGTGGAAGACAGCCGTTCGTGAACGCAACGCCGGCGCGCTACTGCCTGCAATCGCACGCCCCACGACTCCCGACGGCTGAAACCGCCCGCGCGCGATACCGTGTTGCTGATGGCACTGCGGCTCACGGTCCGGCGCGACGCCTTCCTCGGGCACGTGCGCAGCGTCGCGCGCGAGGTTCCGCACCTCGTTCCCGTCGTGAAGGGCAACGGATACGGACTCGGACGGGGTCGCCTCGTCGAGTTGATCGACGATCTGCTTCCCGACGTCGACACCATCGCGGTCGGCACCGTCCACGAAGCAGCCGACGTGCCCGCACGGCTGGCGGCACACGTGATGAACCCCGTCACCGACGCCGACTTTGCCGCACTCCCGGTCGTGCCGGCCAACGCCATTCTGACGATTGGCTCACACCGTGACGTCGATGTGCTCGCGCGACGTGGCTGGAAGGGGCGCGTCGTCGTAAAGCTCGCCTCGTCGATGCGTCGCTTCGGGGTCGACCGCGACAGGTTCAGGGTGCTCGTCAACGACATCGCCCGCATCGGCGGCACGATTCACGCCTGCAGCATCCACTCACCCACCGCGGGCGACGACTCGTCGCGCCTTGCCGAGATTCGTGCGTGGCTTCCTCTTCTCCCCGAAGGCGTCGCCCTCAGTGTCAGCCATCTGTCGGCCGATTCCCTTGCACAACTGCGCAACGACAACGACCAGCGCACGATCGAGGTGCGGCTCGGCACGGCTCTGTGGCACGGCACGAAGGACCACTTCGCCTTGCATGCAGACGTCATTCGCACCGAAGCCTGTCGCTCGGGCGAAACCGCCGGCTACCGCGCGACACCGGTGCCCGGTGACGGCACGCTCGTCGTCATCGGTGCGGGTTCGGCGCACGGCGTGATGCCTCTCCCTGGCGGCGAAAGCCCGTTTCATTTTTCGAGACAACGCTTGCTCCTCGTCGAGTCGCCCTACATGCATTCGTCGATCGCGTTCGTGGCTGCGGGCCAGACGTATCCGGCCGAAGGGGACTTCGTCGATGTGCAGCGTCCTTTGACGATGGTGCACCCCGACGTCATCGAGTGGGTCTGACCGTGTCGACGCCGACGGCGATGCCAACCAGGAGCGGACTCGATCGCAATCCGTCCCTCGATGCGACACGAACCGTTGCGCTGCTCGGCATCATCATCCTCAATTACCACGGATACCTGAACGGCTACGTCGCCATCGGAGCCGACAAAGAGAACTTCTTCGTCCGCATCATGGATGCGTGGAACGGTGTTCTTGCGCCGAGTCCCGTGATCTTCGTTCTCGTGTCGGGTATCAGTTGTTCGTTGTTCGCCTCGGCGAACTTCGACCGATGGACACTCGTGCGGCGCGGGGTTCTCCTCTTCGCAGTCGGGTCGATCTTCGAATGGGTGTGGAACGGAACAATCCTGCCGTACTTCGGTCTCTATTTCCTGCTTGCTGCGGGACTGGTGTCGTGGTCACGCCGCAACATCGTTGCGATCATGGTTGCTTGCACTCTTGCCGCAGCAACGTTGTCGATGTGGCGGTTCTTCCGCGAGCGTGACTTCCACTCGACGGGATGGCTGAGCCCGGCGCATCCCGACTCGCCACGCAACTTCGTCTTTCGCTACTTCATCGACTACACGCACCCGATCCTGCCCTGGTTCACGTTCTTCTGCGTCGGACTGCTCATTGGTCGGTCACTGCCGTGGTTCCTCGCCAATCGCACCCGGCTCGTCGCGCCACTGGCCGTCGGAGTCGCCGCCACCTACACGCTCAGCACCGTGGTTCGTCGCGGAACCGACGGTACGTGGCAACGTCTCACGAGCACCGATCCATTCGAACGCGGTGTCCTTGCCACAGTGGGTGTCACACTGTCGTCGCTGCTCGTCATCATCGTCGTGTCGTGGGTCGTCGAGGCGTTCCCCTCGTCACCGATCACCGATGTTTTCGTACGCGCGGGGCGGGTTTCCCTCACGCTGTACGTGATCCATGGTCTTGCCTACAACCTCGTCGTCAATCAACTCGACTGGGTTCGTCCCACAGGGCTCGACACGGCCCTTGGCCTGGCGGCTCTCATGTGGATCTTGCTCGTCGCTTTCGGTGCATGGTGGGACCGATTCATTGGTCGCGGTCCACTCGAGAGGCTTCTCCGCGGCTTCGGCGGTTGAGTCCGCGCAAGCCCACCGCTGCCGCACCAATCAACGAACCATCGTCGCCGAGACGTGTCGGCACGATGCGTGCCCCCTTCGAGTGGTCGAGACGACACAGATCATCGAGTGTCGCCTGTGCCGCCTGAAAAAACGGTGCGCCGAAACCCAGCGCCACGCTTCCGCCAACGACGGCGAGTTTCAGGTCGAGCAGGTTGCACACCGACGCAATGCCGCGCCCGACCAACCGACCCGTGCGCTGGATCGTTTCGTAGGTCGGCTGCGTCGGTGACCGGCCGGTGATCGCCTCGATTGACGGACCCGACGCCTCGGCCTCGAGACACCCTCGGGCGCCACAGGCGCAGCGCCGGCCCCCGGGTTCGACGATCACGTGGCCGATGTGGCCCGCGTTGCCTCCTTCGCCATCGAGCAACTTGCCGTTCAGAACGATGCCGCCGCCGACCCCGGTCGACACCACCATCGCGAGAAAACTGTCGTGGCCTCGCGCCGCACCCTTCCAGCCCTCACCCAATGCCAGAGCCTTCGCATCGCCGTCACCAAATACCGGAAGCCCGGTGAATTCACGCAGGCGCAGTGCCAGCGGAAAGTCACGCCAACAGGGAATGTTGAGAGGTGACACGCGCTCGACGTTCGGATCGTTCGGACCCGCCGCACCCACGCCGACCGCGATCGGGTACGCACCGTGCTGGCCGCGCGCACGCACCAACATCTCCGACACGAGACCGGTCAAGTCTCCGAAGAGCCCCTCGTCGGTTTGAACGGAATTCACGCGGCACCGCGTGCGGTCGATGATCGTTCCATCGGTGGTGACGAGACCAGCGGCGAATTTCGTGCCACCAATGTCGATTGCAACGATGACGTCCATGTCGAGTTATTTTCTAGCACCGTGACCACCGACTGGAACCCGATACTCCGAAGTGAGTTCGAAAAGTCCTACTGGAAGGATCTCCAAGGTTTCATCACCGAAGAACGTCGCCGCACGACCGTCTATCCGCCACACGACGAGGTGTTCCGGGCCCTCCATGCCACCACGTTCGCCGACACGCGAGTGGTGATCCTCGGCCAAGACCCGTACCACGGTGCGGGCCAGGCACACGGTCTCTGCTTTTCCGTGAATCGTGGAGTGGTGATCCCGCCGAGTCTCGTCAACATCTTCAAGGAACTGCGTTCCGACCTTGGTATCACGCCGCCCGCGCACGGCTTCCTCGAACCGTGGGCGCGCCAAGGCGTGCTGATGCTGAACGCGACACTCACCGTGCGCGCAAATGCCGCCGCATCACACCAGGGAAAAGGCTGGGAAACATTCACCGACCGTGTCATCGGCACGGTGGCCGCCAAGGGTCATCACGTCGTCTTCATCTTCTGGGGTGCGTACGCACGCAAGAAGAAGACGCTGATACTCGAAGTTGCGGGAAACGAACGCCACACCATCATCGAATCGGCACATCCGTCACCGTTGTCGGCCAACAACGGCTTTTTCGGCAGCAAACCGTTTTCGCGCACGAACGAGGCCCTCGTCGCACACGGCCAGACGCCGATCAATTGGGCACTGCCCACCGACGACCGCCTCGACTGAACCGGTTCGGTAGGTTGGCGCCCATGGGATCCGTCAGGCGTCATGCCATCTTGGCGTCGTCGGCCGACACGGTGTGGGCCTTCATCGGGCGACCCGAAGTCCTGCACGAATGGTTTCCCACGTCCTCGACGCGAGTCGAGGGCGACAAGCGTTGGGTCACGTTGCCCTCGGGCATCGTGTTCGAGGAGGAGATTCTCCTCGTCGACAACGATCTGCGCAGGTTCCAGTACTCGATCATCAACAATCCGCTGATCACCCACCACGTGGGAACCGTCGACGTGATCGCTCTCGCCGATGACCGATGCGTCGCCATCTACGGCACCGACATCGAACCCGAAGTGCTCGGCTTGGCCATCGGCGCAGCGGCCGGTGACGGCCTGCGGGCGTTGCAGGAACGATTCGGGAAGGGTTGATCGTGCCGCGCAGGATTCTCTTCGTCACCACCGACCAGCAGCGCTACGACGGACTCGGCTGCAATGGCGGGGCCGTGGCACGAACACCCGTCATCGACTCCATCGCCCGCGAAGGAATTCGCTACACGCGCGCCATTCCCTCGAACGTCGTGTGCATGCCTTCACGGTCGACCATGTTGACCGGCCAACACGTGACGACCCACGGAGTGTGGATGAACGGCGTGCCCCTGCCCGTCGATGCGCCGAGCATCGCCATGGATCTGTGGCGCAACGGCTGGCGGACGGCGCTGATCGGCAAGGCGCACTTTGAACCATTTCTCGACCCGTTCGCTCTCTTCACCGAGAATTCACTCGCGTCGCTGGGCGAGGAAACCGTCTACCGCGAGTCGGGCGACGGCCGCCGCGAACCGCACCGCGGGTTCGAACACATGGAGCTCGCAACCCACAACGGGATGGGTCCGCTGCACTATGCGAAGTGGTTGCGCGAGAACCACCCCGAAGCGGTCGCGATGCTCTACCCGATCCTCAATTCACAACTGCAGGTGAACGAGGCGGGCGGAGGCGACACCGGTGCACCGCAGGTGAAACACAACCCGATTCCGCGCGAGTGGTACCACACCGATTGGGTCGCCGATCGCGCGATCTCGTGGCTGGGAAACCAAGACGACTCGGACGACTGGTTTTGCTGGGTCAGTTTTCCCGACCCGCACCACGCTTGGGACCCGCCGATGTCGGAACTTCACCGCGTCGACTGGCGGCAACTCGACCTTCCCGCCGGGTGGGTCGACGATCCCGTCGAGTGCGAACGCATCCTCGCGGGCAAGCCCGCGCACTGGTTGGCGTGGTACCACGGCACTTTCGTCTCGAACTACGAGGCACCCGCAAAGTGGGTCCCGGCGACGTTGACTGCCGACCAGGTGCGCGAGGTCAATGCGATGGTCCACATCCAGAACGAGCTCGTCGACGAGGCACTCGGTCGCATCGTTGGTCTCCTGCGTGCAAAGGGTTGGTACGACGACGTCGACATCGTGTTCACCACCGATCACGGGGAATTCCAGGGCGACTTCGGCCTTCTTTTCAAGGGTCCGTACCACGTCGACTCGTTGATGCGCCTGCCCCTCATCTGGCGACCCGCACCATCGCGCACCAAGTTCACCCCGGCAACGGTCGACTCACCCGTCGGACTCGTGTCACTGGCCGCGACATTCGCCGACATCGCCGGACTGCCGCGGCCCGACTACGCAGAGGCGGCGCGACTTCCACTGGACGACGGCGAAGCCGTCGACCTCGGCCACGAGCGTGTCCTCACGGAATGGGACAGCGTTCTCTTCGGCAAGATCGTCTCACTTCGCACCATCACTCGCGGCTCATGGGTGTGCACCGCGACACTGCCGGGCAGCCTCCACGATGGCACCGACGGCGAGCTCTACGACCTGAGCAACGACCCCCTGCAGCACGTCAACCTGTGGCACGACCCGTCCCACCGCGCGATGCGTGACGACCTTCTCGATGACATGTGGCGCAACTTGCCCGATGCGTCATCCCCGCGACGGGCCTGCGAGGCTCCGGTCTGACGACGCCGGTTGTCAGGACGTCGGGTCAGATCGACTTCACGAACTCGAGCGAACGCCCGAGCATCGCAATCTGGTCGTCGACGCGACTCACGGGATTCATCCCCTGGAACATGCGATTCGCCATCGTCGAAAGCGACATCCACTGCGGGTTGGTCGCCTTCCACGCCGCCAGTTCGGGGCCGAGTTCGGCCTCGCCACGTTGCAGGTGAACCACGGCATCACGCGGGAAGTCGTCCCACGACCGGCCCTGCACAGCGAGTTCCTCGCGCAAGATGTCATTGGCCGCATCGACCCGCAGGCCCGTGTTGCCGAAGATGTAGCCGTCACCCATCCGTGCGGCACGTCGCACCGAGGCCTCGGCTGATCCGCCGAACCATACGGGGATGTTGCGCGAAGGCAGCGGTGCAACACCGGCACGATCGACACGGTGATACTTGCCATCGAAGTTGACGACCTGATTCGTCCATAGTTCGCGCATCACCGCCACCTGTTCCTCCATGCGGCGCGCACGATTGCGATACTCCATACCGAGCGACTCGTACTCGACGTAATTCCACCCTGTACCCACGCCGAGAACCAGACGTCCATTACACAACAGGTCGAGGTCGGCGGCCTGCTTGGCGAGAAGCACAGCCTGTCGCTGCGGAAGAATCACGACTCCGGTCACGAGTTCGATGTCGGTCGTGAGTGCGGCGAGATAGCTGAACAGAACGATCGGCTCGTGAAACTCGTCCTGCTCGGAGTACGGACCCCACAGCTTGGGTTCACGGTTTGCATGCACCGCTCCGACCACGTGGTCGTAGGCGACGATCCGCTCGAAGCCCATGTCGACGACGGCTTGCGTCCATGCACGAATCGCGCCCGGGTCCTTGCCGATTTCAACCGTCGGGAAAACCGCTCCGTACCGCATGCGTTCACACTAGGTCGTGGTGCCGTAGTCATCGGCAGGTCGTATCTGCTACACACGTGCGGTGCCGCCGCGTGGATTTGATGCCGCCTACTACGACAGGTTCTACGGACGTGGGTCGGTGCACACCGTTGCCCAGATCGACAAGTTGGCGACCGGTGTTCATTCACTGCTTGCGTGGTGGGGCCTCGAGGTTCGATCATTTCTCGACATCGGCGCAGGCCCGGGCTTTTGGCGTGATTGGTACCGCACACACCATCCGACGGTGACGGTCATGTCGACCGACGTCAGTGACTATGCCTGCGCGACATACGGCCACAAGAAGGCCGACATCACCTCGTGGCGCCCGGCACGGCGTTTCGACCTCGTCGTGTGCCACAGCGTTCTGCAGTATCCCGACAACGCCGCGACGAGAGCAGCGATCGAGAACCTCGGAGCCGCCTGCCGGCATTTCCTCTACCTCGAAATCCCGACGGCAGCGGACTTCGACGAGATCGTCGACCCGGCTGCCACTGACATGTCGGTGCATCGCCGCAGCGGCACCTGGTATCGCCGGGAACTCGGAAGGCACTTCCGCCAGGTGGGCGGCGGGCTGTGGCTGTCGCACGACAGCACCGTGCCGATGTACGAACTCGAAATGCCCGCCTCCGACCGTCGCTGAAGTGCGCGGTCAGGAAAGTTCGCCGAGAAGCGCCTCGCTGACCCACGCACGTTCGAGGTGCAAGGTCGACCTGATTCGCACGACCCGCTTGGGTTCGTCGACGGATTTGCCACACATCATCAGCGCTGCCCGGATGCACTCGTCTTCGTCGGCGAGCACCATCGGCATGCGGGACCGACGGACACCCGACGGGCCTGCCGTGAAGCAGTTGAGATAGGTCTTTTCCCAGTCGATCACGTTGGCCACGGACACGGGAATGAAATCGGCGAGACCAACGCCGAGAACATTGCCGCCCGATGCCTCGGTGATGCCGAGGAGCACGATCGTCGCGGGCGCGCCGTCGAAGTCGGCCAGACCGTGCACCCAGAAACGACCGGTCACGTTCGGGTCCATCATCGTTCCGCTGATGTCCTTGCCGCCGCGTTCGATGACGAGAACATCGATGTCGCGAAGCGGCAACCGCGGAACGAGATTGCGTGCGTAATCGGTGAGCTCACGCTCGGCCGCACCGCCGACGTCGTTCGCGCCGAACGCCGCAACCTTGACGACCTCACCCGAGCACGACTCGACCGTCGCAACACCACCGAGCAGTCGGCCCGTCGACCGCAATGCCCCGATGCCATCGAGGAGCCGTTGCGCCATGCGGTCGGGCCCGCACGCGTGAATCTGCGCGGCGCCCGGCTGTTTTCCGAATCCAACGACGGTCATCTTCGTGCAGCCGCTTTCGATCGGCCCCTTGAAACACGTGTGCGGCTTCACCCGGTTCACGGGCAGAATGAAATCGGCAGCCGCAGCATGTTCGTCGAGGTAGAGAGGCATTCCCTCGGTGGTGCGCGCAACTTCGACCGTCTTCATCGACGATCGGATCTCGCAGTCAATCGATCGCTCGTCGATGCCGAGTGCGGCGAGCAGTTCACGTTGACCATCGGCCGTGGCGCCCGCATGACTTCCCATCGCGGGAACTACGAACGGCACAGCGCCACACGCACGCAGCCCCGCGACGACCCCGCGCAACGTCTCGACACGTCCGGTGAGCCCCCGACTACCCGCACCAACGGCGACTGAGCGGTCGGTGAGGCCGCGCTGCGAGAAAGCCTCGTGCACCCTTGCCATCACCTCGGCTTCGATGTCAACGACCGCGGCCGGGCGCGGCACGGGCAACGTCACCTCGTGCAGTCCGGGAATCTCGACCGTCGATGGAATCGGCAGACGCACGCCTCTCATCAACTGACCCCAGTTCCCGGTCCCCGACACGATTTCAACGGTACCGCTGGTACGCAAGTCACCGTGGACTAGCGTCGGGAGGAATAAATCACCCACAACCAACCACGAATAAAGGAGCAAGAATGCGTCGAATCTCGCGCATTGCCGCACCCGTTCTGGCCCTCGGACTCATCCTTGCGGCCTGCGGAGACGACAGCAGTTCATCCACTGACGAAACCACCGCGGCTGCGGAGGAAACGGCCACCGCCGACACCACCGCCGCAGCCACCGAAGACACCGCCGCTGCCGAAGAAGGTGCCGTCGACGTCGCCAGCCTCGGCCTCATCGCGGACGGCAAGTTGACCGTCTGCACCGACGCGCCCTACCCGCCGTTCGAGTTCCAGGACGAGACCACCAAGGAGTGGACCGGCTTCGACATGGACGTCGTGCGTGAAATCGCCGCAGGCATCGGTTCGGGCCTCGAACTTGCCGTCACGGTCCAGCCCTTCGACGGCATCTGGCTTGCCCCCAAGGCCGGCACCTGCGACATGGTTGCTTCGGCAATGACGATCACCGACGAGCGCAAGGCGAACGCCCTGTTCACCGACGGCTACTTCGATGCCGACCAGTCGCTGCTCGTTCGCGCCGAGGACAAGGATGCGCTGACTTCGCTCGAGGCACTCGCCGGCAAGACCATCGCGGTGCAGACCGGCACCACCGGCGAGAGCTACGCACAAGAGAATGCCAAGGACTCGACGCTGAAGTCGTTCGACGAATCAGCCGC
>SXZT01000138.1 GCA_005787785.1 Actinomycetota bacterium
CGAAGACCACGAGGTCATCAATATCGTCGACCACCTCTACATCGGCGGCAACGAAACCACGACGTTCGCCCTCACATCGACGATGTGGCTGATGCTCGGGAACCCGGGGGTGTACGAAGCCGTGTGCACCGACCCGTCGCGCATCAAGAACCTCGTCGAAGAGGGCCTCCGCTGCGAGTCGCCAACGATGGGCATGGTGCGCAACGCGATCATCGACACCGAAGTCGGAGGTGTGAAGATTCTGAAGGGGTCGAACCTCCACTTGCGCTACGCGGCCGGCAACCGCGACGAGCGAATGTTCAAGTGCCCCGCCGAATTCGACCTCGATCGCACGAACTCGGCCCGGCACATGGCGTTCTCGCTCGGCGAGACCCACTGCACGGGAGCCGGCCTGTCCCGCCTCGAGCAGAACATCGCCTTCGATGTTCTCGTGAAGCGACTCCCGAACCTGCGTTTTACGCCCGAAAAGAACGATTTCACGCACCACCCGAACGTCACGCTGCGTGCCATGAAAGAATTGCACCTGTCGTGGGACCCCAGTTGATCGGAGACAACAGATGAGCGCAGCAACGATGGAGTTCAACTACCCACCGCAGGCCGAGGCGTATCGCGCGAAGGTGAAGTCGTTCCTTGCGGAGAACCTGCCCACCGGATGGAAGGGCATCGGCGCACTGTCGCGTGAAGAGGCGTTCGAGTTCACCAACCAGTGGCGCAAGACCCTCTACGCCAACGGGTTCCTTGCGGTGCAGTGGCCGAAGGAATACGGCGGTCAGGGTTTGTCATCGATGGAGATGGTCGTGCTCACCGAGGAGTTCTTCAAGGCGGGCGTCCCGACTGGCGGCCACAACGACGGCTTCGGCATCGCGATGCTTGGTAACACGCTCCTCGCCATCGGTACCGAAGAACAAAAGCGCCACTATTTGCCGCGCATTCTTGCGGGCGAGGACCTGTGGTGTCAGGGCTATTCCGAGCCCGCCGCCGGCTCCGACCTCGGCAACCTCGGCTGTCGTGCGGTCTTGGACGGTGACGAGTGGATCATCAACGGCCAGAAAATCTGGACGACGGGTGGACACCATGCCGACCACATCTTCGTACTCGCCCGCACTTCACCCGACGAGGTGAAGCACAAGGGCATCACCTTCCTGCTCGTCGACATGCGTCAACCGGGTGTCGAGGTGCGACCCATCCGCATGATGTCGGGCGAGTCCGAGTTCAACGAGGTGTTCTTCACCGACGCGCGCTGTCCGAGAGGCAACGTCGTCGGCGAAGTGAATGGCGGTTGGATGGTCGCGATGACCCTGCTCGGCAACGAGCGCGGTGCCGGCGCAGCGATCAACGCACTGTCATTCCGTGCAGAACTCGACAAACTCACGGAGATGGTCAAGGACCGTGGCCTGAACGACGATCCCCACGTGCGTCAGCGCCTGGTGAAGGCCCACACGAAGGTCGAGGTCATGCGTTTCCTCGGATACCGGGCTCTCACCGCTTTCCTGAACGGCAAGAAGCCCGGCCCCGACGCGTCGATCGGCAAGTTGTTCTGGAGCGAATACCACAAGGAAGTCACCGAACTCGCGGTCGACGTGCTCGGCGCCGATGCACTCACACCGACCGGCACTCCCGCACAGACCTACATTCGCTCCGATGCCGTCGGCTCACCGAACTCGAGCGCGAGTTGGGTCGACGTGTTCCTGAACGCGCGGGCCGGCACGATCTATGCCGGCACGAGTCAGGTGCAGCGCGGCATTGTCGGCGAACAAATTCTCGGCCTGCCGAAAGAACCACGCGCCGACGCCGGTCCGTGGCGCACGATTCCCGGCCACGGCTGACCGGGCCGGCAGTTCACTGCGCCCAGAGGCAGTTCGTCGTCTTGACGACGCCGAATCGTTCCTCGAGTGCGTCACCCGCATCGAGAAGCAGGTCTTCGCGCCAGGCCCGCGAGAACAACTGAACACCGATCGGTACGCCGTTCACCTTGCCCGTCGGAAAGGCAAGCGCGGGCATCGCGATTGCCGAGAGATTGACGCCCCAACGACCGGTTCGCATGAGTTCGGACATGGCACCGGGGTGGTCGATGTCGAACCCGCGTGGAATCGATGTCAGGGCCATGAGTGGTGACACGACGATCGGATGATCGGCGAAGAATCTCGTCCACGCGCGCATCACGAAGTCGCGATCGACGAGTGCCGACATGAACGTCTGGGGTGTCGGAGCCGGCAAGGTCGTCACCCAGTCGGAAATCGCGGCGTGGAGGCCGCTGTCGTCGATGTCCTTCAGCATCGGTGCGAGGCCGAGAGCGAGGTCGAGTGCCCCGAGGCGTTCCCACAGCGTGAAGAAGACGTCGGTCAACGGCAGGGACACCTCGTCGACCACGTAACCCGCGTCCTCGAGGGCCGTGCCGACTCGCTTCACCGCATCGACCACATTGGGATCGATGTGGTCGCCGTCGCTCGTGACGAGGCCGACCTTGATCGGTCGATGATCGTGCGTGAATCGATGTTCGACGGGTATCCAGTTGGGGTCGTTCCAGTTGTTCGCACTCATCACGTGGAATGCCGTGCGTATGTCGGCCATGGTGCGCGCGAGCGGACCATTGGTCGACATGTTCGCAGCACCCCAGCCGCGTCCG